>CAYQFT010000032.1:0-27802 GCA_964416825.1 uncultured Porphyromonadaceae bacterium
CCGGGCTTAACGCCCGGGATAAAACCACCATTTCTTTTCATATCCTCAGCCATTTGGGTGGGATTCACCGTTACAGCCGTATAGAAATAAGTAAATGCAATGATAAGAACAGCAAAAGTAAAATTGTACCAGAAACCGCCATAGTTCCCGAACGTCTGAACAAATTTACTTGCAGCTTCAGAGTTAAACTTACCCAGCATCATAGGTAAAAACATGAAAGCCTGCGCGAAAATAATTGGCATTACACCGGCTGCATTTATTTTCAATGGTATGTATTGCCGAACGCCACCGTACTGCTTGTTTCCAACAATTCGTTTGGCATACTGCACAGGAACACGCCGCGTCGCCTGAACGAGCGCAATGGTTCCCATGATCACAACAAGCAAAATCAATATTTCAACTAGCACCATGACTAGCCCGCCACCTTGTTGTTCAAGTTTTGAAGCAAGTTCCGCGAAAAGGGCAAAAGGAAGTCGGGCAATAATACCGATCATAATGATGAGCGATATCCCGTTACCTACACCCTTGTCTGTGATCCTTTCACCGAGCCACATAACAAATAAGGTTCCGGCTGTCAGGATAATTACCGATGAAATGGTAAAGAACGGACCCGGGTTAATAATGGCAGTTGTTGAGGCCAGCTGGTATTTTAGGTTAAATAAATAACTCGGTGCTTGTGCTGCAGTTATCAAAACGGTGAGCCAACGTGTTATCTGGTTCATTTTCTTCCGGCCGCTTTCTCCCTCCTTCTGCAAACGCTGAAAATAGGGGATTGCGATTGTCATCAACTGGACAACAATTGAAGCAGAGATATAAGGCATGATACCCAAGGCGAAAATGGAGGCATTTGAAAACGCCCCACCTGAGAACATGTCAAGTAATCCTTCCAGGCCGGATGCTGTCTGCTGTTTCAGGCCTTCCAGCTGAGTGGGATCAATTCCCGGCAACACGACAAAGCTGCCGAGCCGGTAAACCAAAACCAATCCGAGAGTGGTCAGGATTCTTGCGCGGAGGTCTTCGATCCTCCAGATATTCTTAAGGGTTTCAATAAATCTCTTCATTCCGTTACAGTTTTACGACCGTTCCTTGTTGAGCTTCTATTGCTTTTACTGCGGATTCGGAAAATGCGTGTGCTTTAACTTCCAGTTTAGCAGTTAAGGTTCCGTTGCCGAGGATTTTTACACGGTCGTTTTTGTGTGCCAGACCGGCCCCGATCAGGGTATCCACATCGATAACAGTAAACTTATTTTTGTCTGCAAGCATCTGTAAGGTACTGACGTTGATTCCTTTAAACTCTTTGCGGTTTATGTTTTTAAAACCGAATTTCGGGAGTCTGCGCTGAATCGGCATCTGCCCCCCTTCAAAGCCAACTTTTTTCGAATAGCCTGATCTTGACTGGGCACCTTTGTGACCACGGGTGGACGTTCCACCGTGACCGGATCCCTGTCCGCGGCCTATTCGTTTCTCCCGGTGCACTGATCCTTCAGCTGGCTTCAGATTATGTAGTTCCATCGGATAAAATTTCTTTCAGGTTAATTACTTAGTGTTTACAACGGTTACCAGGTGGTGAACTTTCTCAACCATTCCCAGTATCTGGGGGGTAGCCTCCACGGTAACCGAGGCATGCATACGCCTCAATCCGAGGGCTTCGAGAGTTCTTTTCTGCCTCTCAGTCGTATGAATTTTACTTGTTGTCTGTGTAATCTTAATTTTGGCCATGATATTCTACGGTATCCGAGTTATCCATTAAATACTTTTTCCATGCTGACCCCCCTGTGCTGAGCAACAGTAATTGCATCACGCATTTCAACCAGGGCAGCCATAGTAGCTTTAACCAGGTTATGGGGATTGGAGGATCCTTTGGACTTGGCGAGTACATTATGAATACCCACACTTTCCAAAACAGCCCTCATTGCACCGCCCGCTTTCACGCCAGTACCACCTGATGCTGGTTTCAGCCAGACAGTGGCACCGCCGAATTTCGCGACCTGCTCGTGAGGTATCGTGCCGTTAATAACCGGAACTTTTATCAGGTTCTTTTTAGCTGCCTCAACACCTTTAGCGATAGCAGTAGTCACCTCGTTTGCCTTTCCAAGGCCCCAGCCGACAACGCCGTCTTCATTTCCAACCACCACAATGGCTGAGAAACTAAAATTCCTACCGCCCTTGGTGACTTTGGTTACCCTGTTGATTGCAACCAACCTGTCCTTCAATTCAAGATCACTTGTCTTTACCTTACGTACGCTCGTAGCCATATTATTTAGAATTTAAGCCCACCTTCACGGGCTGCATCTGCCAACGATTTAATCCTTCCATGATACAAATAACCGTTCCGGTCAAAAACAACCGAGGTGATTCCGTTTGCCAGGGCTTTCTCAGCAATCAGTTTACCAACCAATTTTGCCTGATCAACTTTATTAATTCCAGTGTTTTTTGCGACCTCTTTTTCCAGCGAAGATGCTGAAATCAGGGTTCTTCCGGTATGATCATCTATCAACTGAACAGAAATCTGCTTGTTGCTCCGGTAAACGGTCAGCCTCGGGTTTTCGGTTGAACCTGCAAGGTTTTTCCTTATCCGGTTTTTGATCTTCAGTCTGCGCTCGTGCTTTGAAAAAGCCATGTTCTATAGATTTTAGCGAATTACTTTTTTCTGACTATTTGACACTAACTGCCAGCAGCCTTGCCAGATTTACGGCGAAGTACCTCATTAACAAATTTGATACCCTTACCTTTGTAGGGCTCCGGTGGACGAAGTGAGCGGATTTTGGCCGCAACCTGCCCGATCAACTGCTTATCAATGCTCTTCAGTGTAACAATCGGATTACTACGACGTTCTGTAACTGCCTGAACAGAGATCTCTTCCGGGAGTTGTATAACAAAAGGGTGGGAATACCCAAGGTGAAGCTCCAGCAATTGGCCTTCCACGGTAGCTTTATAACCGACACCAACAAGTTCCTGCTTGATTTCATAGCCTGTTGAAACACCTACAACCATATTACTGATCAGGGATCTGTAGAGTCCGTGAAGAGAACGATGACGCTTCTGGTCTGTTGGGCGGGAGACAATTATTTGACCTTCCTCAACTTTCACCTGAATATCAGGATCAACCATCTGATTTAGTGTTCCAAGGGGTCCTTTAACTTCAACCCGGTTGTCGGGATGAACCGTAATGCTGACCCCAGCGGGTAGTGCTATTGGTAATTTTCCAATACGTGACATTGATAATCCTTTCTAATAAACGTAACAAATAACTTCACCACCCACGTTCTCTCTGCGGGCTTCCTTATCTGTCATCAAGCCTTTTGAGGTTGATAGAATTGCTATACCCATTCCGTTCAAAACCCGCGGCAGCCCGTCAACATCAATATACTTCCGTAATCCCGGTTTGCTGATCCTCTTCAAACTCTTGATAGCAGGAACTTTAGAGATCGGATGGTATTTCAATGCTATCTTGATGACACCTTGCGGTGCGGTATCCTCAAATTTATAGCTCAGGATATAGCCCTTTTCAAATAATATTTTGGTAATTTCCTTCTTCAGGTTCGATGAAGGAATCTCTACCACCTTATGCTTAGCCATGATCGCGTTCCGTACGCGGGTCAGGTAATCTGCAATTGGATCAGTCATTTCTTTACAATATTTTTATTACCAACTTGCTTTCTTAATTCCCGGTATCAGTCCCTGGGAAGCCATTTCCCTGAACTGAATACGGCTGACGCCAAACTGCCTCATATAACCTTTTGGACGACCGGTCAGATTACACCTGTTATGCAGGCGAACTTTCGATGAGTTCTTGGGAAGCGCATCAAGACCGGCAAAATCACCTTCTGCCTTTAATTTGGCACGTTTCTCAGCATATTTTGCCACCATTTTTTGCCGCTTCACTTCGCGGGCTTTCATGGATTCTTTAGCCATACCCTATTTCTTATTGATTGTTTTAAAAGGCATACCGAACTCCTTCAGCAGTGCATATCCTTCTTCGTCTGATCTGGCATCGGTAACGAAAGTAATCTCCATTCCGATCATTGAATGCATCTTGTCGATGTCAATCTCGGGGAAAATAATTTGCTCGCTGATACCCAAGGTATAATTTCCCTTGCCGTCAAATTTTGCAGCTACTCCGTTGAAATCGCGAATTCTGGGAAGTGCCACGGCGATCAGGCGCTCAAGGAACTCATACATCTTTTCGCGACGCAGTGTAACTTTAACTCCGATCGGCATTCCTTTCCTGAGTTTGAAGTTTGAGATATCCTTCTTTGAAAAGGTCTGCACTGCTTTTTGTCCGGTAATGTTGGTCAATTCCTCCTGTGCAACTTCGATCAATTTCTTATCTGCAACAGCTTTCCCTACTCCCCGGTTAATCACGATCTTTCTTAGACGCGGAACCTGCATTACGCTCTTATAACTGAATTCCTTAGTCAGAGCCGGAATTACTTCATTCCGGTATTTGGTCTTTAGATTAGGCGTATATTCCATTACTTGATCTCCTCTCCAGATTTTTTGGCATAACGCACCAGTTTCCCTTTGTCATCCAAACGACGGCCAATACGGGTTGGCTTACCAGAGGTAGGATCCAGATGCATCAGGTTTGATACATGAATGGGACCTTCCTTCTTAATTATACCACCCTGGGGTGCATTTTTATCTGCTTTGGTATGTTTTGACAACATATTAACGCCTTCAACGATCGCGCGGTCTTTTTTACGGATCACTTCCAGCACTCTTCCTTGCTGTCCTTTGGAGTTGCCGGCTATCACAAGCACGGTATCTCCTTTTTTAATATTCATTTTCTTCTGCATGTTCAGTGCTTTTTCTTTATAACACTTCTGGAGCAAGGGATACGATCTTCATATAGTTCTCGCGCAATTCCCGGGCAACTGGGCCGAAAATGCGGGTTCCGCGAATCTCACCGGCAGCGTTTAAAAGGACGCAGGCGTTATCATCGAAGCGGATGTAAGAACCGTCATTGCGCCTTATCTCTTTCGATGTGCGCACAATGACCGCTTTAGAAACAGTACCCTTTTTTAGTTCACCGCCCGGCAGAGCGGATTTAACAGTAACAACCACCTTATCTCCAACGGTGGCATATTTCTTGCCGGTTCCGCCTAACACCCGGATGCAAAGGACTTCTTTGGCACCGCTGTTATCGGCAACGATCATTCGGGACTCTTGCTGTATCATGGTTACTTAGCTCTTTCAATAATTTCAACTAATCTCCAGTTTTTCAGCTTGCTCAGCGGGCGGGTTTCCATGATACGGACCAGGTCACCCTCATTACAGGTATTCTGTTCGTCATGAGCAACAAATTTGGTGGTCTTGTTTACAAACTTCCCATAAATGGGATGTTTTACCTTTCTGTTAACAGCAACCACGATGGACTTGTCCATTTTATTGCTGACGACCACACCGGTACGTTCCTTGCGCAGGTTTCTCTTACCTTCCATGGATTATTCGCTTTTCTTGTTTTCAATTAATTGCCGCTTGCGCAATTCCGTTGTCAGCTGTGCAACCAGGCGCCTGGTAAACCGGATGTTGTGCGGATGGTCCAACGGTGATACCGTGTGGTTCATCTGCATCCGAACCAGATTGCTTTTCTCAGTTTCAATCCGTTCATTCAGCTCCTTGGCCGTCAGTTCGCGAATCTCTACGTTTTTCATTATTCGTTATTTGAATCTTCAACAAAATCCCGTGCAATAATAAACTTGGTCTTAACGGGCAGCTTCTGTGCGGCAAGGCGGAGTGCTTCGCGCGCCATTTCAAGTGAAACGCCTTCAGCTTCAAACAGAATTCTGCCAGGAGTAACTCTGGCAACAAATCCCTCAGGTGCTCCCTTACCTTTACCCATACGTACCTCTGCAGGCTTTTTGGTAATGGGTTTGTCAGGGAAAACGCGTATCCAAATCTGCCCCTGACGCTGCATATGGCGGGTTACGGCAACACGGGCAGCTTCAAGCTGACGACCGGTCATCCAGCAGGTTTCCAATGCTTTGATGCCAAAAGAGCCGAAAGCCAGCTGGTTTCCCCGCTGTGAATTACCTTTCATCCTACCCTTCTGTTGCCTTCTGTATTTAGTCTTTTTCGGTTGTAACATGGCTATTTGCTTTTATCAGTCGATTATTAGCCTCTTCTTTTCTTGAAAGTCTTTTTGGGTGCTTTTGCACCGATGTTCGGAGACAGATCCCGTTTCCCGAAAATTTCACCTTTGCAAATCCAAACCTTGATCCCGGTTGTACCAACTTTAGTGTGGGCTTCGGCCAGGGCATAGTCAATATCAGCTCTAAGCGTATGCAAAGGAATTCTTCCCTCCTTATATGTTTCGGAACGTGCCATTTCGGCTCCGTTGAGTCGTCCAGAAATCTGAATTTTAATCCCTTCAGCGCCCATACGGATTGTAGAGGCAATGGACATTTTAATGGCGCGCCTGTAGGCGATTTTTCCCTCCAGCTGGCGTGCAACGTTTGTTGCCACGATAACCGCATCCAGTTCAGGTCTTTTAATTTCAAAGATGTTGATCTGAACTTCTTTGCTGGTAATCTTCTTGAGTTCTTCTTTCAGTTTGTCAACTTCCTGACCACCCTTACCGATGATAATCCCGGGGCGGGCCGTATTAACGGTGATTGTGATCAACTTGAGAGTTCTCTCAATTACGATTTTTGATACGCTTGCCTTAGAGAGCCGGGCATTCAGGTATTCGCGGATTTTAAAATCCTCAACCAATTTCTCGGTAAAGTCACTGCCGCCATACCAGTTGGAGTCCCAACCTTTAATAATTCCCAGGCGATTGCTAATCGGGTTAACTTTTTGTCCCATCTATGCGTCCGTTTTTTCGACTTGTTTACGACTATCCAGGAAAATTGTAACGTGGTTAGAGCGCTTTTTGATCCGGTGGCCTCGTCCTTGGGGAGCAGGGCGCAACCGTTTCAGTATTCTGGCTGAGTCCACGAATACTTGTTTTACAAACAGGTGGCTATCTTCAATTCTGACACCGTCGTTTTTTGCCTGCCAGTTAGAGATCGCCGACATTAAAAGTTTCTCCATCTTCCGGGAAGCTTCTTTCGGGTTAAACCTAAGAACATCCAAGGCTCGCTGAACTTCCATTCCACGGATCATATCGGCTACCAGCCTCATTTTACGGGGTGAAGTCGGATTGTTACGAAGAGCCGCGAGGAATTGGTCCTTACGCTCTTCTTTGGTCCGGTTTGCCCGCTCTTGCTTTCTGGATCCCATTATTCTGAATTTTTATCTTCTCGGTTATGTCAAATTCTGATTACTTCTTCCGGTTACCGGCATGGCCACGGAAGTTCCGGGTGGGAGCAAATTCTCCCAGCTTGTGACCTACCATATTCTCCGTAATGTAAACCGGTATAAACTTGTTGCCATTATGCACAGCAATAGTATGTCCTACGAAATCCGGAGAAATGATACTTCTGCGTGCCCATGTTTTAACAACCGACTTCTTGCCGCTTGTATTCAGGGTAAGGACCCGCTTCTCCAGAGTGAATTCGATAAATGGACCTTTTTTAAGTGATCGGCTCATACAATCGTTTATTTACGGTTACTTTTTACGTTTTTCAAGGATGAACTTCGAGGAGGATTTTTTCGGCCTGCGGGTTTTATAACCTTTTGCAAGAAGACCTTTCCTGGAACGCGGATGTCCACCGGAGGCACGGCCTTCGCCACCGCCCATAGGGTGATCAACCGGGTTCATAACGACACCCCTAACTCGCGGGCGTCTGCCCTGCCAACGTTTCCGACCGGCTTTCCCATCACTCTCGAGTCCATGATCGGAATTGGATACTGTTCCAACAGTAGCACGACAGGTTGTTAACACCAACCGGGTTTCACCCGATGGCAGCTTGATGATTGCATAGCGTCCTTCGCGGGAAACAATCTGTGCATAGGTACCGGCACTTCTGGCCATGGCACCGCCCTGACCGGGTCTGAGTTCAATATTATGTACGATCGTACCCAAGGGGATCTCGCCCAATGGAAGACTGTTTCCGATCTCCGGGGCAATACCGGTACCGGAGAGTATCGCCTGACCCACTGTTAGTCCGTTTGGTGCCAGCATATAACGCTTCTCGCCATCGGCATAAACCAACAAGGCGATGCGGGCAGTACGGTTAGGGTCATATTCAATAGTAGTCACTTTTGCCGGAATACCGTCCTTGTCGCGTTTAAAGTCGATCATACGGTACATCTGCTTATGACCGCCGCCCATGTACCTCATGGTCATCCGGCCATTACTGTTCCGTCCGCCTGACTTTTTGACGGGCTTTAATAAAGATTTTTCAGGTGACGAATGAGTAATTTCCTCAAACGTTCCTATAATTTTCTTTCTCTGCCCCGGCGTTACGGGTTTAAAACTGCGAACTGCCATTTCTTAGTTAAATATTGCTGTAAAAATCTATTACATCTCCATCAACCAGGCTAACAACTGCTTTCTTGAAGGCATTCGTTTTCCCGCGGACCAGTCCGTTCTTGGTAAAACGCGATTTCTCCTTGCTTCCGTAACGCATGGTGTTTACAGAAACAACCGAAACTCCGTACATATCCTGTACTGCCTTCTTGATCTGATATTTATTGGCCCTTTTGTCAACGATAAAACCGTAGAATTTCAGGTCTTCAGTCTGGCCTGTCATTTTTTCGGTTACGATCGGTTTAATCAGAATATCCATGGTTTCCCTTTTATTGTCCGAAATTTGCATTCAAAGCTTCAATAGAACTCTCAACAAAGGTTACTGTTGAAGCATTTAATATATCATAAGTGTTTAAGTCTGAAACCATTACAACTTTAATACCCTGTAAATTTCGAGACGACAAATATACGTTTTTATTTGGTTCATTTAAAACCAGAAGCATTTTTTTGTCGCCAGATTTCAGGCTTTGCTTGATCTCAGCCATTGTCCGGGTTTTTGGCCCATCCATGACGAAATCTTCAACGACCACAATCTGAGAACCTTGAGCCTTATAGGTCAGGGCGGATTTCCGTGCCAGTTGCTTAACTTTTTTATTCAGTTTGAAACTGTAATCGCGAGGAACCGGACCAAAAACCCTGCCGCCACCCCGGAAAAGGGGAGATTTGATGCTACCGGCACGCGCTCCGCCAGTACCTTTTTGCCTTTTCAGCTTTTTGGTACTTCCGGCGATCTCATTCCGCTGCTTGGCTTTGTGTGTACCTTGCCTGCGATTGGCCAGGTGCTGTTTCACATCCAGGTAGATGGCATGATCATTCGGACTGATGGCGAAAACCTCGTCCTGCAGCTCCACGGTCCGCCCGGTCTCTTCACCGGAAGTCTTGTATACTGCTACTTTCATTACTTCTCAATTATTAAGTATGAACCTTTTGCTCCAGGAACAGAACCTTTTAAAATCATCAGGTTGTGTTCAGGAATAATTTTCATGATCTGGAGACTGATCATTTTAACGGAATTACCACCCGTCTGTCCTGCCATGCGCATACCCTTCAGTACGCGGCTCGGATAGGAAGAAGCTCCGATAGAACCAGGAGCCCTGAGTCGGTTGTGCTGTCCGTGAGTATTATCGCCTACACCACCAAAACCATGGCGTTTGATAACACCCTGGAAACCTTTTCCCTTAGAAACACCTGTAACATCCACCCAGCGATCATTTGTAAACGTTTCCACTGTGATGACATCTCCCAGATTAACCTGTTCGCCATTGTCTTTTTGGAACTCGGCAAGCTCCCTTTTTGGTGTGGTGTTGGCCTTTTTAAAATGACCCAACATCGGTTTTGGGGTGTTCTTCTCCTTTTTATCGTCAAAGGCCACCTGCACAGCTTCATACCCGTCTCTATCATGGGTCTTGACCTGGGTAACCACACAAGGACCAACTTCAATCACCGTGCATGGAACATTTTTTCCATCAGCATCGAAGACAGAAGTCATCCCGATTTTTTTCCCGATTAAGCCTTGCATCTTATTAGCTCTTATAATTATACTTTTATTTCAACTTCAACCCCGCTGGGCAATTCCAGTTTCATCAGCGCATCAATTGTTTTTGCTGTGGAACTATAGATATCGATCAGCCGCTTGTAGGAGCTCAGTTGAAACTGCTCCCTCGACTTCTTATTCACGAAAGTTGACCTCAGAACAGTAAATATTCTGGTATGGGTTGGAAGCGGTATCGGACCGCTAACTACGGCTCCGGTGCTCTTTACCGTTTTCACGATCTTTTCGGCAGACTTGTCTACCAGGTTATGATCGTAAGACTTCAACTTAATCCTAATTTTCTGACTCATTCGTATGTGTTTTTTCTACAATAAATCCACTCGTCCAAATACTTTCTGCAGCACGGTGATGGCTAATTCTCTTGGGACTTCCTCATAATGGGAAACTTCCATTGTTGAACTTGCACGACCGGAGGTAAGTGTTCTCAGAACCGTAACATATCCAAACTGTTCGGATAACGGTACTGTTGCGCTTACCACGCGGCCTCCGGGTTTGTTTTCCATTCCCGAAATCTGTCCGCGCCTCTTGTTGAGATCGGCAATGATATCTCCAACATATTCTTCAGGGGAAACCACTTCCAGTTTCATAATGGGTTCGAGTAAAACTGGACCTGCTGCCTCACAACCTTCCCGAAATGCCTTTTGAGCTGCTATTTCAAAAGCAAGCTCATCAGAATCGGTTGGATGAAAAGTTGCATCAAGGAGGGTAACATTTAGGCTTTTCAAAGGAAATCCTGCCAGTACACCGCTATTAAGAGCATTTTTGAAACCCCGCTCCACGGCAGCGATATAGGCTTTGGGAAATTTTTCTGAAAGTTGTCCTGTTTGATAGCTCAATCCTGAGCCTTCCGGATTCGGTTCAATTTTAACCTTTATTTCAGCGAAAAGTGACCGGCCTCCGCCTTCCTTGCGAAAAACGGTGTGTTGGAGAACTTCGTTGCGAATTGCTTCTTTGTAAGCTACCTGAGGTAATCCCCGGTTAATATCAAGTTTGAATTCCCGGCGTAAACGATCGGTAATAATATCAAGGTGCAATTCACCCATTCCACTGATAACTGTCTGTCCGGATTCCTCATCGATTCGTGCCCTGAAAGTTGGATCTTCCTCGATCAGTTTCTGGAGAGCTTCGGTAAGCCGGGCAATATCCTCTTGAGTTCTCGCTTCTACAGCGATTCCAAGAACGGGTTCAGGAAATGTTATTGATTCCAGGAGTATTTTGTGATCATCGTCGCACAAAGTATCACCGGTTCGGATATCCTTCAGCCCAACGGCTGCAACAATATCACCGGCGTCGACAAGATCACGGGGGTTCTGCTTATTGGCATGCATTTGATATAGGCGGGTAATCCTTTCTTTCTTTTCGGTTCGCATGTTAAAAACAGTGGCTCCCGAACGGATTGACCCTGAATAAACCCTCATGTAGGCAAGACGGCCTACAAACGGATCCGTTGCAATTTTAAAAGCGAGTGCTGCGAAGGGGGCGGTATGATCCGGAGCCCTTGAGATAATCTGGTTTGTTTTTGGATTGTATCCAGAAACTGCGCCAACATCTATTGGACTTGGAAGGTAAGCAGCAATTGCATCTAGCAGAGGCTGCACGCCCTTATTTTTAAATGCTGAGCCGCAAAGGACCGGAACAAGAGTTCGGTTCAGAGTGGCCGTTCGTAAAGCAGATAAAATTTCACTTAATTCAATGGATTCTCCTGATTCAAAGAATTTCTCAAGCAGATTGTCATTTGTTTCGCAAATTGTCTCAATCAGCTGATTGCGCCATTCAGCAGCCTGATCCGCTAATTCTGCCGGTATTGGGCAGATTTCCGGATGTGCGCCTAAAATGTCACCATCTGGCCAGATCAAAGCCTGGTTGCGAAGGAGGTCAATCACTCCTGAAAAATGGTCTTCCGTTCCGATAGGCAATTGAAGTGCCACTGGTTTTGCGCCAAGCTTTTCCTTCATTTCAGTCAGAACCGAAAAAAAATCAGCTCCGGGCCGATCCATCTTGTTGACGAAAGCGATCCTTGGAACCTTGTATTTATCGGCCTGATGCCAAACGGTTTCAGATTGTGGCTCGACGCCGCCGACTCCGCAGAAAACCGCGATAGCTCCGTCGAGGACCCTGAGTGAACGTTCGACTTCCACGGTGAAATCCACATGACCAGGGGTATCAATGATATTAATCTTATAGTTATCCCCGTCAAAGTTCCACCATGTTGTCGTAGCAGCGGAAGTAATGGTAATACCCCGTTCCTGCTCCTGAATCATCCAATCCATTGTAGCAGCACCGTCATGAACTTCCCCCATCCGGTGATTTATACCGGTATAAAACAGAATCCTCTCGGTAGTAGTGGTTTTTCCCGCATCAATGTGGGCCATTATACCGATGTTCCTGGTATAAGAGAGATCTGGTGCCATCCCAACGTGTCAAAGAACTGTGCTCCGGTTAAAACCGGAAATGCGCGAATGCCCTGTTTGCTTCGGCCATTCTGTGCGTATCTTCCTTTTTCTTGAAAGCTGCGCCTTCTTCATTAAATGCTGCAACAATTTCAGCAGCGAGTTTCTCACTCATCGAACGGCCCGAACGTTTTCTGGCATATTCGATCAGGTTTTTATTACCAATTGATATTTTACGGTCGGGTCTGATTTCCATTGGCACCTGGAAAGTCGCCCCACCCACCCTGCGGCTTTTCACCTCAACGGCAGGAGTAATATTTTCAAGTGATTTCTTCCATACATCCAGTGGGGATAATCCGCTCTCCTGGGTTTTTTTGCCAACCAGGTCCAGCGCACCGTAAAAAGTGGCAAAAGCAACACTTTTCTTGCCGCTGTACATCAGGTCATTTACAAAGCGGGTCACCCTGACATCTCCAAATTTGGGGTCAGGAAGGACGATATTTTTTTTGGCTCTCGCTTTTCTCATGGATAATCTGCTTTGAGTAACCGGTTATTTTTTTGGCCTTTTGGCTCCGTATTTTGACCTTCTCTGCTTGCGCCCGTCAACTCCGGCTGCGTCAAGTGTACCTCGTACCATATGGTAACGCACACCTGGCAGGTCCTTCACCCTACCACCGCGAACCAGCACAATTGAGTGCTCCTGCAGGTTATGGCCTTCACCCGGAATATAAACGTTGACTTCTTTCTGGTTGGTTAACCTCACTCTGGCAACTTTCCTCATTGCTGAGTTCGGCTTTTTAGGGGTAGTAGTGTATACCCTGACACAAACACCTCTCCGCTGCGGACATGAATCCAGGGCAGGAGCTTTGCTCTTGTCATTCTTACTGGTTCTACCTTTTCTTACTAACTGCTGTATCGTAGGCATTATGAACTGTTTTATAAACCCTTTTCTTGTTAACAAAATGGTGTGCAAAGGTAAAAGTATTTTTCAAAAAAACGAATGACTCCGCAAGAAATCAAAAAAAAATCCCGGTTGCCCGGGATTTCCTGATTCCGTTTGACACTGAAGTCATTTATGGCCACTTGACAACGATCACTGTTTCATCCGGATCAATGGGGGTACCCCCACTGCCATCGCCCTGGGCTTCTCTCATCAAAACCTCTCCTCCATCTTTGGTAGATATGTAAATCCAGGTTTTAAACTCCGCCGGTAGGTTATACTGCCGTAACCCGACAAAATACCAACTGGCCCCATTATCTCTGAAACTGAAGAAATCCTGTATCTCGGCAAAAACCTGTTCGCCTGACAAATCTGTAATCACGATGCGGTTTACCCGGGCTTTCATTCCCTTATCGGAAAGAACTCCAAAAGAGAGAAAATCCCAGGAACCATTATTTCCCCAATCAGCAATTCGTCCCTTAATGACGCTATAGGCACCGGTATTTGTCCGGGTCTCATCAGTGCCTCGCGATGCAGTCACAACCGGACCGACCATCAGCAAGGCAAAAATCCATGCAAAAACGATTCTAATCTTCATGGCAACAATCATTTATAGTCAATACAATGAGTTGTATGTAACTGTTTATCCTATTTTTGCCACTAAAGTAACCCTATACTTTGAAAAAATATTGCCTTTAGAACTACTTTTTGACCAAAGGCGCAAAACTGTGCTCTAACAAAAGCGATTGTTAAAAGTATCTTTGCTTAAGATGGCTGCAAAAATTCTTCCTTACTGGCTACTCATAATCATGGGAGTCATACGATTCGGAACAGGATTCTGTTTCTCGGGCGCCCAACAAGCAGCAAATTATCAACCCTCACCCGAGATCATCAGACTGCTTATGGAAGGGAAACACCCGGAAGCAGCCAGGATGTTAAATGAGATGCTCATTCTGAAAACCCGGGAGGGTAAGGTTTCCCCAAATCAAGATTGGCTAACTTGTGCGGTATACTGGTATTTGAGCGATTCATCTTATTTGGCAAAAACGGCATATAATATATATATAGACAATAATGGCACTTTGCCCATCTCCCCGGATCACCTTGCAGACAGGGCTCTCTGCTATGCCATGCAGCTGGCCTCGGAGAACAAATTTAAAAGTGCCTGTGATACCCTGGTAAATTCTATTTCTTTCAGATCGGTTCAAACAAGATACGACAGTATTCTGGCTGCCGAATCGTTCAGATGTTTGGGGAGGCTGTTTAAGAAAACAGGCGATGGACATGAATCGCTGAGATTCTTCGAGCGATCATTGGAAATAAACCGGAAATTGAATCGTGATTATAGCACTGCTGATGATTTATCCAACATGAGCAGCGTAGTTTTTCAGATTAACAAAAAGGATTCCAAGGCTGATTCCTCCCTCAGAGAGGCATTAGACATTTTTGTCAAAATCAACAATCTCCCGGCCATTTCAAATGTTTATAATGAACTAGGTGTTCTTGAAGTTGGAAGAGATTCTATCAACCGAGGACTCCACTTTTTCCTGAAATCTCTGGCTGTTAAAAATTCCATCCCGAATTATAAGAAATCTGAGGCGATAACTGTACTGAACAACCTTGGAGCTGTGTACTCTTATAAATACATGAGTGATAAAAACCACAGCAAAAAAAACTTAGACAGCTCTGGCATTTATTACAGAAAAGCGCTGAGCTATGTCAAGGAAACACGCCAGAATCCTGCTCCATTCTATATTAATATGGGGATCAATTATTCACACAGGGAAGACTTTGACAAGTGTATTGAGTATTTCCAGCTTGCATTGGCCAGTCTTGACCCGGGATGCAATGCAGGTGACCCTGAATCAAACCCGAGTGTTAAAGCAGTCTCTCCGCGCTTAGCTGATTACACATCGTATAAAGCCCATGCCTTTGACAAAAGGTACCGAAAGAATCATGATATCAACGATCTAAAGAAAGGTCTCGAAACTTATCTGATTTCGCTTGAGATGATGGACACACTGCGATACATGTATTCCTTCGACAGTAAGCCGCTATTGGGGGCTGAGTTTAAGAATCATTTTTTCCAGGCTCTTGAAATGGCTTTGGATATTCACAAGGAGACCGGAGAGGCCCTGTATCTTGATCAGGCCTTCCAGCTATCGGGGCGAAATAAAGCGGCAACCCTGAATGAATTCATCCGTTTGAATGCTGCCAGGAAATATTTCACCAGAAGCGGAACCTGGCTCATTAAAGAAGACTCGCTTAAAGCTCAAATAAACGACTTGCAATCTTTAAGGATAGCCCAGGATGAAATCGGCGCTTATTCAGAATCGGACAGGAATCTGCTCAATAATTCTATCACGCAGCTCACAGATGAGCTGAGGTCCTTGCAAATCCGGATTCGCAGGGAAAATCCGGACTTTTACCAGCTGATCTATTCCAACCGGGGATATTCCCTGGATGCCATCAGAAAGACGCTCTTACCCGGCGAGGCTCTTCTCGACTATACGATGAGCCCAGATCGGGATCTGATAGTTTTTGTTGTAACCAAGGATACCTTAACGTATTTGCGTGATAAGGTTTCGCCGGATTTTACCGCACTGGTCAAAAAGTTCAGGGATGCGATGAACTATCGAGTCAGCACTGGCGTTTTTAACGAGTATATTACCAATTCTTCGCGGCTTTATAACATCCTGATAGCAAAGGCCTGCATTCCTGAAACAATCAACAAACTTATCATCCTTCCTGATGAGCAAATTGGTTTTCTTCCATTTGAGGCCTTTGTCAGTGATTCGATCAGACCAGGAATATCAGATTTCAGTCAATTGAATTACCTAAACAGGAAATTCGGGATCAGTTATATCTCTTCCCATGAACAGTTATACAGAATCAGGCACAAAACGCAGCAAAAGAAAGTATGGCGTATTGACGCCTTTGCACCCTTTACAAAACATGGCAGCATGCTTGGATCAAGGGATTTGCGAATCCTCGATCAATCAAAAGAAGAGATCCGTATGATAGCCAATGAATTCAGAACCAAACAACTTGAAGACCATAAGGCGAGTGAGGAAAGACTTCGGCATTCCTTTTCAACCAACAGGATTGTTCATATTTCCACTCATGGCGTATTGAACCAGGAGAAACCGATGGAATCCCGGATACTGCTTCATCCATCCAGGACAGATGGCAGTGTTTATCTTTTTGAAATATTGTCCTTCAAGGTTGAATCGCCCTTGATCTTCCTTAACGCATGCAATACCGCTGCTGGAGAGCAGCAAGCCGGTGAAGGAATCATGAGCATGGCCAGGGGATTCCAGTTCGCCGGGGCATCATCACTAATTACGACCCTTTGGCCTGTCGATGACCGCGCAGCTTCCCGCATTGCAAGCCTTTTTTACAGGAATGTTCGACGAGGCATGGATCGAAGGGAAGCTCTTCAATCCGCAAAGAATACTTATCTTGATAAATCTCCCCTGAATTTATCTTCCCCAAATTACTGGGCATCCTGGGTTTTGTTCGGCGATACGGAAAAGATGGCAATTGGCAAAGGACTTTTCAGAAGCGCACTTCTTGCAGGATGTATTTTTTTAGGCGCTGTGATCTTTGGCCTCTGGTTTTACCGGAAAAAGAGGCGTTAAAGAGATTGGGTTCTTGAAGAATATAAAAAAAATCTTAGCTTTGCACACCAAATTAAAGACGAGCTAGTTATCTCATCAATTTACCAGAAATTCAGGGAGTTATGAAAGTTTACCAAACGAATCAGATACGGAATCTTGCCTTGCTGGGAAATTCCGGATCAGGAAAGACTACACTTGCTGAGTCTCTCCTCTTTGACGGAGGAGTTATTAGCAGGCGGGGTGAAGTTACAAGCAAGAATACAGTATCGGATTGCAACGAAATTGAGCACGAGAGGGGGAATTCTGTTTACTCCTCCGTTCTCTATACAGAATATAAGGATCATAAAATCAATTTCATTGACACTCCCGGCGCTGACGATTTTGTGGGTGCAACGGTTGCAGCCCTTGGTGCCGTAGATTTCGCAGCTGTTTTAATCAATGCCCAGAATGGGGTTGAGACGGGAACCGAATCCCTGATGAGGTATACCGATAAGCATCAGAAACCGGTAATTTTTGTTGTAAATCAGCTTGATCATGAAAAATCGCATTTTGACAAGGCTGTTGACAGTGCAAAGGAGGCCTTCGGACAAAAAGTTGTTGTTGTCCAATATCCAGTCAATGAAGGCAATAGCTTTGATACTGTAATTGATGTAATACGCAAAAAGGCGATCAAGTATCCAATTGGTGGCGGGGCAGCTGTAGAATCTGAATTACCGGCATCGGAAACCGCAAAGGTTGACAGTTATTATACCCGTTTGGTTGAAATTGCTGCAGAGGCAGACGAAAACCTCATGGAGCTGTTCTTTGCAAATGACACCCTCACCGAGGAGGAGATGAAGGAAGGTCTGAAGAAAGGTATTCGTGAACGCGGTATTTTCCCCGTCTTATGCATTTCAGCAAAGAATCTTCAGGGAACCCAGCGGTTTTGCGATTTTCTGGTTAATTATGCCCCCGGGCCTGATTTTTCAACATTCAAAACCACCAAAGGCGATGCTATTCCGCTCAATCCAGCAGGACCAAACGTAGCATTCGTTTTTAAAACATTTAATGAGCAGCATCTGGGTGACATCAACTATTTCAGAGTCATCTCCGGAAAACTCACTGAAGGCCTTGATGTAGTTAACATGAATACCGGAGCCAAGGAGCGAATTTCACAATTATTCGTGATTGCTGGAAAGATCAGGCAGAAGGTCGATACCATGGTTGCCGGTGATATTGGCGGAACTGTTAAGCTCAAGGATACCCGAACCTTTACAACACTGGCTGACAAGAACTTCGATTCTCCTGTTAAGCCGATTGAAATGCCGGAGCCAAAATACCGCGCTGCAATCAAAGCCAAGGAGGAATCGGATGACGAAAAACTTGGAGAAGCTCTGCACCGACTGCATGAGGAAGACCCTTCGCTTAAAGTCGAATATTCTAAGGAATTGAAGCAGATTATTCTGCATGGACAAGGAGAATACCACCTTAACATAGTTAAATGGCTGCTCGACAATATTCATAAGATTCAAACTGAATATCTTCCGCCGAGAATCCCCTACCGGGAAACCATTACGAAAGTTGCTTCCGCCATGTACCGGCACAAGAAGCAGTCCGGTGGTTCGGGGCAATTTGGTGAAGTCCACATGATTATCGAGCCGCATGAAGAAGGGGCTGTGGAAAAAAACACCTTCAAAGTTGATGGTAAGGATCTGGTTCTCTCACTGCGGAATAAAGAAGAGATCTTACTGGATTGGGGCGGAAAGCTGGTTTACTATAACTGCATTGTTGGAGGTTCAATCGACGCCAGATTTATGCCTGCCATACAGAAAGGTCTGATGGAGAAATTGGAGAATGGTCCACTTACCGGTTCCTATGCTCGTGATATACGTGTATATGTTTATGACGGTAAAATGCACCCGGTTGACTCCAATGAGATTTCATTCCGCCTGGCAGGTGCTAAAGCATTTGCAGAGGCATTCAGAAAAGCGGGTCCTAAAATTCTCGAGCCTATCTATGAGGTTGAAGTATTGGTTCCGGGCGACAGGATGGGTGACGTAATGAGTGATCTTCAGGGACGTCGCGCCATGATACAGGGAATGGATTCATTAGGCCGCTATGAGAAACTCAGGGTTAAAGTACCTCTGGCAGAAATGAATAAATACTCTACCTCGTTAAGTTCTCTTACGAACGGACGGGCAACCTATAGCATGAAATTCAGTGAATACTCGCTCTGCCCGCCAGATGTTCAGGATAAACTTCAGGCTGCCTATACGGCGGATGATGATGAATAGGTGGGAGGAATAAGCAGGAAGATTGGAACATTAAACCTGTCAGCTTTCGAAAAGCTGACAGGTTTATTTATCTTATAAGGGTAAGGAATCCCTTGTATACTCCACCCTGATAAATGATATCCGGATACTCGCCGTCTTCAGTTTTTGACTCAGTTTTGTTCTTGTCCCATCCGGTTGCCTTAATGACATAGTAATAGGTACCCGACGGGCAATCTGCGCCGGTATTTTCAAACTTTCCATTCCAGCCGTTTTCAAGGGTTTTCGGGTCGGTCCATTCGAACACAGGCCTACCCCATCGATTAAATATTACCCCATGAAAAGTTTTTAGTGACCGGCCTTTTACCTGGAAAAAATCGTTAGCTCCATCTTCATTGGGTGTAAATACATTCGGAATTTCCAAAAGAGAAGAATCAACGCGTATATATTCCTTATGGGTTGAGGAATAGGTGCATTGCTGGTATTTGGCAGTCATGCGGCTGGTATACTGACCCGGAATTTCAAATTTAAATAGGTTCTGGGTGGAAGTAAGCAGTTTAGATGTATCGGTATTCTCATAAAATTCCCATTGATAGGTGATACTGTTTTCCGATCCCCCATTTGAAGAAGAATCAACATCAAATCTCACTTCAAGAGGAGCTTCACCGGTTAAGGGTTCCATGTCAAATGTTGAATAAACCCCAAATAGTGTGAGAGTAGTGTCATAAAAACAACCAAAATTATCAGCCACCCGAAAAACATATTTCATATGCCCCTTGTCGAGCGGTGGCTTGATCCTGGCTATTCCGTTGCGGTTCGACTGCATACCGGAGCCATCCCAGGTGTAATCCGCGGGAGCAAAGGTATTCGTAAAGGGAAAATCATCCCCGGTCCATTTAACCGGATTGACAAAACCCGTGAGTGTTATCTCGGAGCCGCTACAAAACGAGGGCTGATCGGGACGTGTTCCGGTGAACCAGGGCTTCATGCCACAGAATACATGAATCTCCGGGATATTCTTTGCAGCCGGACCGGCAAGTCCTGTCACATAAAGACGAATAAGGAAATGCCCTCCCTCCGGATAGTTCCATGTTACCGTGGGTCCTGTCCGTATTTGACCATTATAGCCGAAATCCCATGTAAAGGTGACCTGATTCGGATCAAATGCCTTTCCATCAGCGTTGAGCCCCTCAGCCATAAAAATAATAGTTTTGCCGGGGCAGGATTTGATAGTGTCTCCAACCGGCTGTTTAATTCTGACCGTATAGTCTGCTTCCTGTGCAGTGATGATACCTGTGAAGGAAACCAGCACAAACAAAGCTGCAGCGAGGCTTTTTATATTTTCAAGTCGTTTCGTCATCAAAATCAGTGCTTTCGGATTTCAAGGTACAATATTAGCAAATCTGACTCAGATTTTGGCCGGCACGCAAGAGTCTGGAATATTACTATTGCTACTTTTGGCCGGTACACCGAATCCAAAGATCATAACGTGAAAAAAGAAAAATCCATACAAATAACTTTAGAAAAGTGAATAAAATCCTTGATCAGCTAAACCCGGTGCAAAGAGAGGCGGTTACTACGACCGACGGTCCGGTGCTTGTAATCGCCGGTGCCGGCTCCGGGAAAACAAGGGTTCTAACCTATAAAATAGCCTGGCTCCTGGAAATAGGAGTACCGGCCTGGAATATTTTAGCCCTGACATTTACCAACAAGGCAGCCAGGGAGATGAAGGACCGCATTGAAAAACTGACCAACCCGGCTGTGTCGAGAAACCTGTGGATGGGAACTTTTCACTCTCTATTTGCTAGGATTCTCAGAAAGGAATGCGAATCTATCGGGTATACTAAAGACTTCACAATTTATGATTCTGATGACTCGAGAAGCCTGATCAGGAGCATCCTCCATGACATGAAGCTGGATGATCAGGTTTATCAACCCGCTGAGATTCAGAGGAGAATCTCAAATGCAAAAAACCAGCTGATAACGGCCGAGGCCTACCAATCGAGAAGTGAATGGATCTCAGCGGATGTATCTGCGCGAAGGCCTGAGATGGCGGCTGTTTATCTTGCATATGGCCGGCGCTGCAGAAATGCCGGTGCCATGGATTTTGATGACTTGCTGGTTAACACCTATCAACTGTTTCACAATCATCCTGCAATATTGACTAAATACCAGAACCAGTTCATGTATGTGCTGGTAGATGAATATCAGGACACAAACTATGTTCAGTATTCCATTGTAAATCAGATCGCAGGAATCCGACACAACATCTGCGTGGTAGGGGATGACTCTCAAAGCATTTATTCCTTCAGGGGGGCTCGTATCGAGAACATCCTTAATTTCCGAACTGATTATCCTGAATATAAAATATTCA
Source organism: uncultured Porphyromonadaceae bacterium (assembly GCA_964416825.1). GTDB lineage: Bacteria > Bacteroidota > Bacteroidia > Bacteroidales > UBA12481 > UBA12481. The sequence goes on from CAYQFT010000032.1 coordinate 21,545, forward strand.
AACTTGAACAGAACTACCGGTCAACACAAACGATTGTTGAAGCTGCAAACAGTCTGATTGTCAAGAACGAGGGACGGATTCCTAAGAATGTTTACTCTGAAAATGAACCTGGGGAACCTATCGACCTTGTGCAGACTCTGACGGACCAGGAGGAGGGGTTTGTGATTTCAAACCGGATACTTGACATCCATCTCAGGCAGCAGGCAGATTTCAAGGACTTTGCTGTTCTTTACCGGACACATGCCCAATCGAGGGTTATTGAAGAGGCCTGCCGTAAACAGAATATCCCCTATAAGATATACGGCAGTATTTCATTTTACCAGAGGAAGGAGATCAAAGATGTTCTGGCCTACTTCAGGCTTATTCAGAACCATCGTGATGATGAATCCTTCAGAAGGATTATAAATTTTCCGGCGCGCGGGATCGGCAAAACAACCTCTGACCGGGTAGCTGAAGCCGCTAATCAGGCGCAGGTCCCGCTCTTTTCTGTGATTGGAGATCCTGCTTCTTTCGTACCTCAATTCAACCGCGGCACAATAGAAAAGCTAGTCCAGTTCAGGAGGCTGATAGAAGGATTCTCGGAGCTTGCCTCTACAGTTGACGCTTATGAACTGGCGATGAAAGTTTTACAGGGGTCGGGACTGATTACCGAGTTTCAGTATGACCGAACCCCGGAGGGGATCAGCAAATTCGAAAACATACAGGAACTGGTAAACGGAATACGGGAATTTGTTGTTGCGGCGAACAGCGAATCCGATGATGCCAACTCCAATGGAATGGACACTTTTCTGCAGAATATATCCTTGATGACGGATCAGGACAATGAAAAACCTGAGGACAGGAATAAGGTAAGCCTGATGACGGTTCACTCAGCTAAAGGATTGGAATTCCAGTATGTAATAATTGCCGGCATGGAAGAAGACCTATTCCCTTCACAGTTTTCAACGGGTACAGCCAAAGAAATTGAGGAAGAACGCCGGCTTTTTTACGTTGCTTTAACCCGCGCAATGAAAAGGGTTTTGATCACGAATTCCAAAACACGCTTCCGTTGGGGCAGCCAGATTGACTGCCGGCCGAGCCGTTTTATCCGGGAGATTGATCCGCGCTTCCTCAGGCTCAGCGGGAATCAACGGCAGACCTCTGTGCCGATAATGGAAGATGAGGAAGATCCTATGGTACCAGCACTGATCCGCCCTCCCCTGCGCCGGACCATACCGGTTAAAAGTAAAGCCGTTGCGCCGACCATAGACGTTGGGAATTTTGAACAGGATGATCCTGACAGCATCAAGACAGGGATGAACATTATCCATTCAAGGTTCGGTAATGGAAAGGTATTACAGATTGAAGGTGACGGGAACAGCCGAAAGGCAACGGTTTTTTTTAAGGACCATGGACACAAACAGTTGCTTCTCAAGTTCGCCCGGCTGAAGATATACAAAGGCTAATGACGGAGAAAAAATACCTACCTTTGTCACTCACGAAGTAAACAGATCAATGGAATACAATAACAAGCTCAAACGGCTAAGGATGCCTGAATATGGCAGGATTATCCAGAATATGGTCGATCATGCAGTGACGCTGCCCAGCCGGGAAGAGAGAAATATAGCTGCGAACACCATTATACATGTAATGGGAAACATCAACCCCACGCTGCGGGATAATAGGGATTACAAACATAAACTATGGGATCACCTTCATTTAATAGCTGATTTCAAGCTTGACATTGATTCCCCTTTTGAGGTCCCAACTATAGATTATTTCCTGGCCAAGCCCGACAGGGTACCCTATCCCTTTACCCGGATAAAGATCCGCCATTATGGCAAAATCGTGGAATTACTGATTGAAAAGGCTCTTGAAATTCCTGAGGAGGACAGGCGAATGGAGTTTACCCGGCAGATTGCCAACCACATGAAACTCTCCTACCTAACCTGGAACAAGGACAATGTAACGGATGAAATAATTCTGGACGCCTTGCGTGAAGAATCTGGAGGAAGGCTGACTCTGCCGGCAGGTACCGTTCTTGCTGAAGTTAAGGAGTTGCCTCCAAAATCCGTTCCGATGAGAAAAAAGCCAGCAAGCAGGCCTGCGCACAATTTTAAGAAGAAATATTAAGGGGTACAGAGATGGCCATTTTTGAAATCACCGGGGGTCGCCCCCTCAAAGGTGAGCTGACCCCTCAGGGAGCAAAGAATGAAGCCTTGCAGGTGATCAGCGCAACACTTCTAACAAAGGAAAAGGTTATCATTCACAATATTCCGGAGATATTGGATGTAAAGAACCTGATCACTCTTCTTGCCCAGATAGGTGTAGAAACTTGTCAGATTGATCACGGAACCTGGAGTTTCAAGGCATCAAGCGTTGATCCTGCCTACCTTGACAGCGAAGATTTTCGCAAACAGGCAACCCGACTGAGGGGCTCTGTCATGCTCATAGGTCCCTTGATTGCCAGGTATGGAAAAGCCTCAATGCCCCAGCCAGGTGGTGATAAAATCGGGCGCAGACGGCTTGACACCCATTTCAACGGACTAACCCGACTAGGGGCAACGGTTGAATATCATGCGGATAAAGAGAGTTATGTAATTACAGGCAAGACTTTAAAAGGTTCTTATATCCTTTTGGATGAAGCCTCCGTAACCGGAACAGCAAATGTGATTATGGCTGCTGTTTTATCTTCTGGAACTACCACCCTGTTTAATGCAGCCTGTGAGCCCTACATCCAGCAGCTGTGTCTTATGCTATTGAGGATGGGAGCAAAGATCCAGGGAATTGGATCGAATCTCCTGACTATTGAAGGGGTGAGAAGTTTAAGCGGAACAGACCATACCATTCTCCCGGACATGATCGAAGTCGGCAGTTTTATCGGATTAGCGGCATTAACCCGATCTGAAATTACCATTAAAAACGTAAGTATCCAGCATCTCGGGATCATACCCTATTCTTTTGAGCGTTTGGGTATCAGGATAAATATATCTGGGGATGACCTACACATCCCGGCACAGGATCATTATGAAATTGAGAGCTTTATGGATGGTTCGATCATGACCATTGCAGATGCTCCGTGGCCTGGACTCACCCCTGACCTGCTCTCGGTATTCCTGGTGGTAGCGACTCAGGCAAAAGGTTCGGTTCTGATTCACCAAAAGATGTTTGAAAGCAGGCTGTTCTTCGTTGATAAGCTGATTGACATGGGAGCCCAGATCATTCTTTGCGACCCACACCGCGCCACAGTAATCGGACTCGACCGGATGCATACCCTCCGGCCTGCCACGCTGATCTCACCGGATATTCGGGCCGGGGTTGCCCTGCTGATTGCCGCCCTCAGCGCGGAAGGCACAAGCATCATTCAAAACATTGAGCAGATAGATCGCGGATATCAAAACATCGATGAGAGGCTGAATAGAATTGGGGCATCGATCAGGCGACTTGCTTGATCCTGTGCCCTGACTTCTGCCAAAATGTCCGCAGAAATTCATTGGCAAATTATTTGAGGTTGCCCCATCGTGTATTAAATCATTAATTCCCGACAAGTTTATGGATCAAGAAGACAACAAACCGATTGAGGAAAACCAGGGAAAAGAGAATCCGATGGAGAACCGAGCCGGTGAAGATACTAGCAGCAAGAAAAAAGGCTCAGGGAAAGGCCACAAAAAAGAGTTGGAAGAGCTGGGTGATAAACTGATTGACCTGTCTGACAAATACCTTCGCCTTTCGGCAGAATTTGACAATTACCGTAAAAGAACCCTAAAGGAAAAGATGGAACTGGTTAAATCCGGTGGTGAAACGGTTCTGACAAGAGTATTGCCGGTTGTTGACAATCTGGAAAGAGCCATGTCATCCATTCGCGAGACGACTGAGATTGGAGCGATTAAGGAGGGCATTGAGTTGATATATAATAGTTTTACAGATTTCCTTAAGCAAAACGGGGTGACTCCAATTGACTGTTTTAATCAGCCGTTTGACAGTGATATTCATGAAGCAATCACTAAGATACCAGTTACAGACCTTGAACAGAAAGGGAAAGTGGTTGATGTGATTGAAAAAGGCTATTACCTTCATGAGAAAGTGTTACGCTACGCCAAGGTTGTTGTTGGAGATTAATCAGTAAGGTTTAAGATGGCTAAAAGAGATTACTACGAAGTATTGGGCGTAGCCCGTGGCGCTTCCGCCGAAGAGATAAAAAAAGCATATCGTCAGCAGGCCTTGAAATGGCATCCGGATAAAAATCCCGGCAACAAGGATGCTGAAGACAAATTCAAGGAGGCGGCTGAAGCTTACGAGGTATTGTCGGACGGTGATAAAAAAGCACGATACGATCAGTATGGACACGCCGGCCTTGGTAATAATGGCGGAGGGTTTGGTGCCGGGGGAATGAACATTGAGGATATTTTTTCGCATTTTGGTGACATCTTCGGGGATTTTGGTTTTGGAGGATTTGGCTCATCCAGGGGACGACAGCAACAGGTGAACAGGGGTTCCAATCTGCGGGTTAAAGTGAAGCTGACGCTGGAAGAGGTTGTGAAGGGGACTGAAAAGAAAATCAAGGTAAATAAATATATCCCTTGTGATGCATGCCACTCGACCGGTGCCGCAAACGGCTCATCTTTTTCCAACTGCTCCACATGTAACGGACGGGGCCAGGTATCCCGCGTAACCCATACTTTTCTCGGCCAGATGCAGACAACCTCTGTCTGTCCGGCCTGCGGTGGCGATGGAAAGATAATCACGCAGAAATGCACCAGCTGCTACGGGGAGGGCATCCTGCAGGGTGAAGAAGTTATGAAAATTAACATTCCAGCCGGAGTTCAGCAGGGCATGCAGCTTTCGATGTCAGGTAAAGGGAATGCAGCCCGTCGCGGTGGAATGAACGGCGACCTTCTGATATTGATTGAAGAGGCCGAGCACCAGGATCTAATCAGGGACGGCAATGACCTGGTATATAATCTCTTTATTTCAATTCCTCAGGCGACACTTGGTGATGCTGTTGAAATACCCACGATTGACGGGAAGGTAAAAGTTAAGGTTGAAGCCGGCACACAGTCGGGGAAGATCTTACGTCTGCGTGGCAAAGGGGTCCCTGACCTTAACGGATACGGTAAAGGTGATTTGCTGGTACGGATTAATGTGTGGATACCGAGAAGCCTATCACGTGATGAGAAGAAAATTCTGGAAGAACTGGGAAAATCTGAAAGTTTCACGCCAGCCCCGACTGCAGCCGAGAAGAGCGTTTTCCGACGGATGAAGGAAATGTTTGATTAGACCGGATGAACCGTTTTTATTTGTAACAAATGCGTCAAAACCCTGTCATACTGACTAAAACTCAATCGTGATGAATGATTTTCTAACCGCAAATTCCGTTGTCAAACAATTTGCCAACCACCTGGCTCTCGACCGTGTAAGCATTTCTGTCCCTGAAGGCAGCATTTTCGGCCTGCTTGGACCAAACGGCGCAGGCAAGACAACCCTCATCAGGATTATTAACCAGATTACGGCTCCCGATGAGGGGGAAGTAAGGTTCAGAGGTAAGAAAATTACCGCTGATGATGTCTATCATATAGGGTACCTTCCGGAAGAGCGCGGCCTGTATAAAAAAATGAAGGTTGGTGAACAGGCTCTTTACCTCGTCCAGCTAAAAGGATTATCAAGGGTAGAGGGTCTTAAACGATTGAAATACTGGTTCGAAAAATTCGAGATCCAATCCTGGTGGGATAAAAAAGTTGAAGAGCTCTCCAAGGGGATGGCACAAAAAGTGCAGTTCATTGTAACCGTACTTCATGAGCCTAAACTTTTGATTTTCGACGAGCCATTTACGGGTTTTGACCCAATAAATACCAATCTCGTAAAGAATGAGATTCTGAGACTGCGTGACATCGGGGCAACCATTATCTTCTCAACCCATATAATGGCTTCGGTTGAAGAGCTTTGTGATCACATTGCCCTGATCAACCAGGGAAGGAATATTCTCAGCGGCAACATCGACGAAGTGAGAGCCCGTTACAAGCCCGATACCTATGAACTTCGTTTTAAAGGCGATGCAGAAAAACTCAGGCAGGCATTAAACTCTGGCGTTACTCTGGAAGAAGAACTGACACGCGGGGATCTCAGGCATGTCATCATCAAACCTAACCATCGTTTTCCGGTTAGGGAAATGATATCGCGAATCAATGAGAACGTTGACATTATTTCTTTCGATGAGATGCTTCCGGGTATGAATGACATATTTATACGTGCCGTTGAAGAAACCAACAGGGCCCAATAAAC
>CAYQFT010000033.1:0-5814 GCA_964416825.1 uncultured Porphyromonadaceae bacterium
CTGATGTTGCCATCAATATTGCTCCTGATGTCAGGGCAAAAGAAGCCATCTTGAATAATTCTGTTGAATACCTGAATAAAATGGGCCTGGTAATGCCAAAGGTAGCCGTGATTGCTGCGGTTGAGAAGGTTAATGATCAAATGCCGGCGACGATTGATGCAGCGGTCCTGGTTCAGCGAAATCGTGAAGGTCATATCCGAAACTGTATCATTGACGGGCCTTTCGCACTCGATAATGCAATCAGCTCTGAGAGTGCTGAACATAAGGGGATTATTAGTGAAGTGGCGGGGGATGCAGATCTTTTGCTGATGCCCGATATTGAAGCCGGAAATGTCTTTTACAAAACACTGGCCTTCCTCACAGATTCCAGAGTTGCCTCTGTGGTTCTGGGTGCAACTGCACCCGTTGTCCTAACTTCGAGGTCAGATTCGGAAGATGCGAAATTTAACAGCCTTCTGTTGGCAACAGCAATTGATATTGTATAATCAGCAATACTTCCTCGGATGAAACCCATTGAAATCTTAGTTATTAATCCAGGATCCACTTCCACAAAAATTGCTGTATTCCAGAATAATCGTCCGGTTTATCAAAAGAATATCCGACATAGCCCCGAGGAACTGAAACCTTACAATCGCGTGGCTGATCAGTTCGAGTTCAGAAAGAATCACATCCTTGAAGAGCTGGAAGCTGCTGGTATTGCCATTGAAGGCTTCTCTTATGTGGTCGGTCGGGGAGGCTTTCTTAAGCCCATTGAATCAGGTGTTTACGAAGTAAATGAGGCCATGATCCGTGATCTTACCAACATCACGGGCATCGAGCATGCCTCCAATCTGGGCGCTCTGATTGCCAATGATCTGGCTTCCTCGATTCCGGGTTCCAGAGCATTCATCGCTGATCCTATTGTGGTCGATGAACTGGAGGATGTTGCGCGGTTTGCCGGTCATCCGAAATTCGCCAGAATATCCGTGTTTCATGCACTCAATCAGAAGGCGGTTGCCAGAACCTATGCCAGCTCGATTAACCGTAAATATGAGGATCTGAATCTTATCGTAGCCCATTTGGGAGGTGGAATTTCAGTTGGGGTGCACGAAAAAGGCAAGGTCGTGGATGTTAACCAGGCGCTTGACGGAGAAGGTCCCTTTTCGCCCGAAAGAGCAGGCACGGTGCCGGTAGGTCAGCTAATTGATATGTGCTTCAGCAATGAGTATTCACGTGATGAGATCCGAAAAATGATTGTAGGCAAAGGAGGATTGGTCGCGTACCTTGGAACCAGTGCCGCCAACGAAGTAGAAGAGAAGATTAAGAACGGAGACTCATATGCCCGGGAAGTATACGAGGCAATGGCTTACCAGGTGGCCAAAGAGATCGGGTCGGGAAGTGTTGTCCTCAAAGGCAGGGTAGATGCCATCCTTCTGACCGGTGGCATCGCCTTTAACGATCTCTTCATTCAGCTTCTCACATACCGGATTGCCTGGATTGCTCCTGTCAGGGTTTTTCCGGGTGAAGATGAGATGAGGGCCCTGGCCTTGAATATTTCCTTAATCGCTAGCGGTGAAATTCAGCCCAAGATTTATAAATAATCCTAAAGAGGAAAAAAAACCCTCATGGACCAAAAAATCCACTAAGGTTTTTACTTTTGCATCGCAACAAGCGGGAGTAGCTCAGGGGTAGAGCATCAGCTTCCCAAGCTGAGGGTCGCGGGTTCGAATCCCGTTTCCCGCTCAAGGTCAGAAAAACAGGCACTTACGCCTGTTTTTCTTGCTTTATACCTCATCCAGATTTTAATATTCCAACTCCACATGCGAATCAACCGGTGTCCTGAAGAATCCTGACGGGTAAAAGGCTGGTTTGCTAAACTTACATCATGTCTTCAATCAAATTGTAAAATGGATTACAATTGTAAATCACCAATAAGTAACCTAAATTCACATTTCTACAATTTACGGCATCAATTGTTAATTCACACATGCCATTTTGTTGCACGATGTAAATGATCATGATGTAGAATAATCCGAAAAAAATAAAACATATCTATTAAACAGATAATCAGTGTTTTATGTATCCGTATATCAATCTTAGAATTAATAGAATCTTCAAAAACCTCGTAAATACTGGTATTTTCTTCGATTTTTTATAAATATTATACATAATACATTAAATACCAGATATTTAAATACTTCTATTTTAACTAATTTCTTCAAACCTATCCAGATCAGGATACCTAAAAGGGGGTTTATCAGCCCTTCTGAACCAAAATAGTGCTATTTTACAGTAAAACATTCTAGTATAATGATTTGACAATTGCGAACAGGTGCTATCATTTTTCTATGAATAGTCAATCGCAGCGTTCATTTGAATTTATGTTAGAATTAACTTTAGAACGATGGAGATCGTTTGTAAAACCATGTGAGTTTAACGTTGTAACTTGTCGATTTGACAATTGTGATTCGTGATTTATTTATGTAATTGGTGACAATTGACAATTGTATTTTGTGAATTAAGAAGTAAGATTTACATTTGTTACATGGTCAATCGTATCAAAGAACTCATACTGAAAGAGGGATTAACTTCAGGTTCGTTTGCAGATGCAATCGGGGTTCAAAGAAGCAGCATGTCCCATATTCTAAATGGCCGAAATAATCCTAGCCTTGATTTTGTTGTCAAGACACTCCAGTATTTTCCAAATTTAAATTCTGACTGGTTGCTCTTGGGCACTGGCTCGATGTATAGCGGCGAGCAAAAAGCTACCAGCCAGCCAGTTAGGGAATTGTCGATCTTCGACCCAACCCCACTTGCCACTCCAATACCCGCCCCAGAACCCAAACCCCAGCGCATTGCACAATCTGTAACAGAACCGATTGAAAAACAGGTTATAGCAGAGGAAAAAACCGGTAAGTTGGTCGCTAAGGTTTTGATTTTTTACAGCGACAAGACCTATGCAGAGTTCTTTCCACCTGAAAATGGCGAATAGTCTTTATTGATGGAAATCGGTATTTTTGTCTCGGTAATAAGAGACGTGTATGTTTTATAAAAAATTGCTCCGCCCTGTATTATTCCTTTTTTCTGCTGAAACCATCCATAAGATTCTCTTTGCTTTTTTCAGGCTCCTTCCTTTCAGCGGATATTTTTTCAGGCTATCTGTCAAGTCTGGTTATTTCCATCAGGAAACTGAAGCTTTTGGGCTGACTTTTAACCATCCGGTAGGAATCGCAGGTGGACTTGATAAAAATGCCAGGGCGATCCGGTTTCTCCGGAACATGGGTTTTGCCTTTGTAGAGATTGGAACCGTTACTCCCCGACCTCAGGGTGGAAACCCTAAACCCAGGCTTTTCAGGTTAACGCGGAATTCCGCCCTGATCAACAGGATGGGTTTCAACAATGATGGCCTTGAGGTTATTGCAAAGCGGCTGGCGCATCGTCCAGAGGGTATTATCATCGGCGGCAATATTGGCAAGAACACAGACACACCCAATGAACTGGCGGTTGATGATTTCGCTGCTTGCTTTGACGGTCTTTATCCATACGTAGATTATTTTGTCGTTAACGTAAGCTGTCCTAACATTAAGGATCTCAGTAAACTTCAGAATAAAGATGATCTCAGGGCAATTCTTAACCGGCTGATCACAATCCGTATGAATAAGGGAAAAACAAAGCCGATCCTTTTGAAGATTTCTCCGGATTTATCTCTGATACAGCTTGATGAAATTATCGAAGTCGTAAGGGAGACCAGAATTGACGGTCTCGTTGCTACTAACACCAGCATCAGGCGTTTTAACCTTGATTATCCGGAGGAGTATATAACCAACATCGGTCAGGGCGGCCTCAGTGGCACACCCCTGCGTGAAGTTTCCACAGAAATAATAAGGTATCTTCATCAAAAGTTAGGTAAGGATTTTCCGATTATTGGCTCCGGAGGGCTTATGACTGAAAAAGATGCAGCTGAAAAGCTTGCTGCGGGCGCAAGCCTGGTTCAGCTCTATACGGGATTTATCTATGAAGGCCCGGGATTGCTGCCAAGGATTCTTAAAACTCTCGGAAAGAAATCCTGATCTGGATTCTATTGAAAAAGACAATTATAGGAGGCATAACCATGAAAAAGGCGTCAGTTCTTTTATTACTGTTTTTTGCCCTTGTGACATCCTGTCTTTCAGCTCAGGATGATTTCAATTGCTTTAGTGTCCTGGTTGGAAAAAAGGCTAGCGCAGATGGAGCGGTTCTCTTTGCCCACAATGAGGACGACTATGGAAAACAGCTTGTTAACTGGTATGTAGTTCCGCGGAAAGAATACCATGAAGGCTCAGAATTCCAGCTGAAAGGGGGAGCCCTGGTAAGACAGTATCCTTTTACCGGAAAATATATCTGGCTTGAGATACCGGGTATGGATTTTTCTGATTCCTACTTGAATGAATATGGAGTTTGTATAGGCTCCAATTCCTGCTCCTCACGCGAAGATAAGGCAGAGATTACCAGTGGCGGTATCGGATACAACCTTCGCCAACTGATGGCTGAACGGGCCCAAACTGCGAAAGATGCTGTTGTCATTGCCGGAAGTCTGATTGAGCAGTTCGGGTATACCGGCTCGGGACGCACCTATTGCATTGCTGATCCCAACGAAGCCTGGGCTCTGGCTGTTGTGAAAGGAAAGCACTGGGTTGCCCAGCGGATTCCCGATGATGAGGTTATGGTTCTTCCAAACAATTACACGATCGCCGAGGTAAATCTGAACGATACAGAAAACTTTCTTTCATGTCCCGACCTGATTGACTATGCAGCCGCAAGAGGCTGGTACAATCCATCGACTGACGGACCCTTCAACTTCAGAAAAGCCTATGCAGCCAAAAACAGTATATCCAATCCCGGGAATGTAAACCGTGCCTGGGCTGCCTATCATCTTTTTGAAAAGCCGTTTCAGATTACCGATGATTTCCCATTCTCTTTCAAACCGGGTAACCCTGTGACCAAGGAATTCTTGATGGGACTTCTGAGGAACCACGCTGAAGGAACGGATCTGGATAAAAGCAACCTTTACAAAAATGGCAGTCCTTATAAACTGAATGGATCGATGATTTGCGGCAACGGAACCGTATACGGATTCGTCAGCGAACTGAGAAGCTGGATGACTGTGGATGTGGGTTGCGTAATGTGGCTGGCTCCGCAATGGCCTGACATGCAGCCGTTCATTCCCTTGTATGCCGGTACCATTGATTTCCCCGATGCTTTCAGGAGGCCCGGATATTTGACCACACTCCAGGACCATTATAATCCTCCTTCTGACATACATGTGCGGAATGATCAGCATGCATTTTGGGCGTTTGTTAATTTCTCCGACCTAATGAATGCTTCATACGGACCTAATATTGATTATGTGAGGAAAGTCCACCTGAAGCCGGAGCGAAAGCTGATCGCCGCACAGCCTGCACTGGAAAAGAAACTGCTTGTCATTCATGCCAATTCTCCCGAAAAGTGCCGCGTAATGGTTACAGATTTATACAGCCGGTTGGCTCTCGATGCTTTGAAGGTTACCAGGAAATCAATTAAAAAGCTTGATAAATAGGTGATTTGAAAACTGTTTAACATCTTTTAAGATTTTTGCACTTTTTTTCACGTCGCTTTGTCGGTTCCGTTGGTATTTTTGAATCGTGAAAAAGTTCAACCTCTTCCTTTCCATATCAGTGTGTTCGGCTCTCCTGTTAGCAACAGGCTGCACTGTGAGGGAGAATGGCACCAGTCATCCGGAGGATCCGGTTTTGCAGACCATTGACCGGTACCTTGATTGGGAGGGAGAAAACGGATTCAGTGGAACCGTTTTGGTTA
>CAYQFT010000033.1:5824-26979 GCA_964416825.1 uncultured Porphyromonadaceae bacterium
GGGCTCCTTTGATCAAGTCTTATGGAATGGCAAATGAAGAGCTGGGCATTCCCAATGGCCCGGATGCCGTTTTTAATATAGGATCCATAACCAAGCAATTTACGGGAGCTGCCATACTGAAACTCCAGATGATGGGCAAGCTGTCAGTAACCGACAGCATTTCGAAATACATTCCGGGTTTGCCAGCGGAACTCGGTTTCATCACTTTACATCAGTTATTGACACACTCGTCGGGTTTACCCTCTGATTTCGGGTCAAATACTGAGGTAATAACCCGTGATGAACTCATAAACCGATTCAAGCAAACCCTAATCGATAAAAACCTGGTTGGGAAATCTTATTACTCGCATGCCGGATATAATGTTTTAGGTATTCTGATCGAGAATATATCAGGTATGGAATACGAAGCTTTTCTGCAGCAATATCTTTTCAAACCGGCTGGTATGAGAAGAACCGGATACAGGATGCCTGATTGGGCCAATTCTGTTGTTGCGCATGGCTACAGCTACTGCAATGACTGGGGTAGGCCGATGGATTCAGGCTGGCTTGATGACGGCCCTTCATGGACCCGAAGGGCAAGCGGAGGAATGCTGAGCACAGCGACCGATATGTATGCCTGGCATCTGGCTCTCCTGGGCAGCGAAATTCTGGATGAGAAATCCAAGAATCAATATTATCATCCCGTGCCGGCTGTTCAGTCCAGAGGCAACTCTACCTCAGGGTATGGCTGGCTAATCGTTAAATCGATCTATAATACGGAAGTAATTGCTCATAATGGCTGGAACGGTAGATTCTACGCGGATTTCCTAAGGTACCTGAAGGAAGACATTACTATTATCGTTCTATCTAACCGTTTTCGGGAAGGGAATGAGCTGCTAGCCTCCGAGCTGGCAAAATGCGTATTCAAGTATCCGCAAAAGCCCGAATTGGTTGGCAGGAAGACTGTCTGTCTTGACTCACTACCCAATAACAGAATCGGTACATTAACCCGGAATTTCCTCGTCCTGCTGGCAAATGGATCCGATAATGATTTCAGGAAATTCATCAAGGAGGATATAGCCAGCCAGATGATTAAGAAATATACCAATGATGCCCTGGTGGATTCCCTCCAGAGCCTGCAAAATAAATCGGGCACAGTAAAAATTCGCCAGATAAGATTATTTGACAACCGAATTATCTCCCTTGATGTCCTACAGATCAACGATAACCAGGAAGCTTCGCTGGTTCTTTTCTTTGATGAGAACGAGGACTACCGCATACGCAGAATTTCCTACAGCGGCCCGGAGGATCGAAAATTCCGCTGACGTTTAGTCCTTTTTTTTTGCATATTTACATCCTGCTTGGGGGGAAGCAAATTATGCCTGACGAAATAATATTCAAAGAAGGACAGCGTTTCCAGTTTACTATTTCGAATAAGTTGGTTTTACCCGGAACCGATGAAATCAATTTCGTCCTGATCGGGCCCGATCAGAAAAAATACCTGTTGCCTGAGCTGTTCTACGTGAATTACCGTATGAAAATCGGTCAGGTGATAAACTGTACAATTGATAAAATCAATTGCTCCGGCAAGATTTTTCTGGAGCCTGACCATCCCTATTATAGGATCGGGGAACGATATGATTTCCTGGTTTTAAGAATCACCCAGCAGGAGAGTTTTATCGGAAAGCCTCAAATGGTAGCCTGGGTGAAGGACCTTCACGGACTGGAATGGGCCTGTCCGATTGACAAAGCCGATGACATTGAGATCGGTTATTCGCACCTGGCCTGCCGGGTTGACCGGATTAAAAAGGGAGAATTGGTTTTGTCGCTTCCGGCCATGACAAGCCGGTTCATGACCTTAAAAACCGGGCAGAACTATTCGTTCAAGATACAGGATATCAAGACCTTCGAAAACGAGCAGTTCTATATTCTCAAGGATACCATCGGAAATTTTCATCGCCTGCCGGTGATGGATTTCATTCATTACGGCATGAAACCCGGGCAGGAGATCGAAGCTACCCTGATTAAGTATAAACCCAACGGAGAGTGCCTTATTGAGCCCGTTCATCCATATTACAAAATTGGGGAAACCTATCCTTTCAGGTTTGCCAGCCTGGAGAAAACAATTGATTTATTCGGTCGGGTTGAAGCCGTAATTACGGTTGAGGACATGTTTCACCAAACGATTAAAATAAAGCCCCAGGATTGGCAGGTTCGCTCAGAGATGTATCATCCTGATCAAATATTGTGTCTGGTTCAGCGATTCAAAAAAGGAAGGCCTGTTCTGATTAATGTTGAAAGCGTTTAAATGGGGACTAATGGCAGCTAAATCCTCACTAAATATCTGGTTCATGCTCGGATCTATTATCCTTGCTTCCAGCGCTATTCAGGCTCAGCAAAAACAGGTCACCATTCGGCTTACATTTCTGTCTCCAATAAGTTCATCCACGAAAACCGATCCCGCAGTCCTCAAGTTTAATAAGGAATTTGCATTCAGCTTTACCCTTGATGATGGGCTGGACGATGCCTATACTCTTGCATTTCCGCTGCTCAACGGAGGGTACTCTGATGTTGACAAGCAGACTTATCCGGGTCTGTTTTTTACGGATGGATGCGGCACTAAAATTCCCTTTACCGCCGGAGTCTCTTGGTACACAAGTAATTCCTCCGGCCTTGATATTCACAACGGAACGCCCGGGTATCTGACTTATTCCCAGGCAAGCTTCATGTACCAGGCAGGCTGGGATTTTTACAACCACAGCTACAATCACCCTTCTGCAACTCAAACAATTGATTATATATGGCAGCTGGTGTCGAACCACCAGGCTTTCAAGAGCAAAACCGGCATCGAGTTTCGCTACTGTGTCCCGCCATCAGGCAATGTCCGGTTTATTGACCCGGCCTTCTCCCTGGGTTACCTGGCCAATATAACCAGTGATTATTCCTATTCGAATTCTGGGAGAGGGGCCGATGTAACTTTCCCCGTGCCCTTGCCCAAACCCGTTTACTGGCGCAATCATATCAACAGTAATGATGAAAACCTCCCAACATTAATAAATCTGATTTCAGCATGGGTTCAAACCACTGGGCCCGATAAGCAAAAGTGGTGGAATGAATACACCCACCGGGTCGCTTATACAAACCCGGGGGGCTCATTGGAATTTCCGGTCTTTAAAGGCTATATGGAATACATGGAGTCTGAATATGGACATCGGGGGCACGACAATGGCTGGTTCGCCAACTCAGCTGAAGTAATTGATTACATGCTTGTTAGAGACAATATCAAGATATCAGTCCAGACAAGCGGGACGATGATGGAGATCAAACTGGATTACAGTAAGGTACCTTCAAGCCTGAGATATTATGATGTAAGCCTGATTCTTGGAACCACGAATGAAATTGCTTCAGCGACGGTTTTAACCACCGGCAGGGTTACTTATTCAAAAAAATCTAATCATTCGTTAGTAAATATTGACCTGCCGGATTCACAGTTTTCGGGAACCGGGGAGAGCATGCAGGTAGCAGATAAGCAGCTGTCCGTTTATCCCAATCCGGCCAGCCAGCATATCAGGATTGCCTTTCCTGATTTTACTCCGGACGACAGGGTCATTTTGATGAGGATTGACGGGACCTTTTGTGCTACACCGCCGTACACCTCAACTAACGGCGACCTTGAGCTGGACCTTTCCAGCGCTGCCTATTCAGCAGGAACCTACATTCTTACGGTACATGATCGTACGACAGGATCGCACAGCGCCCGCTTTATCCTTATCAGATAATGGATGTAAAAAATTGATTATGAGAGTATATACACGTACCGGCGACAAAGGAGAGACCTCTTTGGCCAGCGGAACCCGCATCCCCAAAGATCACCCCCGACTTGAAGCCTATGGCACCATTGATGAATTGAATGCCCATCTTGGTATCATCCAGTCGGACGTTCCAGACCCGCTTGAAAAAAAGCGGTTGACTGCCATTCAGAACAGGGTTTTCGTTGTATCGTCCAATCTGGCGGTGGATGATCCCATATTTTTGGAAAGGCTGCCAAAAATCCTGGAAGAGGATGTCGCCGACCTCGAACATGCTATGGACAGGATGCTTGATTTAATGCCGCCCTTAAAGAATTTTATATTGCCGTCAGGTCATGCCCTTGTGGCTCAGTGCCATGTGGCACGAACGGTTTGCAGACGGGCAGAAAGAATGATGATAAAGGTGGGACATGAAGTGGAAGTGGATCCCCTTCTAATCCGATATGTTAACAGGCTTTCAGATTATCTTTTTGTGCTGGCGCGAAAGACCTCTTATGACCTGGGAGTAGGGGAGACCCTCTGGATCTCCGACTTCAGGAAACTGGAGCAAGAAGGTAAATAGCAGCGATAAGGAAAGCCAATTTTTATTTGATCCGAACAGGATAATCGCTATCTTTGTGCATTCGCTAACAGTAATTACAACTAACAGTATATCAATAATTTATAAAATGAAAATCTCAAAAGTACACGCCCAGGAGGTTCTTGACTCCAGAGGTAATCCCACAGTTGAAGTGGAAGTCAGATTGGAAAATGGAATCAGCGCAAGTGCAATCGTGCCATCAGGTGCATCCACCGGAGAAAAGGAAGCCGTCGAACTCAGAGATGACGACAAATCCCGCTATCGCGGCAAAGGAGTTCTGAAGGCTGTTTCAAATGTCAATTCAATCATTGCACCGACAGTGATCGGAATGTGCGCCTACGAACAAAGGAATCTGGATTACACGATGATTGACCTGGACGGAACTCATAATAAGGCAAAACTCGGTGCCAATGCCATTCTCGGAGTATCCCTGGCCGTTGCTCATGCTGCCGCAAAAAGTGTTGGTTTGCCATTGTACCGGTATATCGGGGGAACTAATGCCTGCGTTTTGCCGGTTCCTGCCATGAACGTAATTAACGGTGGCGCTCATGCTCAAAACAGCGTTGATTTTCAGGAATTCATGATCGCGCCGCATAATGCTCCGGATTTTGCCACTGCAATTCAGATGGGTGTTGACACTTTCCATGCATTGAAAACCGTACTGAAGGGTAAAGGATATTCAACGGGAATCGGCGATGAAGGCGGATATGCCCCGGACTTGAAATCCAACGAAGAAGCCATGGATGTGATCCTCGAAGCTATCGTAAAAGCTGGTTTCACGCCCGGAAAAGACATTTCGATTTGTCTGGACCCGGCTGTAAGTGAAATGTTTAAAGACGGGAAATATCATTTTTTCAAATCCGATAAATCCGCCAGAACATCCGAAGAGATGATTTCACTGTGGAAGAGCTGGGTTGACAAATATCCGATTGTATCGCTCGAGGACGGGTTGGCCGAAAATGACTGGACCGGATGGCAGATGCTGAACAAAGAGCTTGGAAACCGAATCGAACTCGTGGGCGACGATTTGCTCTGCACAAACAAGGCCATTCTTCAGGAATGCATTGACAAATCTGCAGCAAACTCGATTCTGATTAAGCTTAACCAGATCGGTACGTTGTCTGAAACTCTTGAAACCATCGAACTGGCTCGCCGCAACGGCTATTACTATTTCATTTCGCACCGATCAGGTGAAACCGAAGATACCACTATCGCGGATCTCGCAGTTGCCACCGGTGCCGGGCACATTAAAACCGGTTCAGGATGTCGGGGTGAGAGGATTGCCAAGTTTAACCAGCTTCTGCGCATTGAGCGCCATCTGGGAAAATCGGCCGTCTTTGCCGGCCTCAAAGCCTTCAAAAACGCTTAAGAAAAATGTATGAATGCAAAAGCCGCTCCAGAAGGGCGGCTTTTGTATTTATACCTATTGAGCCACAAAGTGATAGATGATATGTCCCTGCTGCAGAAGCGGGGCCGAAGAGCTGTAATTGAACCTCGTTTTCATTGCGGCTTCCTTTGCTGCATCCAGAAAGCAGTTATCGCGGGTATCCGTGCCCGCTGCATTGATGCTCACCGCTTCAACCTTACCGCGCTGGCCAACACGAATATCGACCTGAACCGTGGCTCCTCCCTTGCATTTATACACAGGTATCGGGAGATAAGAAACCTTGCGGTCGTCAAGCTTATAGTAAATATTCGTAGGGCCTTTGTAAACCTGTTCTTCTTCAATCTTTTTTGCTTCATAAAAACCGGTAGGCTTTGATTCCGTTGGAGGCAATTCCTTGTCGGTTGGATTCAGCTTATTCTCCTTAATAATCTCCTTGACAGCCTGGTCGGCACGGGCTTTTGCCTCACGCTCGGCCATCCGGTTGGAAACCCGGTAATTCTGATAATCATCGTATTTTTCAACACGATCCTCATTCTGATTTACGGCAATATTCCGGGCTTTGCGCGAAGGAGCTGCAGGCTGCCTGAACTGTGGAACCACATCAAGCTTAGCAATTTCCTCAAGGGCCTTAATATCAATATAAACCAACTCCTCTTTATCATCCTTAAGGTTATTCACTTTGATGGCCAAAATGCACGTGAGCATAAACATGTGAACCAGGAGGGTTCCTATGATCCCGTATTTCTTCTCTTTAATGAGCTTTATCAACGAATTACCAGCCAATTCTTATATAAGGTTTTGATATATTTCTACCGGCTAAAAGTAATCATTAAACTTGTGCCATGACCCGTATTATGCTTGACATTCTATACCAGGATGAATTTATTGTAGCCGTTAATAAGCCATCCGGACTGCTTGTCCACCGCACCTATCTGGACCCTGATTCAGAACTGTTTGCTGTACAGATCGTACGGGACCAGAT
Organism: uncultured Porphyromonadaceae bacterium; assembly: GCA_964416825.1. GTDB lineage: Bacteria > Bacteroidota > Bacteroidia > Bacteroidales > UBA12481 > UBA12481. Next base: position 12,562 of record CAYQFT010000033.1, read on the forward strand.
CGGAAAATGGGTTTACCCGGTGCATCGGCTTGACAAGCCAACCTCGGGTGTATTACTATTCGGTCTTAGCCCGGAAATTGCAAAAATCATCAGCGATTCATTTGAAACGGAAGGATTCAAAAAGACGTATCTGGCCGTTTTACGGGGATATTGTCCGGAATCGGGTACTATTGACCATGACATCCCTGTCAACCGTCGTGGCGACAAGCGGAATGCTCTGACTCATTTCATTCGGCTGGCAACCTCCGAGATTCCTTATCCAGTCGGAATATTTGAAACAGCCCGGTATTCCCTGGTAACCGCGGAGCCTGTAACCGGCCGCAGGCATCAGCTGCGACGGCATTTCAAGCATATTTTCTATAACATCATCGGGGACACACAATACGGCGACCGTTCTCATAACCGTTTCATGCAGGCACAGTTTGAACTGGATAATTTATTCCTTCATGCTGCGATGCTTACCCTAAGACATCCGGTAACCGGAGAAGAATTAGCCATTAAGGCCGACCTGCCGCCAAACTGGGAGAAGCTCGCCGGAATTCTGGGCTGGACATCGGTCCTTGCCAGGAACGGTTATTCATTTGAAACGGAAAAAGAGAAAGGGACGCCCTAACCCAAGGCATCCCCTTCATGCTTAACCAAACTATTGAACCTATTGCTAATATCTTCTGATCTGATCTTCGTCCCTGACCACAATTTCCGGTTTTCCTTCCCACACGTTGATCAGGCCTACAACCCAGATATGTTCGTTTTCAAAGTACCATTTCGGGCTCATTGAAATATTCCTTGCCAGATATTTCGGAACCACTACGCTCAGATCGTGGTAGGGGAAGGGTGCCCCGATATAGAGGATATAGTTTTCATCCTCAGGCGAGTAGTAAACCTCTTCCACTTTTCCGTAAACCCTTTTAACGCTGCCTGCATACTCCATTACATCATAGGCCGATATGGTTTCTATTTCCCTGCCGAAATCGATGTTCCAGTTATCGTAAGTAGGATAGTAGTACATGAATCTGTGGAGCAGCAGTGGGGTCCAGATCAGGTCAACATGCACCGGTCTGCGGTAAACATACCGTACTCTCCTGATTTCCCATGGGATTGGAACATAATTGCTATAATAGTGGTTGACAACCCTGATGTGCCTGTGACTGTACCAGTTATTGTAATCCCGGTACTCCCGGCGAAAATCATCTGACCGCCGCAAGTTTTCATAGTTATCATAGTCCAGTTTATACTTTCGGGAAGCAAATACCTCATCATTCTGGTGACGGACAACCGAGCCATCTTCACGGGTGAGAGTTCCTTTTCCTTCGCGGAAAACACGGGTAGCCGAACTGGTAGTACCTCTGGCATTACCGGAATCATCCGATCGGGTAGTTCTGGTAGTTTCACTGCGGGTTGCCGCGCTGGCACTCTTGGTTTCAGGCCGGGTAACGGCGGTGCTGCGGGTCCGGGTCTGAGTCTGACCCTGAGCCTGACCTTCGTACCGTCTTGCCGGTGGGTTCTCAGTCCGAACCGAGCGCTGTACATTCCCAGTAGAAGCTGACCGCTGAGTACTTCCTGAAGAAACCGAGCGCTGAGTATTTCCTGAAGAAACCGAGCGCTGAGTATTACCGGAAGTCACCGAACGCTCGGTGCTCCGTGTTGCTGCTTTTTGGCCATAATCAGCCGAACGGCTCCTTTCAACGTTTGATTTGGACGATGATGCAGTTCCGGATGATTTTTTTTCACCGGAGGATTTGGAATCCGACCGGGTAACTGTCCTGGAGGATTCTGACCGGGAGCTGCCTTTTTCATTTTTTGATTCCCTTGCTGACCTGGTTGCCTGCGGGTAGGCAGTAGTTCCGGCTGCCAGGATCATCGCAAAGATTAGTAAGTTTTTCATGACTTTGGATTTTGGGTGTGTATTATGATAACCCGCATGCAAATGACTTGCCAAAACCCGTCATAAAAAGGAAAGGCCAGTGAACAACTGATTAAACGAGTTAAATCAGTCGATAAGTGAGCAGAAAAAACAGTGGTTTTTAGAAAGAAACCTGTTCACCTGCATCCAGGTGCAGGGCTTTTTCATAGAACCATTGGGAGGTGAAAAGATCAAACAAGGCCATCCCGACTGATTTAAACAGCGTGGTGCCTGCAATGTCGGTATGGACTTTTCCCCGTATCAGGGCCCCAAGGGGAGTCACCTGTTTTTGTTTGAGCAATCCCATTTCTATCGGGTGAATTAGGTCGCCCGATTCTTCAAGAGCGAAAGGAACATCCACAAAACAATGGTCGAGCAGGGTAAACAAAGCATCAGGAATCTCACGCATCTGAGGCTTGTAGGAACCGATGGCGATAAAATGCTTATTCAGCAGCAAGGAAGCATCATCCGGAAGAACCGGCTTATTGGAATTGGTTGCCGTTATGATAACCTGAGATTTCTCAGCCAGCTCCTCAGCAGAGGAAACAAGGTGCATCTGAACATCGGGCAAGGAAGATCTAAGGCATGAAACAAACGCATCTGCCCTTCCGGGGATCATATCCAGGATGTAAATATTCCTTATGGGGCGAACAACACTGGCCGCCAGAACCTGGTGCATTCCCTGAACTCCGGCACCAATCAGGCCAAGAGAAGAAACATCCACAGGGGTGGTATAGCGAATGCCTGCTGCGGATACTGCTGCCGTTCGGATTGCGGTTAGTTTGGCTCCGTTAAAAATCGCCAGCGGCTGACCGTTCTCAGCATTGTTCAGCAACACCATCCCCTTGATAACAGGTTCGTTACGGCTTGGATTATCAGGGAATAAACTGACGAGTTTCGTGCTGAAATATTTTCCGCTTTGTGCAGGCATCAGCAACAACGTATTGTTGGCGAACCCCATGGAAATACGGTCGGGCATCACGAAGTCGCCGTTTTCATACGCCACCATTGCCTTAATCATCTGGTCGATCAGGCCAGTCCAGTCGGTTAACTGGGCCAGGGAGGATTCATTCAGGACTAGCATAATAATTTGGATTCAAGGAATTTAGCAGTAGGAGTCATGGCAAGGCCACCAAGGGCAGTGCATCGAAGTGCGTGCGGCATGCTTTTGCCCACTTCGAGCATAGTAATTATTGTTTCTTCAAGAGGAATAACCGGATCGATACCGCCAAGGATCATATTGGCCGAGGTGAGAGCATTCCCGGCTGCGGCAGCATTTCGACCGAGGCAGGGAATTTCAACCCGGTTGGCAACCGGATCGCAGACGAGTCCCAAAATGTTTTGCAAAGCCAGGGATGCCGCGTCCAGGGCTTCCTGGGCGGTTCCCCCGGCCATTTCGACAAGTCCGGCGGCCGCCATTGCAGCTCCGGCTCCTGTTTCCGCCTGACATCCGGCAACTTCAGCGGCGAAGGTAGACTGCTGAGCGATGAAAAGTCCGATAAGACCCGCTGCCCAGAACCCTCTCCTTAACATATCGTCATCAATATTATGCTCGTCGGCAAGTCCGATCAGGCACCCGGGCAGACCACCGCAGGATCCTGCGGTAGGCGCAGCAACAATCACACCCATGCTGCTCTTAACCTCCATCAGCGCGCAGGAATAGGCAATCATACGGTTGAGCGGTCCGGCGGGCAGCAATTTGCCTTCCTTCAACCTTGACATAAATACCGGGACCTGTGCGCCCATCAAACGATCCCTGTATTCGGTTCCGGATAATCCCTGCTGGATTGATTCTCTCCAAATAGAAATGAGTCTTATCATCAGATTGTCAGCCACTTCTCGACTTAAACCTGATCGTGCAGTTTCGTACCGAAGGCCAAGTTCTCCAAGAGAATTTCGTAATAAGGCAGGGCTGGCCATCAGTGTGGACAGGCGATCAAAAGGAAGTTCGGCACCGGCATTTGCGGCAATGGGCATCACGGGTCTCAACAATCGGCAAAATCCCGCCTGAGAACTGCAAACCTGCAGGGCTGATTCCGCACCGGTTTCTTCTGAAAAGCAAAATAGAAGCGCGGCATCTCCATTTTTTTCAATTTTCTCATACCTGATAAAGCCCGGTATCTCGCTCATCATCCCGGCCAACCGATCAATCGGCAATGCAGGTTCCCTACCTACTTGTGTCGAAAATATCACAAATTCATCGCCTCCTAATCGGGTAGGGAAGCCTTCGATTTCAGTCAGGTAAAACATTCCTCCGCCCGTAGATTCGGCTCTGGCAGTCACCTGTTTACCATCTACGGCTGTCAGGGTGCTTTTATAGGTATTTGGATGGTCAGCCGGGTAATCTGAAATCATAAACGTAAGCTCCAGGCCGGCCTCCTGTGCCACCTCAATTGCCAGTGGCATCCGGGGATCCAGAATATCCATGCCGATCAGGCCGGCGGCAAGTCCGATATCGGATCCTTGAGTACGGTGGGTCGATGCCAGCGATCCGCCCGGGTGAAACTCAAACAAGGCATGATGTAATCCCGGTCCGGACAGATCTTTTAACAAAAGGCCTATCCGATGGGATGCTGCGGTGTGGGAACTCGATGGGCCCCGCATGACCGGACCCAATACATCATTGAAAACACTTGGTGCACTTGTATTTACATTCGACTCATTCATCAAAACGTTAGCTTTTTGTGGTATCAGGAAATAATTCAATGCCTAACTTAAACCTATTATTTATAAAAACAATAGCCATGAAAAATTTTACCATCATTGTTGTTATGCTTTGCCTTTGGCTGGCTGCTACTGCTCAGACCGCCAAACCAGGGAAGCAAGCTCCCCCGAACACAGGCCAGACAGCTGCTGCTGGTGCTATCTGGCAGGAGACGCCAAGACTTAAAGGCGGCGGAGAGGCCTTCTGGACCGAGGAGTTCAACTGGGCAAGCTCAACCGGAGAAATTGGTTGGCTGCTGCCTGCCGGATGGACGATTGAGGATCCGTCTGACCTGGGATATAACTGGCATTGGGCTAATGACACGCTTAAAGGTGTTTATACCAACGAACCCCCGATAAAATCGACAACACAGGCAAATGGATTCCTGGCGCTGAATGCTGATGGATATAACCAGGACCTTGGTCATTACGACAATTACCTGGCTGTCAACAGTTCAATTGTGAGTCCTCCAATTAATTGCACGGGGCACGCTTCTGTCCTTGTAAGGATTGAGCAGAATTTCAGGTACTGGTCATCCTCAGTCCAGCTTTTTGAAGTAACCAATGACAATGGTGTGCACTGGGCATCCTTTGACATGAAAATGGGTGCCAAGGTTAGCGAACGGGTCGGGGGTATTAAAGCAGGCGAGAAAGTTGACCTATACCTCAATTTAACCGATGTTGCCGCCAATATGCAGAATGTGCAATTTAAAATCACCTGGCGCGATGCCAAGCTCTATTACTGGATGATAGATGACATTACTTTTCTTGAAGGTTTTGATGATGATCTCCAGCTTGTTTATAGCGAAGCTGATTACGATAATGGGACTGAAGACAAAGAAGGCTTTTTTTACGGTCTTCCAAAGAGCCAGATATCTGGCTTTGACTTCACCGGTATTATCAAGAATTTCGGGAACATTGAACAGTGGGGTACACAGTTTAATGTTCAGGTAACCAAGAACAACCAGGTGATTTATAACGAGTCAACGACTCCTTATACCCTCTATCCGGGCCTTACCGACACGCTTAGAACACCCACCCAGTTTTTGCCGGTTGATTTTGGCCATTACCGGGTAGATTTCCAGGCCAAAGCCGATTTGCCTGACATGGTTCCGGCGGATAACAAGGCAACGGTTCCATTCATGGTAACGGACAGTATGTACTCACGATGTGACGACGTTTCTGAGGTTTCATTTTCCACATGGGAATGGTACACAGTACCTCATGAAGGGGACCTGATGGGAACCTGGTACAGGATTAAAAATCCGATTGAGATAAGCAGTTTATCGGCTTATATTAACAGCGCCGATATCCTGAGCAGTTTCCGTCTCGTTCTTCTGGGGTACAATGAAGAGACACAGAGTCCGGTTGAATTATTGGCGAGTGAGCTGATCTCAATGGATTCCACAATCCTGAAAAACCACTGGGTAACCTTGCCATTGCAAAAAGATGGAGAAAGCGAATTTCTGGAAGCAGGAAAAACATACATGGCGGCTATTCAGTTTTGGAACAACATGGAGTTCGAGGCAGCGTACGCATCAAATAGATATTCAATTGGCTCTGACAGAAGCAATTACTTCCCAGCCAACACCAGCTGGTACTTCTTTACCGACGATGATGCCTGGTACTCAACCAGTGAGGACCTGTTCATGATCCGGATGAACCTCAATGATCATTCAAATCTGATTGATGGAATTTCAGATCCGCAGGCCGGTGGGGTTCAGTTGAGCCAGAATTTCCCGAATCCCTTTACCGAAGCAACCACCATTGGCTTTAACCTGGCAAATCCGTCAGAGGTTAATCTGATCATCAAGGACATATCGGGAAGAACGGTTAGCGTCCGGAATTTCGGATATAAGCCTGCAGGGGAGAATAGTGTCGTAATCCAGGGCAATGAACTTGAGCCCGGCAATTACTTCTATACATTGCAAACCCGCGATTTCAACAAAACATTGAAGATGACGGTGGTCCGTTAATAAAGAAGCCGGTCCCCAGGGGCCGGCTTTTTTTTATTTCATCAGTTCCGCGATTTTCTTTTTCAGGGCTGCAAACTCAACCTCATCGTATAACCGGGTCATGAAGACAATCTTTCCTTCACGGTCAATCAGGATATTTCGCGTAACACCGGCTGCCTTATCGGCAAAAAGCGTGAATATTCCGGAATCTTCATCCAGAACCAGCGGATAGGTGACTTTCATCTGGCTGGTAAACTCCTTCACCTTTTCCGGTGTTTCACCACGGTCAATGCCGAAAAGCTGCAAGCCCTTGTCTTTGTAGACATTCCAGATATCACTCTCGATAAAGGGCATCTCCTTCCGGCACACGCCGCACCAACTTGCAGTGAACTGGAGCATCACAACCTTTCCCCGCAGATCCTTAATTTCCATCACTTTACCATCCTGAAATTTAATTTTGAAATCAGGAACCGTCTGACCGACTTTTACAATGTATCCTCTTTCATCAACGGTCTGACTTGTCGCAGAAAAGGAGATCAACAGACAGGTGAGGGCGAGCAGAATGAGCTTTTTCATTTCACAAATTTTTATCGGTTTAAAGATACAGTAATGAACGAACTGGAAAAATGGTTTAAAAGCAGGGTAGGGTGGGAAGATTGTAACAATTGATACAATTTGAATCATGCAAAAAATCTATTTTCAAGGCATGAAAAGTTCGCTTTCCATACCGGTTTTTCCACTGTCTGCAGCCTTTGTTGTGACTGCCTTATTTGCGGTGGTTCAGATTGTTCCGGATAAGCCGATGTTGGCATCAGAAAGGTTTATTGCTGGCGGCGGCTGGTTGCAGATTGCTGTTTTGGCCCTTTATACCTTTATTATTGCACGAGCCATGATGGATCCGGCAAAATCTGCAGTCTGGAGGAAGCGGATCTGGATGATATTCTGTGTGGTATTCTTCAGCCAGTTCTTGTTGGGCTTACTGGCCGATGAGCGGTTTCTGATGACCGGCAAGCTGCATCTGCCTTTACCGTTTATGATTGTGGGAGGCCCTGTATACCGTGGCGGCATTGGATTTATGACGATTCTATTCCTTAGTACCATTGTGCTTAGCGGTCCGGCCTGGTGCTCTCATTTCTGCTATTTCGGAGCGCTTGACAACCTTGCTGCCAAAGGCAGAACCGATCGCAAACCGCTCAGGAACAAATGGGTATGGAAAGGATCTCTGTTGGTTTTGGTTATATTCTTCGCTCTTGTTTTCAGGTTACTGGGATTATCAGGCCTTCAAACGCTGATACCGGCGATTGCACTGGGGATTATCGGGATTCTTGTAATGATTTTCATTTCCCGAAAGAAAGGCAAGATGGTCCATTGCGTGGTGTTTTGTCCGATCGGAACCCTGGTTAACTTCCTGAAATATGTTTCCCCGTTCCGGATGAAAATTGAATCCTCCTGCACCAACTGTATGCGTTGCGTGCCATCCTGCAAATATGACGCACTGAACAAATCGGATATTCTTAACCGCAAACCCGGACAAACCTGTACGCTCTGCGGCGACTGCGTGAGTCACTGCGAAGTCTTGGCTATCCGCTACAATTTCTTCGGATTCTCAGCGAAGAACAGCCGTCTGATCTTTCTATTCATCACCATTTGCCTGCACGTGCTTTGTTTGGGCATGGGACGGCTGTAGAAAATATCGACTTAAGCTATTTGTCCTATAATTAATATTATGTTAAATTATATGTTTAATGAATAAGGGACCGTTAAACAGTCCCTTACCCATTTGCATTATTTCAGTGAATCGATCTGTTTCTGTATCTCCTGAACCTTTTCGTTATTTTTAAACCTGTAGTACAGGGATTTCAAACCGGTTAGCAGATCACTGTCGTCCTTTTTAATTTCGTAAGCTTTTTCAAAGAATGGCAAAGCCTGGCCAAAGAAATCATCAGCAACTTTAACGGCAGCCTTATATCCGGCCTCGTCACTCAGAGGTATCGCATTGGCTTTATCGTTAGCTTCTACGCCCATATTGAAATATACAGAGCCGACGTTGTAATATCCAAGGAAATTATTGGGTTCCAGCTCAATCATCTTATTGTAAGCCGCGATAGCCTTGTTCTTGTCCTTATCCTGCAGGGCACCACCATAAACCTGCCACAGGCTCATATTATTAGGATCTTTTTCAATGGCTTTCTCAACATAGGTAAATGCACTGTTGAGGTCTTTTTTACCCAAATAAACGTTGATGACAGCAATATAAAGATTAGCTGAAGTGTTCGGATATTTCTTGATTCCCTGCTCGTAGGATGCCATTCCTGCTACAGTATCACCTTTTGCCATTTGAATCATAGCAATATAGTGATATACCTCTGATCCCCCGTAATTGTAGTCGGCAGACTGCTTGTAGTAATCAAGTGCCTTATCTTTCATCCCAGCCTCATCAGCGGCAAGTGCTGCATTATAAACAGCGCCGGTATCCAGAAGGTTGATAAATGGCAGTTTACCGATAGCTACAACATTCTCAAAGGATTCAACAGACTGAGCAAACTTCTTTTGCTCGAATTCCACGCCGCCACGATTAAAATAATCGGAGGCTACCCTGGTGAGATTAAACAACAAATCATCTTTCCAGCGATTGGATGCATCATATTCCTTTGCTTTTACAAAAGATTGGTATGCCACCTTGAGCGGATCCGGATCGAGGTTCTTAAACTTCTCGTCTTTCGACTGATAAAGTTTGTAGTAAACCAAACCCCTGTAATACCAGGTTTTCGGGTCCATCGTAGTTTTTGGGTGCACAGAGGCCTCATCGATCGCAACTTTAGCTTTATCCAGTTCGTTGTATTCCGGCTTCATCAGGTTCCAGGCCGTAACTACCTTGTTGCTCTGAGCAAAGGCAGAACCAACACCAAGGATTAAAGCAAGTGAGAAAATAAGCTTTTTCATGTCAGGAGTAATTAATCAGTTTTTTCAAAATTATTATTATTCAATTGCTCACGAAAACAGTTTATCAATTTTAGTACCACGGTTGCCAATTAACATGGCCTATTCCGTGGCAATTTGTTCATTTTGTTCATTATCATCGCCTTCCGCATCAGAAAAATCAACAACGGCCTCCCCTGCCCCTTCATTATCCACTTTTGCTACCGAAGCTATGCTGTCATTTTCCCTCAGGTTAATCAGACGAACACCCTGCGTTGCCCGTCCCTGAACCCTTAATTGACTGACAACCATGCGAATGGTGATTCCGGAACGGTTAATAATCATCAGATCATCATCATCCGTAACACTCATTATTCCGATAAGGCTGCCGGTTTTATCCGTAACGTTGATGGTTTTCACCCCTTTTCCGCCGCGGTTGGTAATACGGTAATCCTGAATGCTTGAACGTTTACCGTATCCATTCTCAGAAACCACAAGAATATCCTCGTTTTGCTGCTCTACGCAGATCATACCTACGACTTCATCGTTTTTACCCGATAAACTGATACCCCGGACCCCTGATGCTGTTCTGCCGACAGCACGGACGGTGCTTTCGTGGAAGCGAATGGCTTTGCCTGAACGAACAGCCATAAGGATTTCATGGTTTCCGCTTGTCATGCGGGCTTCAAGCAGCTGATCGCCTTCTTTGACGGTAATGGCATTGACACCATTCTGCCGGGGCCGGGAGTAAGCTTCAAGTTTGGTTTTCTTGATAACGCCCTTCTTGGTACACAGTATAATATAGTTATTGTTGATGAATTCAGTGTCGCTAAGGTCCTTCACCCGTAAATACGCCTTCACTTTGTCTTCCTGCTCAATATTCAGAAGGTTCTGTATCGCCCTGCCTTTGGAAACCCTTGTACCTTCGGGTATCTCATAAACCTTCAGCCAGAAGCACCGGCCGGATTCAGTAAAGAGGATCATGGTATTGTGCATGGATGCAACATACAGATGCTCAATAAAATCCTCATCCCTGGTGGTGCTTCCTTTGGAGCCTACCCCACCCCGGGTTTGCGTTCTGAATTCTGTAAGCGGCGTGCGCTTGATGTAGCCCATATGACTAATGGTAATGACCATGTCCTCATCGGCATAGAAATCTTCAGGATTGAAATCTTCAGAAGCATAGACAATCTCGGTGCGACGCTCATCGCCGTACTTTTCGCGGACCTCTACCAATTCATCCTTAATAACATTCATTCTTAATCCCTGATCTTCCAGCAATTGCTTCAACCAGGTGATCAAGGCCATCAGATCATCATACTCCTGACGGATTTTATCGCGCTCGAGGCCGGTAAGCCGCTGCAGGCGCAGTTCAAGAATAGCCTTTGACTGAATTTCACTCAGGCCGAAGTTCTCCATCAAGCCCGATTTGGCCTCATCCGGAGTTTTAGAATTGCGTATCAGGGTGATTACGGCATCCAGATGGTCGAGTGCAATAAGCAGTCCTTCCAATACGTGGGCTTTCTTTTCAGCTTGCTCCAGGTCATATCGGGTTCGACGCGTAACCACTTCGAGACGGTGAGCGATAAAGTTATCGATCATGTCACGAAGGTTAAGCATCCGCGGCCGGCCGTGGACCAGTGCAATATTATTGACTGAAAAAGCAGTCTGCAGCGGGGTATATTTATATAGGTTATTAAGAACCACGTTGGCGATGGCATCCTTTTTCAGGTCATAGACGATCCGCATCCCTGTGCGGTCGGATTCATCGTTGACGTTGGAGATGCCCTCTATCTTCTTGTCGTTGATAAGGTCGGCTGTCTTGATGATCATTTCAGCCTTGTTGACCATGTAAGGGATCTCGGTAATAATGATCCGTTCCCGGCCATTTGGCAGGGTTTCAATAGTAGCTTTCCCTCTTACAACAATTCTTCCGCGACCGGTTTCAAAAGCTTCCTTAACGCCCTGATAGCCATAGATTATCCCGCCTGTAGGGAAGTCGGGCGCCTTGATATACTTGAGCAAGCCTTCGATGGTGATCTCCGGATTATCGATTACGGCAATGATGGCATTAACCGATTCCGTGAGGTTGTGCGGCGGCATATTGGTAGCCATACCAACTGCAATCCCTGAGGAACCATTAACCAGAAGGTTAGGTATGCGGGTTGGAAGAACGGTAGGTTCCTCGAGTGAATCATCAAAATTCAACTGGAAATCAACAGTACCCTTGTCGATATCCGACATGGTTTCTTCAGCGAGCTTTTGGAGACGGGCCTCTGTATACCTCATGGCTGCCGGACTGTCGCCGTCAACCGAGCCAAAGTTACCCTGTCCCTCGATCAGCGGATAGCGCATGGACCAGTCCTGGGCCATCCTGACCATTGCCATGTATACACTGCTGTCGCCATGGGGATGATACTTACCAAGCACTTCCCCCACAATACGGGCAGATTTCTTATACGGGCGGTTAGCACCTACCCCGAGTTCATTCATTCCAAACAGCACCCTGCGATGGACAGGTTTCAGGCCGTCCCTCACATCAGGCAACGCCCTGGCTACAATAACCGACATCGAATAATCGATATAGGATGATTTCATCTCTTCATCGATATTGATGCGGACAATCCTTTCGCCTTCTAACATAAAATATTATAAATAAGAAAGATAGATGATAAAAACCTAATTCATAAAGATCGACAAAAATACCACTTTTTTCCACAACGGTTCATGATGTAAACCATATATTTCAAACAGTGTTATTGTTAATAATTGGCTCGCTATTTGTATTCTGATAGGGTGCAATTTATTATAACTTTAATGAAGCGGGGAAACCCCTGATAACGAACGCAGAAGGAAGATTTACGGATCAGTTGCAAGATCCGTTTTGTCAGAATGTCAGGCTATGTTTGTCAGGAAACGCCCAAAAAAATGTAAGAAACATGGAATCAAATTTCCCAAAACAGATACAGGAGGTACTGTTGTTCAGCCAGGAAGAGGCAATACGGCTGGGTAACGATTATATAGGTCCTGAGCATTTTTTTCTTGGAATCCTGCGTGAAGGCGAAAGTGAGGCTATTGATGCCCTGGTTAACCTTGGCGTCGATCTGCCCGAAGTTAAGAGGCAGATTGAAAGCCGTATACGCTTTAAGAACCCCGACCGTTTATCCACGCTAAAGGACATTCCCTTGCTCAAGCCGGCTGAGCGGATATTAAAGCTTGCCTACTTCGAGGCCCGTGAAAGTCAGCCGGTGAAAGTCAGTACCCTTCACCTTCTTCTAGCGATTCTAAAGGATGAAACCTGCATGGTTACTCAGATCCTCGAAGACATGAATGTGAATTACAGCCTGGTTAAGCAGCCAATCAAAAATGATCCGCCCATATCGAAAGCCGATTATCACGATGAAGACGAAGAATCCGACACCCCTTCCGACTCCTCAAAGGCTTCTGGCAGAGCTGCTAAACCTACATCGGACACTCCGGTGCTTGACAATTTCGGCATCGATATTACCCGGGCCGCTGAAGAGGGTCGCCTGGATCCTATCATCGGTCGTGAGACCGAAATTCAGCGTATCGCTCAGATTCTCAGCCGCAGAAAGAAAAATAATCCTGTGTTGATAGGCGAACCCGGCGTTGGCAAATCGGCTATTGCTGAGGGGCTTGCACTAAGGATCATTGAACGCAAGGTATCGCGGGTGCTTTTTGGCAAGCGGGTTGTTGCCCTTGACATGGCATCCATCGTAGCCGGGACCAAATATCGGGGCCAATTTGAAGAGAGAATGAAAGCCATTCTGAATGAGCTGGCCAAAACCAGCAATGTCATTCTCTTCATCGATGAGATCCATACAATAGTCGGGGCCGGGGGAGCGACAGGATCACTCGATGCGGCAAACATGCTCAAACCGGCATTGGCACGCGGTGAGATCCAGTGCATCGGTGCCACCACGCTGGATGAATACAGGCAGCACATCGAAAAAGACGGAGCCCTGGAACGCAGGTTCCAGAAAGTTTTGGTTGAAGCCACTTCACCAGAAGAGACGCTGCAGATTCTGCACAACATTAAAGAAAGATATGAAGAGCATCATCATGTAATATATACTGATGCAGCGCTGAAGGCATGTGTTTACCTGACTCAGCGATACATCAGCGACCGGCATCTGCCCGACAAGGCGATCGATGCGCTGGATGAATCGGGATCCCGGGTTCATATTTCAAATATTTCCGTACCTGACCGGATTCTGCGGCTGGAGACTGAAATTGAGGAAACCCGGAAAACCAAGATTGAAGCCGTCAAGAGTCAGGATTTTGAAAAGGCTGCCCGGCACCGTGACCGCGAGAAGCAGCTGCTCGTAGATCTCGAGAAGGAGAAAGACCTTTGGGAAAAGCAGCTCATGGAAAATCGCCAGACGGTTGACGAACCCAACGTAGAGGAAGTGGTAGCGATGATGACAGGTGTTCCGGTTCAGCGAATTGCTCAGGCCGAAGGTGCCCGGCTGATGAACATGGAACAGGAACTAAGAAAAAAAGTCATTGGTCAGGATGATGCCATTCACAAGATTGTAAAAGCCATCCAGCGCAACCGTGCCGGCCTCAAAGATCCTAACAAACCCATCGGAAGCTTTATTTTCCTGGGCCCTACTGGTGTAGGGAAAACCCAGCTGGCCAAGGTTCTGGCCAATACGCTGTTTGACTCCAATGATGCGTTGATTCGCGTTGACATGAGCGAATACATGGAGAAATTCTCAGTTTCCAGGCTGGTTGGAGCCCCTCCCGGATACGTGGGTTACGAAGAGGGAGGCCAGCTGACTGAGAAAATCCGAAGACGGCCCTATTCGGTTGTGCTGTTGGATGAAATTGAAAAGGCACACCCTGATATTTTCAATATTTTACTTCAGGTTCTCGATGACGGACAGTTAACTGACAGCTTAGGCAGACGGGTTG
>CAYQFT010000034.1:0-6815 GCA_964416825.1 uncultured Porphyromonadaceae bacterium
ATTGGTAGACGCGCTAGTTTCAGGGACTAGTATTCGCAAGGATGTGCAGGTTCGATTCCTGTTCTGGGCACCAACCTCCCTTTTTTAGGGAGGTTTTTTTATATTTGCACCTCAGATTTTGACTATGATAAAGATTACTTTTCCCGATCAGCGAATCAAGGAGTTTTCTGACGGAATCACAGGGCTGGAGATCGCTCAAGGCATCAGCCCGCAATTGGCGAAAGAGGTATTGGCCATCTCGGTAAACGGAGAAATTTGGGATATTACCCGACCGATCAATGCGGATTCATCCATCAGACTGCACAAATGGGACGATACAGAAGGCAAACATGCTTTCTGGCATTCAAGTGCACACCTTTTGGCCGAAGCCTTGCAATCTCTGTACCCTGGGGTAAAATTCGGAATCGGGCCAGCTATTGAATCGGGATTCTACTATGATGTAGACCTCGGTGAGAAGTCACTTTCGGAAAATGACCTTCTGGATATTGAGAAGAAAATGTATGAGCTGGCCGCAATGAAATCTCCCTACATCAGGGAAGACATATCAAAAACCGGCGCCCTCGACCTATTTGAAACAAAAGGGGATGAGTACAAGACTGAATTGATCAGTGACCTTTCTGACGGAACGATTACGCTTTACAAGCATGGTTCATTTACTGATCTTTGCAGGGGGCCTCATCTTCCTGATACTTCGCCGATCAAGGCCATCAAGGTATTAAGCCTTGCAGGCGCCTACTGGCGTGGGGATGAAAAGCGAAAACAACTTACCCGGATATACGGGATCACATTTCCGAAAAAGAGCCTTCTTGATGAGTACCTGATTCTTCTCGAAGAGGCAAAAAAAAGGGATCACCGGAAGCTTGGCAAGGAGCTGGAGCTTTTCACTTTCAGTCAGCGCGTCGGGCAGGGACTCCCACTTTGGTTGCCCAGAGGAGCCATGTTGCGCGAGCGGCTTGAGAATTTTCTGAAAAAGGTACAGAAAGAGTATGGGTATGATCCCGTAATCACACCTCATATCGGATCCAAAGAATTATATGTGACTTCCGGTCACTATGCAAAGTATGGTAAAGATTCTTTTCAACCCATTCACACCCCGATAGAGGGTGAGGAGTTTCTGTTGAAGCCCATGAATTGCCCGCATCATTGCGAGATTTACCGCTCAAAACCAAGATCCTACAAAGATCTCCCCGTACGGTTGGCTGAATTCGGAACGGTGTACCGTTATGAGCAGAGTGGTGAATTACATGGGTTGACCCGTGTTCGGGGATTCACCCAGGATGATGCCCATATCTTCTGTCGCCCGGATCAGATTAAAGAAGAGTTTGCCAAAGTGATAGACATTGTTTTATACATCTTTAAAACACTTGATTTTAAGGAGTTTATCACACAGATTTCTCTGCGGGACCCCAACACCCCTGATAAGTACATAGGGTCCGACGAAAACTGGGATAAAGCTGAAAAGGCCATAATTGAGATTACTAATGAAAAAGGGCTGGAAGGCCAGATTGTACCTGGCGAGGCAGCCTTCTATGGCCCAAAACTGGATTTTATGGTTAAGGATGCCATTGGCAGAAAATGGCAGCTCGGAACGATCCAGGTGGATTACAACCTTCCCGAGCGATTCGAGCTCGAGTATATCGGACAAGACAACCAGCGCCACAGGCCAGTAATGATTCACCGCGCCCCATTTGGTTCGATGGAACGCTTCGTAGCTGTTTTAATCGAGCACACGGCTGGTAAATTCCCGCTTTGGCTGGCACCTGATCAGGCAGTCGTTTTGCCAATCAGCGAAAAGTACCAGAATTACGCGGAAAGTGTTTTGAAATCACTAAATAATTGCGATATTCGCACCCTGATTGATGACCGGAATGAAAAGATCGGTAAAAAGATCAGGGATAACGAGTTAAGAAGGATTCCCTATCTGCTTATCGTGGGTGAAAAAGAAGAATTGGAGGGTACAATATCGGTCAGAAAGCAGGGACAAGGGGATATGGGCAGCATGAAACCCGAAGATTTTGCTACGATGATTCGTAAAGAAACCGACGAGGTGCTGAAACGGATCGAGGATTAAATACTAACTAATCAGGAGGATTGCTTTATTACACAGACCAATTCCAGGTACATTCCCCGAAAAAGGGATGATCTCCGGGAGAAGTTCAGGATCAACCAGGAGATCCGAGCCCGCATGGTTCGCGTCGTCGGGGAAAATGTTGAGAATCCGGGCATCGTTTCGCTGCAGGAAGCCCTGAGGATCGCAGAACAACTTGAGCTCGATCTGGTCGAGATTTCACCCGCCGCTGACCCGCCGGTTTGTAAAGTAATTGATTATAGCAAGTTCCTTTATCAGCAAAAGAAGAAGCAAAAGGAGCTCAAGGCCAAACAGACAAAGATTATTGTCAAAGAGATTCGTTTTGGACCACAAACGGATGATCACGACTTTAACTTTAAGGTAAAGCATGCCCAGAAATTTCTAAATGAAGGTGCAAAAGTAAAAGCCTACGTCTTTTTCAAGGGACGTTCAATACTTTTCAAGGAGCAGGGTGAAGAACTGCTGAAAAGGTTTGCCGAGGAACTTGAGGAAGACGGCAAGCTCGACCAGCAGCCAACATTAGAAGGAAAGCGAATGACCATAATTCTTTCTTCAAAAAAGAAAAAGTAGTTACATAAGGAGAACAAAGATGCCTAAAATGAAGACGAAAGCCGGAGCGAAAAAGCGTTTTACGCTCACCGGTACAGGGAAAATCAAAAGGAAGCACGCGTACAAAAGCCACATTCTGACCAAGAAGTCGACCAAGCGGAAACGCAACCTCGGCTACTTTGGAACCGTGGACAGTACTGACATGAAGAATGTCAAGCAGATGCTTGCAATGAAGTAAAATTCCCAACAGGTTTAATTAAGTGTTTAACCAGAATGCAGAGCTATAAGAGTCTTTAAAAGAACGCCTGCTTTCAAAAAAAAGAAGTTATGCCAAGAAGTGTTAATGCAGTTGCGTCAAGAGCACGCAGAAAAAAGGTCCTCTCACAAACCAGGGGTAATTTTGGCCCGGGTGGAAATGTTTGGACAGTAGCCAAGAACATCTATGAAAAAGGGCTTGGTTATGCTTACCGTGACAGGAGAGCGAAAAAGCGTCATTTCCGGTCACTCTGGATCGTCAGGATTAACGCCGCATGCCGCGAGGAGGGCCTGTCCTACTCTGATTTTATGGGCAAGATTCATAAGAGCGGAATTAATCTCAACAGGAAAGTTCTTGCTGATCTTGCAATGAATGAACCAAAAGCATTTGCTGCAATCGCAAAAAAGATCAAATCAGCGAAATAACTGATAATCAGAATCCCATATAAGGGGAAGTTCCGGTAAGAACTTCCCTTTTTTTATATCTTTATCGGCAGTATCTACAAGCAAACACGGAGTACAGAACCCATGAGAATAGGATTGATCGGTTACGGCCAGATGGGTAAAGCAGTAGAAGCCATTGCCCAGGAACGGGGGCACACGATCGTTTTCACTATTGATGAGGTGAACAGGCATGATATGGTGACTGAAGTGCTGAAAATGGCAGAAGTCATCCTGGAGTTTACCGGTCCGGAATCGGCTTTTGAAAATATTCTGAATGCACTTACGTCAGATGTTCCCGTGGTTTCTGGGTCAACAGGCTGGATGGACCACTATGAAGAGGCCTGCCAATATTGCCAAAATCGCAAAGGAGCCTTCTTTTATGCCTCCAATTTCAGCCTGGGTGCAAATATTTTCATGGAGGTGAACAGAAAGCTTGCTGGCCTCATGGCAGCTCATTCCGGGTACCTCCCCAGGGTTGAAGAGATTCACCATACCCGCAAAAAGGATTCACCGAGCGGCACTGCACTTAGCCTGGTCAGGGACATCATGATGATGAATCCTCAAATCAGCGAATGGACCGCAAACCTGATACCGGAATCCGGGCAGATCCCGCTGACCAGCATTCGGGAAGGAGAAGTTGCCGGCACCCATGAGGTTAGATATGTTTCAAGGGAGGATATCATATCCCTTAAACATCAAGCATTGAGCAGAAAGGGATTAGCACTGGGAGCCGTTCTGGCCGCTGAATTCATTGCCGGCAAGTCAGGCATTTTTACCATGTCAGATCTTTTAGCTCTTAAATAGGGAGATTGGCTATGCGCTGGTTTTGGTTTGTTTCACTTGTCATTTTAACCGGCCTGCTGGCACTGACCTTAAGCCAACCATTAATTCTGATCGCCCTATTCTTCCTATTCGACATGCTGATTTCCAGAAAGGTCAATTGGTTTTTCTGGATACCCCGAAAAATGAAGGATATGCCCGGTTGGATCAATCTCCTTCTTTGGGTGCTTTTTAATGTTGTCATTCTCCGCCTTTTCGTTATCGACAGTATCACTGTTTCATCACCCGGAATGCGTCCGGTTATGCAGACAGGAGATAATATTCTAATATCCAAGATTCATTTCGGTCCCAGGCTTCCCATCACTCCCTTAAATTTTCCGCTTACCCGCCATTACCTTCCTTTAAGCCGCTGCAAACCATCATACATTAAAAGCGTAACTCTTCCATACCTTAGGCTCAGCGGCTTCTCAAGCATTGAAAGAGGGGACCTGCTCGCATATAATTTTCCGGAAGGTGACTCCTCTATTTGTGGGGCTGAACTTATCAGCTATTACGCACTTAAAAGAAAGAAAGAAAACAGCGGTGACTCGGTTTCGCAATCATTTCTGAGATACCGCCCCATCGACCGAAGGGAGCCGGAAGTAAGCCGCTGCATCGGACTTCCCGGCGATACGATTTCGATACTCCTTTCCAAAGTTAAGAATCAGCTTTACCGCGATCTTGGTAAAGCCCGGATAAGCATAGATTACCTGATTGAAGTCAATAACCGGCAGCTTCCTGAACAGCTACTAGGCCGGCTCGACCTGGCCCAATCTGAAATTCAGATTTTCCCAGGACTTGGCTATCTGATACCCCTCAGACCCGATCAGCTCATTGAATTCCGGCAAAGGCCTGAGATAACAGCCATGGCCCCCTATCAGATTGATCCGGAAAAGGGGGATTTCAATATTTTCCCTCATATGTCTTCTTTTCCATGGAACCGAGATAATTTTGGTCCGGTAATTGTTCCCAAAAAAGGAGATTTAATAAAGCTTTCAACCATTAACCTCCCTTTTTACAGACGAATAATCGAGGTTTACGAAAAGAACAATTTGAGAGTCCATGATGGTAAAATTTTGATTAACAATAATCTAACAACATCTTACCAGATTAAGCAGAATTACTATTTCGTATTAGGCGATAACAGGCACCATTCCAGAGATTCCCGTCATTGGGGGTTTCTCCCTGAAGATCATATCATCGGAAAACCTATCCTGATCTGGTTTTCGGCAATGAAAGCGCCTGATCAATCCCTGAAAATTAAATGGAACCGAATATTTACAATCCCAATATGAAAAAACCTGATTTTAAAAACATTTCAAAGAGACAGTATATCAAGTTTGGAATCGCCTCCCTGCTTTATCTGCTTTGGGTCATCTGGCTGGGTAACTTTGTTTGGCTTATCGGGTTAGCCATCTTGTTCGACATTTACATTTCACGGTATGTCAACTGGACCTTTTGGAAGAAAAGAGGGCAAAAAAACTCTTCGCTGGTTGAATGGATCGATGCGCTGATTTTTGCCCTTGTTGCTGTAACCTTTATCAACCTGTTTTTCTTTCAGAACTTCAATATTCCAACCTCATCGATGGAGAAATCCCTCCTGATTGGTGATTACCTCTTTGTGAGCAAGGTTAGTTACGGCCCCAGGGTACCTCAGACTCCCCTATCCTTCCCCCTGGTGCAACATACACTGCCTTTAACAAAAGATAAAAACTCATTCCTCACCTGGATACAAAACCCCTACCGCAGGATGAAAGGAACGAGAACCATCAGGAACAATGACCCGATCGTGTTCAATTATCCGGAAGGCGACACGGTTTGCACCAAATATCAAAGCAACGAAAGCTACTATTCCCTGATCAAACGCAATGGTCGTGATGCAGTATGGAATAACCCTGATGTTTTCGGGAAGGTGGTAGTGAGACCTGTCGATAAACGGGAGAACTTCATCAAGCGGTGTATCGGACTACCGGGTGATTCGGTTGAAGTAAGGCATAATTGGGTATATGTTAACGGGGCTCCGCAGGACTCAATAAAATACTTACAGTTCACATACCATATTGTGACGGACGGAACTCCAATCAATCACAAGAAACTGGAAATGCTGAACATCGCCCTTGCTGACATACAGTTTTCCAACGGAGAATACATTCTTCCGCTTCATTCCGGAAGTCTGGCAGAAATAAGAAAGTTGCCGAATGTAAAATTGATTGAGCGCCTGGAATACCCGGCAGGCCAATGGGATGGGATTACCTTCCCTTTTACCGCGGATTTCAAATGGAACCGCGACAATTACGGTCCGATCTGGATTCCTAAGAAGGGTACCACCATACCCCTGACACTGGCAAACTTGCCATTATATGAGCGAGTGATTGATGTCTATGAGGGGAATGATCTGAAAGTCCAGAACGGCCAGATCCTGATTAATGGCAAGGCTGCTGTAAATTACACATTTAAAATGAACTACTACTGGATGATGGGAGACAACCGACACAATTCGGCTGACTCACGTTTTTGGGGGTTTGTACCTGAGGATCACATTGTTGGACAGCCTAAATTTGTTTATATCTCCTTTAACAAGGACAAGAAGTTTCCGGCCAACATACGCTGGAATCGCATGTTTATGAAGATCAAGTAGTTTCACCTCTGACACAAATGA
>CAYQFT010000034.1:6825-7110 GCA_964416825.1 uncultured Porphyromonadaceae bacterium
AGCCCATCCGGTGGGTCCTAGTGACCTTTGCGATCCTGTTTTTATTCCGGGTATTCATGTTTCAGGTATACCGGGTGCCGGATTTCAGGATGGCTTCCACGCTGCTCCCAGGCGATCGTGTTTTGGTCAATAAAATAAAAACCGGGCTTCGGTTTCCCACAACGATCGTTGGCTTTCCCGGTGCAGGCGCTCCTTATGCGGATGTCATGAGGATTCCGTATTTCAGGCTGCCGGGATTCAGGAAGTTTCAGAGGCAGGACATTGTTTTCTACAACAATCCCGCAG
>CAYQFT010000034.1:7120-21869 GCA_964416825.1 uncultured Porphyromonadaceae bacterium
TACCGGTCGACCGGAAGCGGATCGGTGTCAGCCGTATCGTTGGTTTACCAGGTGATACCGTTCTGATCTTGGACAAGCAGCTATATATTAATCGGTTAAAAGTCGCTCCACCCGAGCAGGGAAGACAGGAATTCCGGGTTGTGACCCAAGGAAAACCTGTTGAAATTTCCTTTATGAAGCAGTTCAGTCTTGAGCAACCCCGGATGGTAGCAGAAATCGGAATATTTGATTTTGATTTATCCCTTGAAGCCAGTAAGGAAATAGAAAAGCAACCGGGTGTCAGCAATGTACGGGCTACCAAGCAGTTTGTTGGAGATTCCAAACAGGACTATTACCCGCCATCATTCTTTTTCCTCTGGAACCGTGATCAGTACGGGCCTCTTGTTGTGCCAAAAAAGGGAGCAACAATAATCCTGGAACTCAAGACCGTCGATTTGTACCGGGATATTATTGAAACCCACGAGGGGCACAACCTCATTGTTGACTTTAAAGGGATACAGATTGACGGACAGCCTGCTGCCGAATATACCTTCAAAAAGGATTATTATTTTGTCCTGGATGATAATCGCGACAATCCCAGCGATAGCCGGAAGATCGGATTTATTCCCCTTGACCACATAGTAGGCACAGGAAAGCGTGTAATCTGGTCGGGACAAAGCAAGTACGACTACATCCGCCGCCTTCAGCCCGGCCGCATTCTGCATAAAGCCCAATAATTGTCTGGATGAATGAGGTTTGGTTAACCACGGCTTATTTTGGCCCGATCAGCTATTTTAAGCTCATTCCGGTTGACGGGACTGTTAACATGGAAGCCTGTGAAAACTATGAGAAACAGTCCTGGCGGAATCGTTGCCGCATATTGGCCGCCAATGGGGTTATGGAGCTTTCCATACCGATATTAAAAGGCCGCAGCCGGAATCAACCCATTCGCGATATCAGGATTGATTATCACCAGAATTGGCAAAAGCTTCATTACAAATCTGTTGAATCTGCCTACCGGCATTCTCCCTTTTATGAATTCCTGATTGATGATCTGTCTCCGTTCTGGACCCGGAAGGAAGAATTCCTTTTTGACTACAACCTGAAGATCACAGAAGTCATTCTTGGCTTGTTACAGAATCCAAGCAGGATTTGCCTGACCGAAATGTTCAGCGAACCTGGCAATTATGGGGAAATGGATTACCGATACCGTTTGCATCCTAAGAAAAACGAAGGCACCGGAGAAACTCCGGTGCCTTATCATCAGGTATTTTCGGATCGTTTTGGGTTTGTTCCTGATCTGAGTATCCTTGACTGGATATTCAACTGTATCAGAACCTGAAGCCGATAGTTGTTGAGAATCGGGTCATCGTGTTTTCGATCATTGCCGAGTTTTCCCCGTAGAGGAAGTATTCCTGCTGCCATCCGGAGCGCGAAAGGCCGAAATCAATAGACGTGCTATTGTCGCGGTATCCAACGCCAACAGAAACAACAGACAAGCCATTACCTGCATTGGGTTCCCCGTCGGCATAAGGATTGCCATACAAGGCGTAGCCACCCCTCACGTAATATTTGCTGATATGGAATTCGCCCCCCAGCCGCAGGTTAGAGGTTGATTTAAAACGCTCGTTGATGGCTGCGTTTTCATCAAAGAAATCATAGTCCGTTCCTGCAAGGCGGGCTGCGGTATAGTCAACAAACTCATAATCAAGCGAAATCAGGCCAAACTGCTTGTAGATGAGGGCAAGACTGCCGGTAGCCCGAAGGGGCGTAGTCACTTCATAGCGATATTCTCCACTGGCGTCCCACTCGTGAACAGGTTTTCCGTCGTTGAGGTCCGTTTCCATGCTGGTACGAAAATCATCATTAAACTTGAGCACGGTTGGTGTCTGGACTGACGCTCCCACCCTTATGAATTCCAAAGGCTTAGCCAGTATACCCAGTTTAAAATTGACTCCTGTCCCGCTAGTGGTTAAGGTGTTGGTGTATTTGAACCCATTAAAGAAATTTATCACGTCGGTGGGATCTGTTTCAGAATGCACCCAGGTTTCCAGGTAATTGGCTTTCTGTACACCCATGGTAGCACCAACGAAAAGTTTATCAGAAAGATTTGCGCCCAGGCTGAAATCAAATTCTCCCAGCGAACCTCTGGTGGAAACAGAACGTTTTTGTGTCTGCCCGTAGTTGGATCCGTCGAAATCGGAGAAATAGACACCGGCCGCAGAATCAAAATCGATCAGATAGGTTTCCCATGCCAGCCCGTCGGAAAATGGATCCCACTCCCCCCCCTGATTCGCTGTATTCACAAACTCATCTACCAGTGAATTTGATTTATTAATCCCTTTCATGGTGATATTTTGTCCGTAGTCTTTGAGCTTATTATAACCAACAGCGAAGCTTACTCCACGGATTCCTGAGTTCTCGTCACCAAAGGTGAGGGGAATCACAAAACCAAAATGGCTGAATCCCATTTTATAGCCGTTGTCGCTCATGGAGGAGCCCAGGTAAGAAGCCTGGCTTGAGTAGGAAGTAAAATCAGGCGTAAAAGCAAATTCGCCCTTGCGGTAAATTCCGAGGCCGGCAGGGTTTATGGCCAGAGAGGCAAAGTCACCCCCGACGGCACCAAAGGCGCCACCCATGCTCATGGAACGGGTTGTACCGCCGGTTTGGGTAAACGAATATCTAAGGGCATCCTGTTCGTTTTGCGCTAGTAGCCCGCTGGCAGCACAAAATAAGATACTGATTATCAGAACATTTCTTTTCATGGCTAATGACTTGAGTTAATTTTCAGATATGGGTTAGGCTTATCCGGCCTTTTTCAAGGCCGGATGTTACCTAAGTATTTTTATCTCCTCCCCGAGGATGAAGATGATCCGCCGCCTGAACGTGAACCACCGCCTGAAGAGGAGCTTGAGGATCCTGACGAGTGGCTGGATGAAGAGGAGGAGCCGCTGAATCCGGATGAAGAGCCGGAGCTTCTTCCGGCTGATGACCCGCTGCTGTAGCTACTTGAAGATCTACCGGCTGATGATGAGTATCCGCTGGTGGAGCGACCGGATGAAGTTGATGAACCGCTTCTGACCGCACCGCTTGAGGAACTGCTTCTGATCGGGCTCGTAGAAGAACTACTCCTGACTGCACCGCTTGATGAACCTCTGTAGGCATCCGAAGATGAAGAGCGAACTGCCGATGACTGAGAGGATGTCCTTGGCCGCACATAGGATGAATTGCTGGTACCTGAGGCTCCCTGCTGTGAGGATCTCAGGGATGAGGATTCATTTGCAGGTGGTTTTACATAGGCAGCACCTGTCCGTGAGCGTACATAGCTGCTGGAGTTAACCGAACTGCTTCCCGACTGGCTGCTTGTGCGTAACTGTGAAGTATTGTTCTGACCTCCTGATATGGAGCTCCTGTAACCTGACGGGCGGGAGTCGGATTTGAGGTCGGCAGAAGACCGAGGGGTTATCGTCTGTGACTGCGCGGCTTTAACGCCGGCATTACCTGCTACCCCTGACGTTCCTGCTGAACCTCGGGTTGCATAAACCGGATCTGATTTAAGCATGCCACCCGAACGGCTGGCTCCAGGTCCGTCTGTGATCCCGGACCGGCGATGTCCATAATAATGATCACCGTATTTATTTGTGTTAACATTGCTGCCGCTGCCCCAGAAATAGTCATTCCAGTACCAGTGCGACATTCCGCCATAGTAGCCGCCGTAACCTCCATAATAGGAGCTGTACCAGGGTGAATACCAGGGATTGTAATATCCAAATCCATATGAGAATGGGCTGTAGTAATCGTAATACCAGGGATCGTACCATGAATTATACATTCCCCATCCTCCGAAGGACATAAATGGGTCGTAGTAGCCAAAGCCCAGGTTAGGCCTGTAAAACCTGTTAATTCTCCGGGAATAGTAATAGTCATCACCGGAGTCATAATAGTAGTTATCACCTTCATCAGCATACGCCTGATCATCAACATATTCTTCATAGGTTGAATCCACCAGGGCATAATCCTGTTCTTTAACCTGCACGGTATCCTGAAGGTCGATTCTTTGTTCCTGAATGCGCGCTGGCTGCTGTGGCTGCGGGGTCCCAACCCTTTTCTCGACCATCACCGGCCTGTCGGACGGAGTGTAATAGACATCATCGGTGTATCCGGATGACAGGTAAAACCCAGTGCCACACGAGCTAACCAATAACATCAAGGGAACTAATTTAACGATTGCTGCTTTCATGATTTCAACCTCCTCTAAGGTTTTAAATATAGGATATAATTTCCTTATTTTGTATCTTCTTTTCAGGTAGCAAAAGCAAATACTGTACCAAAGACTATAAAATGGCAAAAGTTTTAACACCTCGTAATGAGAATTATGCGCAATGGTATAATGATCTGGTAATCAAGGCTGATCTCGCTGAAAACTCGGCAGTCAGAGGTTGCATGGTCATTAAGCCCTATGGATATGCTATCTGGGAACGGATGCAGGCTGAACTTGACCGGATGTTTAAGGAAACCGGACACGTCAATGCTTATTTCCCTTTGTTTATACCGAAATCCTTTTTTAGCAGGGAAGCGGCCCATGTTAAAGGCTTTGCCAAAGAGTGTGCGGTTGTCACACACTATCGGCTTATGGCCGACGATGAAAACGGTGGGTTAAAAGTTGACCCAAACGCCAAACTTGAAGAAGAACTTGTGATTCGGCCAACTTCAGAGACCATCATATGGAATACATATCGTAACTGGATTCAGAGCTACCGCGACCTTCCGATCCTGATCAACCAGTGGGCCAATGTTGTACGCTGGGAGATGCGTACCCGGCTCTTTCTCAGGACCGCCGAGTTTCTCTGGCAGGAGGGTCACACTGCTCATGAAACCCGGAAAGAGGCGGTTGAGGAAACGCTCAAGATCCTGGGTGTATATGCGACTTTTGCCGAACAATTCCTGGGACTGCCGGTTATCAAAGGGATTAAAACCGAAACGGAAAAATTTGCAGGAGCTGAGGACACCTATTGTATTGAAGCCTTGATGCAGGATGGGAAAGCCCTGCAGGCAGGCACATCGCAT
Source organism: uncultured Porphyromonadaceae bacterium (assembly GCA_964416825.1). Classification (GTDB taxonomy): domain Bacteria; phylum Bacteroidota; class Bacteroidia; order Bacteroidales; family UBA12481; genus UBA12481. Next base: position 12,167 of record CAYQFT010000034.1, read on the forward strand.
TTTCTCGGACAAAATTTTGCAAAAGCGTTTGATGTGATGTTCGCATCAAAAGAGGGGAAACAGGAATATGTATGGGCAACCTCCTGGGGCGTGTCTACCCGCCTGATGGGAGCGCTTGTGATGGCCCATTCTGATGATAACGGACTGGTGCTTCCTCCCAAACTTGCACCGCAGCAGGTGGTTATCGTTCCCATTTATAAAACCCCTGAAGAGTATGCTGCTACCGTGGAGCGAGCCCACCTGATCAAGTCTCAGCTTGTGAAGCATGGCATAACGGTTAAGGTTGATGACCGGGATACCCAAAAGCCGGGTTGGAAATTTGCAGAATATGAACTTAAAGGAGTTCCGGTAAGGCTTGCAATCGGACCCCGCGACCTTGAAAATGGCACCGTTGAAGTGGCCCGGCGCGATACGCTCACAAAGGAGACTGTTCCTTTGGAAAGCCTTGAAGAATATATCCCGGCGTTACTGGACAAGATCCAGGCTGAGATTTACAATAAGGCTCTCCGGTTCAGGACTGAGAATACCCGGAAAGCAGAGAACTGGCAAGAGTTTCTTGAACTTGTAGAAAAAGGCGGTTTTATCCTGGCTCACTGGGATGGAACTCCGGAAACTGAAAAAGCGATTCAGGAAGAAACGAAAGCCACCATCCGTTGCATACCTTTAGACTCGGTTGAAGAACCCGGGAAATGCATCAAAACAGGAAAGCCTTCAAAACAGAGAGTGATATTTGCCAGAGCTTATTAAACCGATTCCTATGAAAACAACGGCCAAGCATCTAAAAATAATTGAAACTCTGAAGAGCAAGTCCAGCCTGAAACAACACATCTACGACAATACCTGTGAGGCCTTCCGTTTGATCAAGGACGAACTCCAGCACATCTCAGATACCCTTAACAGTGCACTTATTGAAGATGATCCGCGAATCCACCTCTGGTATCAGGACCATGGCAGTTTTTCTGCGGAGCTTAAGGTTGCCGGTGACCTGCTGGTTTTCAACATGCATTCCAATATTTTTCAATTCGACCGGGAGCACGAGATCTGGAAAACTGAATACATTCAAAATGATGTATCAGCCGGTTTTTCTGGTATCATCAATATTTATAATTTTCTTGCTGACTCATTTAAATATAACCGTCAGGAGGACCTTGGTTACCTTATTGCAAGAATCTACATCAATAAGAACAATCATTTCTTTGTTCAGGGGAAACGGCAATCGGGCTTCAGCTATACGACCCTGGGATCCAACGTTATTGATAAAAAAAGCGTTACCCACATTGTACAGGCCGCAGTTCAATACTGCCTGGATTTCGACCTTCTGGTTCCCCCTTATGATGCCGTCAAGCTCGTAACCGTTGGTCAGATACATCAACATATCAACGACGCGAGAATTGCTACTGGAAAACGACTGGGATTCCAGTTCCGGTCAGATGATATAGACAAATAACCCCGGTCAAAGCCGGATAATCGATTTTCAGTCACCTTTTTAATTGTCAGAAGCCATGAAAAAACAGTTCTTATTTATCCTGACTGCCATATTTATGATTATGGGTGCATCTTCCTGCAAAACAAGCAAGAAACAACCGGAGAGTGATCCGGCGATTGTTCAGAAAGTAAATGAATACGCGACCTTCCGTTTATCAGCTGACCTTTCAGGACTCAGTGCAAAAGAGCGCGAAATCATCCCGATTCTGATCCAGACGGCGAAGATCATGGACGACATCTTCTGGCAGCAGACCTATGGTGACAAAAAGCAGTTTTTTGCCGGTATTACGGATTCTGCCGTTCGCCGATTTGCTGAGATCAATTACGGGCCCTGGGATATCCTTAATGAAAACAAACCCTTTATTGCAGGTGCTGCCGAAAAGCCCCTGGGTGCCCAGTTTTATCCCGAGGATATGACGAAGGAAGAGTTTGAAAAGATGGAGGATACAACAAAAAGCAGTCTTTACACGGTAATCAGAAGAAACAAGGAAGGCCAGCTGAGTTCAATCCCCTATCACGTTTTCTTTTCCAGTCAGATTAAGGAAGCTGCAGACCTGATCAACCAGGCAGCAGCGATTGCCGAGAATGAAGGATTAAAGAAATACCTGGAATTGCGGGCTCAGGCGCTTTTGACTGACGACTATTTTGCCAGCGATATGGCATGGATGGATATGAAATCCAGCAACATAGACTTTGTGGTCGGACCGATTGAAAATTATGAGGATGCACTGTTCGGATATAAGGCTGCTCATGAGTCATTTGTCCTGATCAAGGATGCTGCGTGGAGCCAAAAACTGGCACGTTTCGCTGTTCTGCTTCCCGCATTGCAGAAATCATTACCCGTTGAGGAAATATACAAAATGGAGGTGCCCGGCATGGATTCTGATCTTGGAGTTTATGATGCTGTTTATTATGCCGGCGACTGCAATTCAGGGAGCAAAACCATTGCTATCAATCTTCCCAATGATGAAAGGGTTCAGATTCAGAAGGGAAGCAGAAAGCTTCAGCTAAAGAATTCCATACAGGCAAAATTTGAAAAAATCTTAATTCCGATATCTAAAGAGGTCATTGATCCCACACAGCAGAAGCATGTTTTGTTTGATGCTTTCTTCGAAAACATCATGTTTCATGAGGTGGCCCACGGACTCGGAATCAAAAACACAATTACCGGAGCTGGCGCTGTACGCAAGGTACTGAGTGATCAGTACAGTGCACTTGAGGAGGCAAAAGCGGATATTATCGGGCTCTACCTGGTTTCTCAGCTTGCTGCCATGGGTGAATTCGGGGAAAAGGACCTGATGGATAACTATGTGACTTTTCTCGCAGGTATTTTCCGCTCGGTTCGATTTGGAGCAACCAGTTCACATGGAAAAGGCAATATGCTTCAATTCAATTACTTCAATGAAAAGGGGGCGTTTTCGAAAGATCCAACAACTGGATTGTACCGTGTTGAATTTGAGAAGATGAAAGCAGCCGTAAGCGAATTAGGAGCACTGATCATAGGTTTGCAGGGTGACGGAAACTACGAGGGAGTTAAGCTGCTTATGAGTGAAAAAGGAGTAGTTCCCGCTATGCTTCAGGGTGATCTGAGCCGCATCAACAGCAAGGGAATCCCTAAGGATATCGTGTTTGAGCAGGGGACCGCTGTACTGGGGTTGTAATTTAATGGGCGCTGATCTCATCCAGGGTTTTCTGGAGTATTCCCGGACAAAGGAGCTCTTCAATCCTTCGGATCTCATTCTTGTTGGCGTTAGCGGCGGCAAAGATTCTATGGCATTAGCCGATTGCCTGATCAGGCTTGGGCAGCCAATCATTATTGCGCACTGCAATTTCGGGCTCCGTGGCGAGGAATCGGATGATGATGAAAGATTTGTAACCGAATATTTTACGAACCGTTCCATCCCTGTCAGGGCCCAAACTTTTCCAACCCGGCCATACGCAGAATCACAAGGCATTTCGATCGAAATGGCAGCCCGCGATCTTCGGTATGAATGGTTTGAGGCAGTGAGAAGAGAATTGACATGTTCCGTGATTGCCGTTGGACACCATTTGGATGATTCGATTGAAACCGGCCTGATTAACCTGATCCGCGGAACCGGTCTGAGGGGTTTATCAGGAATTCAACCCCGGATCGGATCGATTGTTCGGCCCCTGCTTTTTGCCAGCCGTCAAGAGATCCATGCCTATGTTGAAACCCGGAACATCCCTTTCCGTGAGGATTCTTCAAACACGGATGTTTCCATCATCAGGAACCGTATTCGCCATGAAGTGTTACCGATTCTTGAAAGCATTAACCCGGGAATCCGGACGGTGATCTCTGGGGAGCAAACCTATTTCGCCAAGGCACAGCAGCTGATCGAAAACTATGTAAGGGATTATGATAAAGATGTTTACAAGACAGAAACCGGTCAGATAAGCATCCCGATTCAGAGCATTGTCAACTCAGGTTTCCCGGAAATCTTACTGTTCGAGATGCTCCGGCCCTATGGGTTTCACGGCAAGGTGATCCCGGTAATCCTTCGAGCTCTGGGGGGGATTTCCGGAAAAACTTTCATGAGCCGAACACATTTGTTGCTTGTTAACCGGGAGTCTATCCTGATTTATGCTCCGGAACCTGAATCTGCTTTCCGGCACTATATAGATCCGGCGGATCCGGATTCTATGATAGAGACTGGTTTTGAGGCTGAATTGAAATCAGCAGGTCCATTCAGCCCTTCGGCTGATCCCTGGAGCGCCTGGCTGGATTATGATGCTCTTGAATTCCCTTTGCTAGTAAGGCACTGGCAAGCTGGAGATTACTTTGTCCCGCTTGGGATGCGCCATAAAAAGAAATTGAGCGATTTTTTCATTGACAGCAAGGTTTCAAGGTTGGAAAAATCTCAAACGATGGTGGTAATCAGCAGTGGACAGATAGCCTGGATTCCCGGACATCGAATTGACCATCGGTTCCGCATTACCAGCAAGACTTCCAAAGCATTAATAATGAGAAAGTTATAACACCTTTTCAAAACTCATTCTGTTGCAGTGTTAATTTTCCTTAAGTAGGTTTAATTTACATTAACCACTGTTTCATTTAAGGGGTTGATTTGCTTTTTTTGTACCTCGATCTAAAACACTTAACTAATAATATTAACCATGGACATTATCGTTGAAAACCTGACGAAGATTTACGGCACCCAGCGGGCGGTTGATAATATCTCGTTCAAGGTTCATACCGGAGAAGTACTGGGTTTTCTGGGTCCCAACGGGGCTGGCAAGACCACTACTATGAAGGCAATCACTTCCTATCTGTTACCGAATAAGGGGTCGATACGCCTGGGGGAATTCAGCGTTACCGATCAGCCCGATGAGGTTCGTAAGCTGATTGGCTATTTACCCGAAAACAATCCGTTGTATCCTGACATGCCAGTCATTGATTATCTGCGTTTTGTTGCCCAGATTCAGGGGATTGATAAGTCCAGAATCAATGAGCGCATACGCGAGATGGTGAGGGTTTGCGGACTCGAAGGGGAGAAGCACAAAAAAATAGGTGAACTCTCCAAAGGATACAAGCAGCGCGTGGGTCTTGCCCAGGCCCTGATTCATGATCCGGAGGTTTTAGTTCTGGACGAACCGACTGCGGGTTTGGATCCAAACCAGATCGTTGAGATCCGGGAGCTGATCAAGACGATCGGGCGCGAGAAAACGGTCATTCTAAGTTCGCATATCCTGGCTGAGGTTGAAGCTACGTGCGACAGAATCCTGATTATCAATAAGGGGAAGATTGTAGCCGACGGTACTCCGGAAAACCTTCGTAAAAAGGCGCAAGGCCAGGAGATGATCAGGGTAACCGTTGAGGAGGGGCAGAAAAATGAAGTGGCGGCTGCCCTTCAAAAGCTCCACTCGGTCGATTGGGTGAATCCGGTTGCCGGTTCAGACAATCGGTTTGAAATTCAGAGCAAGCCTCATCAGAGTTCCCGTCGGGATGTTTTTGACCTTTGTGTCAGAAGCAAGTGGGTTCTCACAGAGCTATCGGTTGTTGAGACCAAGCTGGAAGACATCTTCCATGAATTGACCATGAATTAATTAAACTATTTAATATCCTGGAAATATGAAAGAAGTATGGATCATAGCCCGTCGCGAATTGAATACATTCTTCAGTTCCCTGATGGCCTATATAATGCTCATTGCTTTCCTCGGGTTCAGTGGATTCTTTACCTGGATATCGGGAGCGGATGTGTTTATGGTTGGACAGGCCAACATGCAATCCTTTTTTGGGATTGCCTATTGGACTCTTTTCTTTTTCATTCCCGGCCTGACCATGGGTCTCGTTGCAGAGGAAACAAGATCGGGCACCATTGAATTACTGCTGACCAAGCCAATCAAGGACTGGCAGGTTATTGGAGGTAAGTTTTTATCAACCATGGCTTTAATCGGGATCGCGCTTGCCTGCACCCTACCCTATTACATTACGATAGCGACCCTGGGACCGCTGGATCACGGAACGGTTTGGACCGGTTATCTGGGGCTGATACTTATGTCAGGGGCCTATGTGTCGATTGGGATATTTGCCAGCAGCATTTCAAGAAACCAGATTGTAGCTTTTCTGATTGCCCTTCTTATTGGAATCTTTTTCCACATCATTTTCGGCGTTTTAGCGGGAAATGCAACCGGTCTGCTTGGAGGAATCCTGAATTACCTCAACCTCAGCACTCATTTTGAGTCCATCAGCCGGGGTGTTATTGATACCAAAGACCTGATCTATTTTCTCAGCCTTATTGCTATTCCCCTTATCCTGGCTGAAGCCAGGCTGGCAAGCCGGAAGTTTTAACGCTTAAAGCTTATTACTATGAAACGAACAACCTTATTCATTCTGACTGCTTTGGGCATCATCGTCCTGGTCAATCTTTTATCCGATAATTTCTTCCTGCGACTTGACCTCACCAAGGACAGCCGGTATACCCTGAGCAAGGCAACGAAAAATATCATCCGGAATCTGAAAGAACCGGTTACCGTAACAGCCTACTTCAGCGATGATATTCCTACGGAACTGGCACGGACCAAGCGCGATTTCAAGGATCTCCTTATTGAATATAACAATATTTCAAAAGGCCAGATTGTATATGAATTTATTGCTCCTTCTGCAGGAGAAGAGTCTGAGCAAAAAGCAGTTGCAGCCGGCATCCAACCCGTCATTGCCACAGTGAGGGAAAAAGATCAGGCTAAACAGCAGAAAGTATACCTCGGGGCCGTGATTTCGATGGGAGAAGAGTCGGAGGTTATTCCCTTCATGCAGCCCGGAGCCGCGATGGAATATGCACTCTCCTCAGCGATTAAGAAGATCTCAGTTAAGGACAAGCCGACCATCGGCCTTGTCCAGGGCCATGGGGAGCCAGGTGTTGCTGCAATTCCGCAGGCTGCCAATGCACTCAATATCTTATATGACATCGAGCCGGTCTTTCAAAATGACACGGTCAACACCCTGCTTAAGTTCAACACCGTTGTTCTGGTAGCACCGAAGGACACGATCCCGCCGTCTCATCTGAGTCAGCTCGACCAGTTTCTGGCGCAGGGCGGGAACCTCTTCATTGCCTTAAACCGTGTGGAAGGCAAACTGGAGGTGAACCGCGGCCTATCCATTCACACCGGGCTTGAGGATTGGCTGTTATCCAAAGGACTGGTGGTGGATGATAATTTTGTGGTTGACAGTCGCTGCGCCAATATTCAGGTAAGACAGCAGCAGGGGACCTTTACTTTTACCACACAGGTTCCGTTCCCATACCTGCCGATCATTTCAAAATTTGCTGACCATCCTGCAACCAAGGGTTTGGAATCGATGCTTCTTCCCTTTGCAAGCTCGGTTTCCTACGCCGGTGATACCACCAAATCCTTCGTTCCGCTGGCTCAAACTTCAGAATTATCCGGAACGCTTCCGTCACCGGTATATTTTGATGTGAGCAAGCAGTGGAGCCAGGCAGATTTTCCGATGAAGGGTCTGACCGTGGCCGGTGTCCTGACCGGCAAAATTTCGGGTCAGGCAACATCGAGAATTATTCTGGTCGGTGACGGGGATTTTGCCGTCAATGGTGAGGGCGAACAGACTCGTCAACAGAGCCCTGACAATATCAGTTTTATGGTCAATTCAATTGATTTTCTTTCCGATGACACCGGATTGGTGGAATTGAGGACCAAAGGGGTTACTGCCCGGCCGCTCGACCAGATAGAAGATGGGAAAAAAGCGTTCCTGAAGTATCTGAACTTCTTGCTGCCGTTGCTGCTGATCATTATTTTCGGAGTGTTCAAATCACAGTTTAACCGCAATCTTCGCAACAAAAGAATGGAGGAAGGGTATGTCTCGTAAGAAATCAAACCGAACGCTTATAATCGTTTTTGTTGTTCTGCTGGCGCTATTTGCCGTTAATCAGGTGGTTAAAATGTCACGCGGCGAAAGAAGCTTCAGGGATGACATCATTGAATTCCAGGCAAGTGAAATCAGCCGGATAGTTTTTTATCCCAAAGGTGCTCCCGCTCAGGAAGTTGAATTATACAAACAAGACTCTTTCTGGAAGTTGAAAGCAGCGGGAAAAGAGTACTCCGCAGATCAGGATATGGCAAACGGAATTGTTGAAGAGCTTGCTTACATCACACCTGATCGTTTGGTCGCCAATAAAAAGGAACTTTGGAAAGATTACGACATAACGGATTCTGCAGGAACCCGCGTAGTTGTGTACGGGCCAAAAAAACTAAAAACCGAAATGGTTTTAGGCCGCTTTTCCTACAACCAGGCTACTCGCAAACCGAGCACCTACATTCGTGTTAACAAGGATAATGATGTATTTGCCGTGGAAGGATATCTTGCTATGACTTTCAGCCGGGATATTAACGGATTGAGGAATAAGACCATTTTCAAGGGCAATGCCAATGATATTACGAAGGTAACCTTTACCTATCCTGCCGACAGTTCTTTTACACTGGCTAAAGAAAACAACCAATGGCTGTGCAACGGTCAGCCTGCCGATTCTGCCAGGGCTTCCAATTATCTTTCTATTCTCACTTATCTGACTGCCAACGGTTTTCGTGATGATTTCAATCCGGCGGATGCCACCAGCCCTGTTTACGAAATCCGGATTGAAGGCATCAATTTGTTGCCGGTTGGGATTAAGGCCTATTCAGATGCCTCAGGTATTGCAATCAGCTCTACGGAGAACAAGTCAACTTTTTTTGACGGGAGCGCAGGGGATCTGACAAAGCGGATCTTTATGCCGCAAAGTTCTTTCCTGCCCCAGAAGTAAATGAATAAAAGAGAGAGGTATTCCGCCATTATCGGCTGGTTTAAGGAAAACATGCCCGTAGCTGAAACAGAGCTCAGGTATGAGGATCCGTACCAGCTGATGGTGGCGGTTGTACTTTCTGCCCAATGCACAGATAAAAGGGTTAACCTCCTTACGCCCGTCTTTTTCAATCAGTTCCCCACCCTCGAATCACTTGCCGGGGCTAGTCAGGAGGAGGTATTTGAGATAATCAGGAGCTGCTCTTATCCCAACAGCAAAGCAACCCATCTGATCGCTGCAGCAAAAAAAGTGGTCAAGGATTTCGGGGGCAGACTTCCCGAAGATATTGATGCGCTTATGACATTGCCTGGAATTGGCCGAAAAACGGCCAATGTGATCGGATCGGTTGCTTTCAATAAGCAGGCATTAGCCGTCGATACGCATGTTCACCGGGTTTCTGCCAGACTCGGATTAACAATCGGGGCGAAGACGCCTTTGGAAACCGAGAAGCAGCTTACCGCCAATATTAAGCCGGAATTATACGCAATAGCCCACCATTGGCTGATTCTTCATGGAAGGTACATATGTGTTGCCCGCAAACCTAAATGTGAGTCTTGCGGACTTAGCAAGTCCTGTAGTTTCTTCCTAAGGAATTCAGAAAAGACCCGCTGATTCTTCAGACCTCCGGTTTTTCAGGTTTCTCCGGTTTATAGAGTTCAGCAATCCTACGATAGGCATCCCGGAAGGGGGTTCCCGATTTAACCAGGTCCATTACCTTCTTTACAGACAAAAGCTCATCGGTCATGGATCCGGCCAATTGTCTGGCGTTAACCTGAAGTCCATCGAGGACCACGGAGGTCACACCAATTGCATCACGCGAAGCTTTCAACCCGCGGATAATGGGTTCCTTTGTCAGCTGCAGATCCCGGTGATAGCCTGAGATGAGGTTAAGCGGAATGTTTTTGAGC
>CAYQFT010000034.1:21879-26748 GCA_964416825.1 uncultured Porphyromonadaceae bacterium
GCTGATACTCATATCCCGCAACCTGATGGGCCGAGGCCCTGATCAGTTCCAAAACATCAGGATTTTGCTTATGCGGCATTATAGACGAGCCTGTGACCAATGAATTATCGAGAGAAAAATAGCCAAGATCCGGTAAGGAGAAAAAGATCACATCAGAGGCGAACTTGTTGAGATCATAGAGAACCATCAGGCAATCGCTAAGGATGCGGGCCTCAAACTTACCCCTGCTGTTCTGGGCATACATCGGATTTGACATGACTTTTGAAAAACCGAGCAGGCCGGTGGTCAACTCCCGGTCAACCGGAAGCGGAACACCATAGCCGGCGCCTGTTCCCAGCGGATTTTGGTCCACCACACTCAAAGTCGCCTTCAAAAAAATCAGATTATCGTTCATGGAATCCTGAAATGCCCGGGCCCACTGTCCCACTGTAAAGGGCATCGCCTTTCTGGTATGGGTATAACCGGGAATCGGCATATCAGCGTATTTTGCCGCAAACTGACCGAACTTCCCTGCGAGCAACTCCACCTCGCTCATGATGCCTTGCAGCGCTTCGATCTCATAGAGACGCATTGCTGTTAATACCTGATCATTCCGGGACCTTCCGGTATGCACTTTCTTTCCCAGGTCACCCAGCTTTTCAACAAGATAATTCTCTATAGCGGTATGCCCGTCTTCCTGATCGAAAGCAATATGGAACTGGCCATTGCCATGAAGGTTCACAATTTCGACCAGGGTATCCTTGATGGATTGGGCTTCTTCCGGAGTTAAAACACCGATGGAAGCGAGCATGGAGGTATGCGCAATGCTCGCTGTGCAATCAAAAGGAATAATCTCCTGATCCAATTCAGGGTCGAGTCCTGTTGTAAAAGTCTCAACCCGTGAATCAAGGGAATCAGTTGTTTGCCAAAGCTTCATATATGACTATTTTAGGATTGCCGGGCGCCATTTATAGGGCTGCTTCTTGCGGAGCACCAAATAGTGAGCTTTCAGGCGTATGGCATTAATGTTAATGAACCCACGGCTGTCGGTTGCATCAAAGCCGCCTTCGATATCCATGGAGGAAAGATCCTGGTCATACAGGCTGACCGGAGAGCTGCGATAGACTGGCATTGCATTTCCCTTGTAAAGAGAAACAACCACTGTGCCGTTTATCTGTTCCTGGCTTTTGTTGAAGGCAGCCAGCAAAAAGTCCATCTCCGGTGAAAACCACAAGCCGTTATATATGAGTTCAGCATATTTGGGAATCAACATGTCCCTCAGGTGCATAACCTCCTTATCCATGGCTATACCCTCCAGATCGCGATGTGCAGCCCACAGCAGATAACCTCCGGGTGTTTCATAGATACCGCGGGATTTTATTCCGATGAATCGGTTTTCGACCATATCGAGCCTGCCCACCCCATTAATTCCGGCGATATGATTAGCGTAGTCAAAGAGCTCCAGGGGATCTGTTTTCTCAACACCGTCTTCAAGGTTCTTGATCCTAACCGGGGTCCCGTTCTCAAATTCGATCTCGACAAGGGTTTCCTTATCAGGAGCCATCAACGGTGAGAGTGATTTCGAATATACATGCTCAGGGCATCTTTCGGAGGGGTTCTCAAGAATTCCGGCTTCATGACTGATGTGCATCAGGTTTTCATCCTCACTGTAACTTTTGTCAACCGTTACTTTAACCGGAATATTATTCTCCTCAGCATATCGGATCATGTCGGTCCGTCCCTTGAATTCCATTAGGAACTCCGGGTCCTTCCACGGCGATATGATTTTAGCTTCAGGATACAGGGCATAATAGGCAAATTCGAACCTGACCTGATCGTTTCCCTTCCCTGTGGCACCGTGCGACAGGTACATACAATTCTCCTTCTTGGCTATCTCCACCTGCCGTTTGGCGATCAATGGCCGCGCTATCGCTGTACCTAAAAGATACCTTCCTTCGTATAGAGCATTTCCCCTGAGTGCCGGAAAAATATAATCCGTGACCAGCTCATGCCTGAGATCTTCAACAAAGACTTTTGAGGCTCCCAGTGCAAGAGCTTTGGCTTCAACCTCCTTATAATTGTCACCCTGACCAACATCGCCTACATAGCAGATAACCTGATATCCCTTGTTAATTAACCATTTAAGGATTACGGAAGTGTCCAGTCCGCCGCTGTAAGCCAAAACCACTTTGTTTTTCATTATTACAATTTTGTATAATTATTCACAATCAACCTATCAATTTGTAAGATATCCCCGGAAACCTGCTGCTTAGGATTCCTGCTATAAGGTTTTTCGAAACACCCTCTTTCAAAATAATCAGGATCGTATCATCACCGGCAATCGTTCCCATTATTTCATTTATCTGCTGATAATCTATGGTAAAAGCAATGCCATTCGCGAATCCGGGCAAAGTCCGGATCACGCCAAACTGGCCTGAAAACTCAATTGACAGTACACCGTCCATATGATCCGGCAAGCGATTCATAGCTTCCCTCATGTCTTTATCTTCGGGGAGTATATACCGTGAGCCACGCACCGGATCCATGATTTTCATAACGTGCAGCTGCCTGAGATCTCGTGACAGTGTGGCCTGAGTGGCTTCAAAGCCTTTGCTTTCAAGAGCTTTCTGAAGCTCTTCCTGATTTCTTATCCACTGATCCCTTAGGATGAGCATGATAACTTCCTGGCGTGATAATCGGTCCATTGTATATTTTTACATTTTGGGTGCATAATTATTATATTTTTATCGCTTTACCAAACTTTAGCAAAAAAAAAAGCCGTCTGAAACAGACGGCTTTCAATCGAAGTAAGAGAAAAACCTAGTTTTTTTCCACCACCATCTCCGTTTTATAGCCTAACTTCTGAATGGCTTTTTCCAGTTTCTCCGGGGATGTTTTATCCGTGCGGTAAGTAATCGTTACAATTTTTGTAGGAAGATCGACTGCCAAGTCCTTAACCCCTTTTTCAAAGGCGATATTTTTTTCAATTTTTGCCTGGCACTTTGCGCAATCCATAGATGCCCAGCATTTCATCGTTTTAACCTTTTCTGTTTTTGCAGCTTTATCCTGCGCTGCCAGGCTGAAAGTCCCGGCGAAAGCAACCTGAATAATCATCAGGATGGCGATTGTTCTAAACATTTTTTTCATAACTGTTTTATAATTTGGTCATTAAAATATCGATACTATTCTTTGTCTTCTCTTTCTATCCGGTACCTGAACCCGATATAGATTTTCCGTCCATGAAGCGGTCCCCAAATCAGGGATGAATCAAAATGATCGCCAAAAGGCTGGTCGCCTGCGATGACTCCATGCATTTGGCGAAAGTCAGTCAGATTTTCTACGCCAAGATAAAGATCCCATGTTTTAAAGTACTTTGTGATCTGCGAATTTATAATCGTATAAGCATCAAACGAGTCCGGCATGCTGTGCATTTCTCCGTTTGCTGCTGTCGAAGGTATTCTGCCCGGGCCGTTAAACTGGAAGGTGAGATCAAACTGCCACTTCTTAAGCGGAGTCTGATAGGAAGCAACAAATAATCCTTTGTACCGGCTAATCAGCGGTTTCTGAATCAGATCCCCCTGAAAAGTATAGCGGACATCGGTATACCTGAAAGCGGCTTTGGTTTCAAGGCCCCTGAGGAATTGGCCGGTTAGTTCGATCTGATAATTATTCGAGAATGATTGCCCGTCAAGATTTGAGAACCTGACTTCATCCACGCTTGAATCCAGGTCAACAATAACCTGCTCGATGAATGTTGTACGATAGACTTCCCCGGAAATGGCCAGAGGCTGTATTCCAATCGGGACATAATGAGTTATGTTCAATCCAAAATTCCACGCTTCTTCCTGCTTAAGATCCGGTTCCAGAATAATTTTGCGTGAGTTTGCCAGGAAATGATTGTTCTCGGCGATCACCATAGGAGAGCGGTACCCTTTGCCTGCTGACAGCCGGAAATGAGTATGCCCCTCAATGTCAAACCGGGTATGGATCCGGGGAGTAAACATCAGACCATATAGATTGTGGTAGTCGAGCCGCATTCCGGCGAGCACATTAAAATGCTCTGATGGTTTGAAAGAATATTCTGAATAGATGCCAGGCACTCTTTCATCTCTCGCCGATACCAGGCTGTCGAGGGATTCATCATAATTATCCAGGTTAAAACTGAATCCGGAAACCAGGGTATGCTTGCTGTTAACAAGATCCGTCTGGTACATGAGATTCAGGTAGTAGTTGAATTGCTTGCCCGAATAGTTACGAATACCATAAAAGGATTGCTGATCGTGAAAGGACAAAGAATTTATGCTTCCGAAGCTTGAATTGAGCTCATTATTAAAGACATATCCAAGTTTTAAAAAACCTTCGCCTCGTTTTGTATTGATGCCGATTCCATATGGGTGCTCGATATCACGTGGCTGGGTCCTATCGAAATCCATCTGTCCCGAATATCGGTCTTCCTTCAGCAGGCGCACTCCCGCGTGCATCCTGATGTGTTCATTTGTGAAGTACCACCGGTTCAGAACATTGTATTGCCGATAGAGGGGTTCATCCAGAAAGCTGTCGCCATTGTGGTCTTCTTTCTGCTGGTCGTCGCTGAAATGGGCTAGAACAGCTGTGCTCAGATGATCATTGAATTTCACGCTGGTTGCGAGGTTGCCCTCTTTCCTGCCGGCATTGCTAAGAAACAGATTAAGAAGCAGCTTGTCAGCCGTATTGGGTTTCAAGTACTCCACATCGATCTGTCCGGCAATGGATTCATACCCATTCTTTACTGAAGCGGTTCCTTTGGAGATCATGATTCCTTCCATCCAGGGGCCGGGAAAGAACGAGAGGCCGTAGGAGCTGGCAACACCGCGCATGGTCGGAATATTCTCGGTCAGAAGCTGTACATAG
>CAYQFT010000035.1:0-26338 GCA_964416825.1 uncultured Porphyromonadaceae bacterium
CCTCATCTTCCTTCCAACTGTCAAAATCGGTGGCCATAGCAATAGCTGCATAGGGAATTCCCAACTCGTTGGCCAGAATGCACTCTGGTGCGGTACTCATGTTGATAAGGTCGCCTCCCCAGCTCCTGAACATCTTCGACTCTGCACGGGTCGAGAATCGTGGTCCTTCAATTGTGAGGATACAACCCCTGGGATGGATGTTCAGATTCAGTTCCCGGCCAACTGCAAAAAGCATTGCACTTAACTTCTTGTCGAAAGGATCAGCCATCGGGGTGTGGTTCATTTCACCGGCCTTGAAGGACTCAAAAAAAGTGATTTCCCGGTGACGGGTGAAATCGATGAACTGGTCCGGAATGACCAGATCGCCCCTGCCAATTTGTTCGCGCAGACTGCCGCATGCCGTCGTGGCCAGAATATGGGTGCAACCCAACTGCTGAATGGCATGCAGATTGGCCCGGTTGTTCACCTTCGAAGGAGTAATGGTATGCTCCCGGCCATGGCGCGACAAAATGACTACCTCCGTTTCGCCAATGAACCCACAGGTAAAGTCCGAACTCGGATCCCCATAAGGTGTGCTGATCATTTTCTGCTCCTGACGTTGTAAAATCTCCGGATTCTCCAACCCGGATCCACCAATAATTGCAATTTTTTTCATCATTTCTCCGCTATCACCAGCATTTCAAAATCTTCGGTCGTCAATGGATGAGCTCTGGAAAATTCCCCGAGTTTTGCTCCAAAAATCTCCACTTTACTGTACCCGAGCGATTTCAGCAACCAGGAAATTTCACTTGGCACATAATATCTTTCATTGCATTTCAGCGTTTTCTTATTCCCCAGATCGTCTACAAATTCAGTAATATTATGGTCGCGAAATGTCATTAAATCAAAAGTGTTACTTCGGTAAGTCGCTTGGTTCTCATCCGACATCGATGCGCAAAACGCTTCCACAGAATGATATAGCGGGAAGAGTCCGTTTAAAGTAGTGAAGATAAATTTCCCGTGTTGCCTAAGCGATTTTGTCACACTCTTCAGGATTTCAAAATTCATTTCATCCGTTTCCATTAAGGGGAATCCCCCCTCACAAAGCATGATGGCTGCATCAAATTCCTTGTCAAAAGGCAAATTTCTGGCATCCTGTTTGCTAAAAACAATTTTAAGATGTGCCGCTTCAGCCTTTTCCCTTGCTCTCGCAAGTTGTGATTCAGACAGATCAATCCCGGTTACGGAATACCCTCTTTTCGTCATTTCGATGGAATGCCTTCCTGTTCCGCACCCCACATCCAATAGCTTCCGGGATTTATCTAAATTGATTTCACGTTCAATAAAATCGCACTCACCTGCAGTTCCGTGAACATAGACCTCATTGTCATATTTTTGTGCGTAATTTTCAAACAGCGATTCGTACCATTGCTTTTCTTTCATGTCAATCGATATTTAATTTTTTACCAGTTCCAAAATCACCAAAGACGCCTCTTCCATCGACTTACCAAATGCAATGATCCCTTCCTCGTGGCCGCCCATCACGAAGATTTTTCGTTCCAGAACTTCCGGAAGGGTCATAATTCTGCTGATTTCGTAGGCCATCCCTGGTGTGCCATATTCGACCTTATTGTCGGTCGTCGGAAGTACTCCAACGAATTTCTCCCAAAGCTGACGGTTGTGAATGTGTACCACCGCTCCAATATTCGCATCTGCCTCATAGACGGCAGCGTGACTCATCGACTCTGCCGAAGCCCTGATGAGTCCCCGGCACCAGAGTGTATTGAGGTTCGGATCACATCTTTCGACCAATGGGTAATGAGACTGATCCAACTCAGACATTCCTCCTGTCGTGGTGCCGGAAATATAAAACTGACTGCTTCCGGGTACCCGGATAGAAATATTACCATAACCAATTCCGTCTGGATAGCTGCCAATCAACTGCCTCTGCCATAGCTTATTTCGCCAGTGGTTCAGTGGGGTGAAAAGTTCTGATGGAATTTGGATTGCCTCCTTAGTGAGGTGACAATCGAATTTGAGGTAGCCTTCGGAGGCGGGGGTATGGATCATAATTTTAATATTTAAGTCGAAGGATTACAAATCCTTCGGAGCGATATTCCTCAGGATTGCAAATCCGGAGGAGCGGCAATGTGCAAATCCGGAGCAGCATTTATTGACATATCAGGGAAAAGTGAACGAATGCTTTCTTCAGTTGCCGGACAAATTCCTCTTTCGGTGATCAGTCCGGTAACATACCTGGAAGGTGTCACATCAAAACCGTAATTTGCCACCGGCGAAGTTGGATTAATGATATTCACCTTACCAGGAAGCCCATTTTCCAGCAATCCTTCCATCCAGCTCACCTCCTCTGCATCCCGCTCCTCAATGGGGATCTCGCTGATCCCGTCGCGCATCGAGAAATCGATGGAAGATGAAGGGAGTGCCACGTAGAAAGGAATATGGTTGTCGAACGCCGCAAGGGCTTTCAGGTAGGTTCCGATTTTATTTGCCACATCGCCGGTGGCGGTTGTACGGTCGCTGCCGACGATGCAAAGGTCCACCATGCCATGCTGCATCAGGTGACCGCCGGCATTATCGGGGATAACTGTATGGGGAATCCCCTCCTGTGACAGTTCCCAGGCCGTCAGCCTGGCGCCCTGGTTCCTTGGACGGGTTTCATCCACCCATACATGGATTGGAATGCCTTTTTGGTATGCCTTGTAGATGGGTGCCGTGGCAGTGCCCCAGTCGATGCAGGCCAGCCAGCCGGCATTGCAATGGGTAAGAATATTGACCGGCTTTCCCTGTTTCCTTTTACTGATCTCTCCTATCAGGTCGCATCCGCAATTTCCAATGGCTTCTGACCAGGCAATTTCCCTGGACTTCATGCTATTTGCCAATTCCAGGGCCAGTTTTTCTGCTTCCTCCCCGGATGAACAGCCCAATAACTCCTGAACCATCTCATCAACCAGAATGGCAAGGTTAACGGCGGTAGGCCTTGCTGATTTTAGATATCCTGCAGCAGCTGTCAGCGCTTCTTTCCAGTCCGCCCCCTGGTAATTTATGAGCCCCAGATAAATGCCAAAGGCACCCGTAACCCCAATCAATGGCGCGCCTCGGACTGTCATGTTCCGAATGGCCTCGAAGGCGTCGACTTGGGTTTCAAGGTCTATGGTCTTGAATTCGAAGGGCAACAGGCGCTGATCTATGACCTGTATCACCCGGCTATCTTCGGGATGGACCCATATGGTATGATAATTTTTACCGTTGACACGCATTGAAATAAAGCTTTTCTTAATGTATAACAGCAGGAAGAGGTTTTCTTTCCCTGCCAGTAAAAAACAAAACTACCAACCGGAACCATAAATTATTAACCGCAAAGTGCGCAAAGAACATGCAAAGTGCGCAAAGAGTAAACCGGGATTCCGGCTCTTTGCGCTCTCTGCGAAAACTCTCTGCGCCCTTTGCGGTTATGGATCGGGCTATCGGGGATAAACTCGGTGTTAATCCTTGCTGAAAGCAGCGTCGAAGGCCAGTGTGCTGGGCGAGAAATCGATCCTTTTGACGAAGGCGCACGATTCGGAGGCACCCATTTCGCGGTCCATGCCGCTGTCTTCCCATTCTACCGACAGCGGCCCGTTGTAACCGATATCGTTCAGAGCCCGGATGATATTTTCGAAATTGATACGGCCGCGGCCGACGCTTCTGAAGTTCCAGTACCTGCGGCTATCGCCGAAATCAAGATGCCCGCCGAAGACTCCGGATGTTCCGGGATGTTCGTTCCATCCCACATCTTTCATGTGAACGTGGAAGATTCTTTCGCCAAAAACGTAGATGAACTTTGTATAGTCGACTCCCTGGTATCCAAAATGGCTTGGATCAAAATTAAAACCGAAAGCCGGATGATTGTCGACTGATTTCAACGCCCTTCGTGCACTTTCGATGTCAAATGCGATCTCGGTAGGATGAACTTCGAGGGCAAATTTTATTCCCAGTTTCTGGTATTCGTCCAGGATTGGTTTCCAGCGTTTGCCAAAATCATTGAACCCGTCGTCAATCATCCCGGTTGTGACCGGTGGAAAAGAATAGAGCAGGCTCCATATGGAGCTCCCGGTGAAACCATTTACAACCTTCAGCCCCAGCCTTTTGGCCACCCGGGCGGTCTCAATCATTTCAGCTGCTGCCCTTTGGCGTACCCCTTCCGGGTCGCCGTCTCCCCAGATATAATCCGGGAGGATGCTTTTGTGGCGGAGGTCGATGTTATCGCATACTGCCTGACCGACCAGGTGATTTGAGATTGCGAACAATTTGAGGTTATACTTTTTGAGCAGTGCCAGTTTTGCATCGCAGTAGGCCTGGTCGGCCTTGCTGATCTCAATGTGATCACCCCAGCAGGCAAGTTCCAGTCCGTCGTAGCCGAAACCAACGGCTTTCTTCGCCACATCTTCCAGTGTCAGATCAGCCCATTGGCCGGTAAAAAGAGTTACAGGACGTTTCATCTGTTTGTATTTTGAAGGTTAATTGTAATATGGAATCCCCGGACATCAATTACGGTTGTTGTGAAAATTTCTCCCGGGAATTTCAAATTGTGTATTCCGATTGCATTTTTTAAAACTTCACCCATTTGACTTTATCATCATATCCGGCCCTGACTACGGCGTCAATGAACATCATTCCCCTGATACCATCTTCGACAGTCGGAAAATCCAGCCACTCCGGTTTGGGTGCATGGTCGTTCATCTTAGCCCTTACCGTTAAAGAAAAATTGCGGTAAATGTTGGCGAAAGCCTCCAGGTAACCTTCCGGATGTCCCCCCGGCGTGCGGGTATTGTGTTTTGCGGCGGCGCCCATGTAACCATTTCCGACGCGCACGATTTCTGTCGGCCTGTCGCTCCACTTCATCAGCAGCGTGTTAGGCTCATGCTGGTGCCATTCAAGACCACCTTTTTCACCATAAACTCTCAGTTTCAATGAATTTTCCTCACCGGCAGCTATCTGGGTGGCCATCAGGACACCCTTTGCACCGTTTTCGAACCGCAGAAGGGCAGCCCCATCGTCATCTAGCAGCCTTCCGGGAACAAATATATTCAGTTCGGCACAGAGCTCTACAGTTTTGAGGCCTGTCACATATTCAGCCAGGTGGTGGGCGTGGGTTCCAATGTCACCCATACATCCGGCCTTGCCGGAGCGTTTCGGATCGGTTCTCCAGGAAGCCTGGGCATTTCCGGCATCTTCCTGCTTGGTGGAGAGCCATCCCTGGGGATATTCCACATAAATTTTCCTTATCTCTCCCAGGTCTCTTCTTCTTATCCTGGCCTTTGCCTCCTTTATGGCCGGATAACCCGAATAGGTATGAGTCAGCGCCAGGACCAGTCCGGTACTCTCGATTTTGGCTTTCAGCTTCAGGGCTTCATCCAGGGTAAAAGTGATGGGTTTGTCTACAACAACGTGAAAACCACGGTCCAGGGCCATCATGGCAGGGTCGAAATGGGCAAAATTGGGGGTTACAATGGTGACGAAATCCATTCTTTCGCCTTCGGGAAGCAGTACCTCCTTTTCGAACATTTCACGGTAGGTTTTATAAATCCTCTCTTCCGGCAGATAATAAGATAAGCCTGAGCTAAGTGAAATTGCAGGATCTATGCTGAAACATCCGCATACCAGTTCAATCTGGTTGTCCATTAAAGCTGCCAGGCGGTGGATTGCCCCGATAAAGGCATCGCTACCACCACCGACCATACCCATTCGTAATTTACGATTCATGCGTTAATGATTTAGTTTTTAATTGTTGAATTGAATTGCCAAAACCTGAATTTCATCCCTGTTGCCGATTTCAAGGCATGGCTAATTCACTTTATTAGATTTGAATAAACTTTGGGGAATAAAGTTAAAAAAAAAGCGAACCAAAATAATAGAATAGTCGCCAATCTGAACTAAAATTATGGAGTTCCGGGATAGTGGAGGCAAGGCAGGTGTTTCTGATGTGCCAAAACATTTTCAGGCGATTTTTGTTAATAAATTTAGGAACCTAAGCTGCTTTCCAACGTTTCAGTGACAGAAGGGTTTTATATTTTTGGCGAAAGCAGGGAAAACGGAGAACGGAGAAGGGAAAAATGAGGAGAGAATGAAAAGATTAAAACCAAAGGTGGAGAAGAAGGCGAAGCTGACAGCAGCAATCATTGTCATTCTGTTTTCTGCATGGGTACTTATTGGCATCGGTATTTGGGTCGACGTTAAGATAACCAACTGGAGAAGACTCAGTGAGATCAAAGAGATGAACGCTAACAGTTACCAGACTTTCAGCAAGTTTATTGCCGACATAGAGGACAATACCGAATGGAGCGTTTTGATTATCAGCGGACTCAGGACCAAAGAGAGGCAAAAGGAGCTGATCCGTGAGAACGGGAAAAACGCTTCTGCCGGAAAAAGCCGGCATGTTCTGGGCCGGGCCATCGACATCAATCTCTACAGGAAGAACTGGTTGTGGCGTGTCTGGCTAAAAAAATTCAATTCAAAAAAAGACTGGAGAAACACCGGCGTGGTGAGGATCTCCGAAAAATATGGTTTACTCTGGGGTGGCAGCTACCGGTCGTATCACGATCCTGTGCACTTTGAGATCAATTAACCGAGGAGGGACGTTAGCGCAACCGGGATAAAGATATGAGATATGAGTTATGAGTTATGAGTTAGGAGTTAGGAGTTAGGAGATAAAAAAGCCTGAGCAACAGGTAAAAAAAAAGGAACTCCGAAGAGGTTCATACTGAAAATCTTCGGAGTTCCTTACTCTAGCCTTTCTTCTTTAGCCTTTTTTCTCTTCCTTGGGTTTCCCGGGAACAGGAACGGTGTAAGCTTTAAGATCATAGGCACCAAGTTCCAGTTTTGCAGGCAGAAGATTTACCTCAGAATTGAACACCTGGTCATAAGTTACTTCATTACCGGTATAGGCAGATTCGCGTCCCATGATGGCGGTAATGCAGGAGATAGCCGTTTCGACTGCCTGGTTAAGAGGCTTATTGGCACGAATATGGTTAATGAATTCCACATGTTCGAGGGTATAAGGATCGGTTTGCTTGTGTTCGGCCTTTTCCTTTTCTACATTGGATTTCCAGATTACATTGCCCTGGAGGTCTTTAATTTCGTGGTTGTTACCTGCACCGGCGCTGTTCCATGATCCCCTGGTACCCTGGATAAATTCAGACACATTGTTTTTGGTTCCATCGATCTGGCGGCACATGCTATGCATATGAATTCCACCTTCGTACTCAAAATCAATACTGAATTCATCGTACTGGTCGCCGGTAAGCCTTCTGTGGCGAGCACCGAAGCCAACGCATTTAACCGGTTTTTTACCTGAGAACCAGTTGAATACATCAAGGTTATGGACATGCTGTTCGACGATATGGTCGCCAGAAAGCCATTTCCAGTTCACCCAGTCGCGAACCATCAGCTCCATGTCACTCCAGCCTGCCTCACGGTTCCTGTACCACAACATGTTCTGGTTCCAGTAGACAGTACCTGAAACGATTTCACCGATCAGTCCTGCCTGGATCTGCTTGAAGGACTCCACATATTTTCTCTGGTGGTGGCGCTGGGTTCCTGTGACTACGACCAAGCCCTGTGATTCAGCCTTTTTCGCAGTTGCCATGATGGAGCGTGCTCCGGGGCCATCGACGCAAACAGGTTTTTCCATGAAAACATGCTTCCCTGCCTCAACGGCTGCCTCAAAATGTGCAGGACGGAAAGCGGGTGGTGTTGCTATGATGACAATATCGATATCAGACGCAAGAACGTTTTTGTAATTGTCGAAACCGGCAAAACATTTGTCATCAGGAATTTCAACCTTGAATTTATCCCTGAGGGTTTTACGGCAGTCGTTGACACGGTCGATAAAAAGATCGCCCAAAGCAACAATCTGAAGGTTTGGACCCGCGTTCAGGAAATTTACGGCAGCACCTGTAGCCCTGCCACCACATCCGATCAAACCGGCTTTGAGTGGTTTACCGTCGTTGGCATAATCAGTAAGTTCGGGGATGTATGCATTGGCCAGGCTGGCCAGTGGGACAAGGACCGGGGCCTTTTCGCCACCACTACAGGAAGCAAGTATTGTTCCGGCACCCAGTGTACTGGCTGCACCTACTACTGCTGCACTCCTGAAAAACTCTCTTCTGTTAACCGAATTTTTGCTCATAATTTGTTGGTTTGTTACTATGTTGAACTGAACTGAATTGAACTACAATTGACTGCAGATTAATTATTTGATAATCAATTTTATGCTAATAGTGGATACCAAGATACGGAAAAAATATTCTGAACGCTCCGATGCAGGGAAAAAGTTATCCAAATATTTTATATGTAGACTGTAATTTCGTCAATTGGTCTATTCCTGTTCCAGGTGTTTTATTATGTTTTTTTTGCCACGAGGATACGAAGGTTATTGACGCTGACAGCTACCTAACCATTTCCGGTTGGCCCCGACAGGCCGGGATGAAAAATTGCCTGATATATACTGTCAGAAAGGTACACCGGCCTGACTATTTCAGTCCGTCTGCCTCGCATACCACCCTGAATCCAATCCCTTTAATATCAGAAAACCACCAGATACTTTTTGGTTGCTGGGGATCCGTCTTGAGCCAGTTGGCTGTCTGGGTAAAATCCCTGGCAGCTGACCTCAATTCTCCTGCTTCCGAGAGGTAGCTTCCTCCCCTGACTACGTGTTCCTCCCCTGATTCCGGCCCTTTGGGATCGGTAATGTTATTACCGCCTGATTGGTATGCCTCCGCACTGTACCAGTCGGAGCAGTATTCAGCAACGTTTCCGGCCATATTTTTCAATCCGAAAGGATTTGGCTTCACAAACGGGGGTTCCTGTGTTTTGGAAGAGGAATTAAGTGCATAAACGACATAACTGTTAATCAGAGTAGTGTCAACACCAAACAATTTATTGCGCAACCCCTTGTTGACAAACCTTTTGGGATCACCTTTGAAGAAATAGGGGGTTTCACTTCCGCTTCTGCAGGCATATTCCCATTCTGCTTCGGTCGGGAGCCTGTATTTTTTCCCGGTGACTTTGGAGAGCCACTGGCAGTATGTCTGGGCACCGTAATGAGTCATTGTGATAGCCGGCCTGATGCCGCTGCCCCAACCCTGGTCAGGAATTCCGAAAGGGGGAGTAGGCCCGCTGATGGCATCCGGATTGTTTGCGTTTTTTTCCATCACCTTAACAGGATCGAGCCTTCCTTCTGACATGGTGGAAGCATAAAATGCCCAGTATTCATCCCAGGTAACCTCCAGTTCGCCCATGAAGAAAGGGGATACGGAAACAGTCCGCACAGGTCCTTCATCATTCTTTCTCAGCGGTTCCTTTTCATCGCTTCCCATTTTAAACGTACCGCCACTGACCGGTATCATATTGAAAGCGATGGCGGTATTTGGGATATGCTCTGAAAATTTGGAAAAAGTGGTCACTGCGGTAGGTTCCGTATACCGATCTTTGGCAGCAGCTGCGACAGGAATGCCCTGCATTTTCTGGTGCTTGTAATTGGGGTTGTAATGCCCGACATCCAGGTGGCAGTTGATACATTGAAGTTTCAGCTTTTCTGCGTTGTTTTCATAGTAAAGGTGAGCCGTCCCACCTTCCGTGGTGAGTCCCTTGGAGAAAAGGGTCTGGTGGCATTTTATGCAGGATTCATTGAAGACAATCTTCACCGCATGTTCCAGTCCTCGTTTGGCTTCCCAGTTAAAGGAGGCACTGTCCTTGAAATAAAAACCGTACAGGTCGTTAAATCCTGTCTTAGCCTTGACAGCAAGGTATTTAAGGCTTCCTTTCGGAGGAAGGTGGCACTCCACACAATGTACCTTTACTCCGCTTTTGTTGTAGTAATGGGTTGATTTTTTCCATGAATCCTCGGCATGAGGGTGGATATGGCAGGAGGCACAATAACTATCAGAGTTGGTCAGAGACAGTGCTTTTTCGCCGCCCCATAACAGAACGGATCCGGTGACCAGTCCTGCAATAAAAAGTGCACCTGCTATTTTCTTCTTAACTTTATTGGTCATGACAATTTGTGAGCTAAATTACCCTGTTACAGTTTGATTTAAAGATCTATGCCTGAAATTTCCGTGGATACCGGCAAATTCGCTGTTTCCCTGGAGAGGCTGGTACCTCCGACCCGTGTTTAACAGGAACCGCCATTCAACCGGGACAGAGGCAAGATCCCCGGGATTTTCGGACAAAACATCCAAAATTAAGAAATAAATACGGCAAAAAATGGGGGATTATGGCTATTTAGAACCATTATTAAATACCTGAAATGCCAGGTTATAAATAACCGACCGTACTGTCAATCAGGATTTGTAGGCAATCAGGGTAACCTGGGGGGGTAGCTGGAAGCCATCCGTCCTGATTTTTTCCTTGAGTGCCCATCCGCGGGATTCAAAACTGTGTTTTTGGGGCAATTCACCTGCGGAGGAAACCATATCATCAATTTTATGCGAGAACTGCCATATCTTTTCCCTGGAATTCAACAAGGTAGGTTCATCATTGGCGATAATTATCTTCTCAACTTCAATATGAGCCTCCCTGGCCAGGTCAAAAATTTCATCCCTGGTGTAGGTCTGACGGTGATAAATTCCTCTGGCAGTATCGATATCCGCTTTCAGGGTATGGTAGGCAAGATGTGCCTCCTGTGCGGGGTTGAGCCCGTCGCACACTGTTTCGTTAACAAGAAGCCTTCCGCCCGATACCAGCACCCTCATCATCGATTGCAGAGCTTTCATGGGTTGTTCAAAGTGGTGAAGGGAGTTGGATACGGTTACGAAGTCAAAATAGTTCTCTTCAAAAGGGATCTTACGGACATTTCCCAATACCAGGTCGACCTTGTAGGGGAAAAGTTTATTTTTGGCTGCTGCCAGTCGCTCCTTGTTGGGTTCGAGCCCTGTGGCGGAGTCAAAAGAGGCGAC
This sequence comes from uncultured Porphyromonadaceae bacterium, assembly GCA_964416825.1. GTDB lineage: Bacteria > Bacteroidota > Bacteroidia > Bacteroidales > UBA12481 > UBA12481. The sequence goes on from CAYQFT010000035.1 coordinate 10,938, forward strand.
AGATTCCAGCAGGAAGCGAAGAAAATCTCCTTCCCCTGTCGCAACATCCAGGAGATGTCCAACGCAGGCATTCTCCAGGTAAGATCGAAGTTCTCTGAGCTGATACATACATTAAAAATAGGGGATAGACTGAAACCTCATCAAGGCAGGTGCCACCTGCTCCGGGTGGAATTTTCAAATGATTACGGGATGCAAACCGGAATTATTTCACCTCAAGACCGGTTGTGCCGATGTTGTTGCCATCTGCAAAAACATCGATGGTATACTGACCCTGAATCAGGGGAGACTCCCCGGTATTGTCCCAATAGATGCTGACAGGGAGTTCCATACCCTCGTATTCAACCTCGCGCACCGCAGAATAAGGAATCTTGAGTCCTTCAAACTTAAACAGGTCATTGTCTGATTTTGTGAGCAGCAACTGATCAGGCCGCTGGATGCGGACATAAATGTTTTTGGCACCTCTTTTTGCGGTGAGATTTTTACTCAATGTGAAATCAATCTTGATACTTTCGATCTTTGATGCCTTGCTCTGTACTTTTCCCTTCTTGTTGATTCCGGATGCATTCAGGTTCATAGCTTCCAGCGTGGAGGCAATAGTAACGGTCTGCTCCAGCTTTTTCTTCTCCTGTTCCAGTGACTGGTTATGGGTTTTGACTTCAGTAACTTCCTGCTTGACATTTTGGTTTTCAGCCATCAGCCGCTGATTTTTCTGATTAAGGCTGTCTATCTGAACAACGTAGTCGCGCATGATCTTACGGAGGGTGGTCATCTCGTCCCTGTACTTGGATATCTGCCTGAAGCTGGTACTCTTAACCTGTTCCATCTCGGTAAGCAGTTCCTTGACTTTGTTCTGGGCTCCTTCAAACTGAATATTCAGGTTGGTGTTATTATGTTTCAAAGAGTCGTAACTCAGCACCATTGTGCTGAGTTCAGTCTCAATGGCAGCTTTTTCCTGCTTCAGCTGAGAAGTGACCTCTGCATTTTCGCTGCGCTGCCAGAATAATATTGCAATCACAATGACAAGTAGGATGGCCATAAGGATGACCAGCGCATTTTTCCTTGGATCCGAGGGGGTATTGTTGTTTTCCTGCGTAAACATATTGTGGGATACTTGTTGATTTTAATGACAATATTAAGAATAATTTGCCCTTTATCAAAAAGTTAACAGTCGGCATTTGTTGAAACCTGATGAATTTCTTAGCGTAAATAAAACAGGACGGATCTGCCAGGGAAATAAGTGGCTTTGGAATGCCAACAGAGGTATTTCCTGCATCCGGTACCCGAAATGAAACCTAACAGTTCGAACCATGGAATTATCTGACATACGCAAGAATTACTCGAGGGCAGTACTCACCGAAAAATCCCTGCACGATCCTTTCCCGCTCTTCGAAAAGTGGATGGAGGAAGCCATAGAGGGACAGGTTAATGAGCCCACAGCCATGATGTTAAGTACAGTCTCGGAAGATTTCAAACCCTCCTCAAGAATTGTATTGCTGAAACTCTTTACCAAGGAAGGATTCCATTTCTTCACCAATTACAATAGCCGAAAGGGGAATGAGATCAGGGCCAACAGCCGGGTGGCACTGCTATTTTTCTGGCCTGAGCTGGAGCGTGAGGTCCGTATTGAAGGCATTGCCGGATTCTCCTCCGAAGAAATTTCCGATCAGTATTTCAGTGAAAGACCTTATGATAGTCAGATCAGCGCCATAGTTTCAAAGCAAAGTGAGCGGGTAACTAGCCGCGAAGAGCTTGAGCTGTTATGGGCTGGCAAGGCAGCCAGCTCCAAAGGGGAGAAACTTGTACGTCCTGCGGAATGGGGCGGTTATTTTGTGCAGCCGGAAAGGATTGAATTCTGGCAGGGCAGACCTAACCGTCTTCACGACCGCATCCTGTTTGAAAAGGCAGGAAATCAGTGGGTGCTATCGAGGCTGGCGCCGTAAAAGAGTTATGAGTTATGAATTATGAGTTATGAGTTATAACAGGCCTATTGACAGATGAAAAAGTCAGGGTTTCTGTTGTTGAATTTGAAATATTTGCTGAGCAACCCCAGGCATTCCTAAACTCATTCTATTGGTTTAGTTGCCAAATTTCAATACTAAAGCTTTGATATAGAGATATATAAATCAGTTGCTTATATTAAGAATAGCTGAAAACAAATTTAGAACTAAATTGGTCAACGTTATTTAGGCATGGACAATTCATAACACATAACTCATAATTCATATCTTTTCTACTCATCCTTTTCGTGTATTCCTGTAGGGCCTGAGTTCCTTGCTTTTGGGATTGAAGGCAAAAGGGCTTTTCTTCTTTTTCTCCCTGGCTTTTTTATCATGAAATCCACCTTTAAACTCCGTGTCGGCCAGTTTTTTCTGGCGGTCAAGTTCCCTGGCGATTTCCTGCATTTCACCCCTGCTTGAATCCACAATTTCCACTTCATCGGGTATGGGAAGTTCCGGAATTTCCATCCGGATCAGTTCCTCAATATTTTCGAGGTGAAATTCCTCGTCAGGTTTCAGGAAAGAGATTGCAACCCCTGCATGATGTGCCCTGGCGGTCCGACCGATCCTGTGGACATAATCCTCATAATTGGTGGGTAGGTCAAAATTTATCACATGGCTGATCTGTGAAACATCGATTCCCCTTGCAGATACATCGGTGGAAATCAGCACCCTGACATTCCCCTCCTTGAAGGCCTGGATGGCATTTATCCTGGTATTCTGTGCTTTGTTGGAATGCAGTATCCTGATCTCACCCTCCACTTTCCGGTCGAGTACTTTGAATACCAGCTCGGCATTCTCCTTGGTGGCGCAGAACACGATGACCCTTTTGAAATCCTCTTTATTGGTAAACAGGAAATTGATAAGGTTCAGCTTGCTCCTGAAATTGGGCAGGCGGTAAAAATATTGTTCAACTTTGTCGGCGGTGGTGGCGGAAGGCGCCACCTCGACCCTGGCCGGGAAAGTCAGGAATTCATTGCTGATCAGTTCAATCTTGTCAGAAAACGTGGCAGAAAAGAGCAGGTTTTGCCGTTTGGGCGGAATGACTTCGAACAGCTGGTTGAGCTGGGGCATAAAGCCCATGTCCATCATCCGGTCGGCCTCATCTATCACCAGTGTTCTTATCTTTTTAAACCGGATGGCACCGACTTTGTAAAGATCCCATAAGCGTCCGGGTGTAGCGACGACAATATCCACACCTGGCTCCACCAGTTCAGCGTGTTTGGTCCAGCCTATTCCTCCGAACACGGCTGCCGACCTGATGTTGGTAAATTGCGAAAGCTCCTTGATATCTTCTCCAACCTGGATGGCAAGTTCGCGCGTAGGCACAAGGACAAGCGCACGGGGATCATCTCCCTCCGCCTTGACCAGTTTCATCAGGACCGGGATCAGGTAGGCAGCTGTTTTCCCGGTGCCGGTCTGGGCGATACCCAGGATATCCTGTCCTGATTTTATCACGGGAATAGCCAGCTCCTGAACCGGTGTCGGATCATGAAAACCAATCTCATCGAGTGCCTTTAAAATGGACTTACCTATCCCGAATTTGTCAAAATTTGTACTCATTAAGCCGGTATTTTATTTGTTAAGGCCGGGCCTTCACCCGCAGGGAATATTCAACAATTTCCATTAAACCATTCCATTGAACCTTGATTTAGAAACTTTTAATAATTCTAACACAGAGAATTTGTACTAAATAATGAAACTAATAATAGCCATAAAAATGTAGCCTGAAATAAAATTCACTTGAGAAAAAAAAGAGATACACGGCGAGAAAAATCGCCAGCGATTTTCAAACTCAGTGTTACTTTGGCTTTCACTTATTAAAATCCATTAAGGCTGTAATTTCAATATGACCTCAATTTAGATTTATTGAAAGCTTTACTCTGTGTTACTAATTGTAACAGTCTCTTACAATTTTATGCAAAGTAACTACTTTTCAGGTCAATTTGAACACTTTACCGGGAAGGCATTTGACAATTCCGGAAAATTCAAGGGAGAGCAGCAGGGGTGAGACCCGGTTCATGGGCAGTCCGGTGCGGAGACAGATCAGGTCGATGGCTGATTCCCCCTCCGACTCAAGCATATCCGCCACTTTTTGTTCATCCACCGTCAGATCGTTGAACAGCCTTGGCTGGCTTACCTTCATGGGATCAGTTCCGGGAATCCAGTTCATGGAATATTCGAGGTCGCTGATATTTTCGATCAGTCCGGCACGGTTGGATTTAATCAGGAAATGGCATCCTCCGGAGTAGGGCTCCCCCACCCTGCCGGGAAAGGCAAAAACATCACGGTTGTAGGAGACAGCGAGTTCAGCGGTAAGCAAAGCTCCCCCCTTCGTGGCAGATTCCACAACGATCACTGCGTCTGACAATCCGGCGATGATGCGGTTACGCCTGAGAAAATTCTTCCGGTCGATCAGTGAGTGGCTCATGAAATCGCTGACCATCCCCCCGTTTTTCTCACACATCTCCAGGGCTATCGACCGGTGCAGGGAAGGATAAACTGTTTCCAGTCCGTGGGCCAGCACGCAAACCGTCGATAGATTGTTGTGAAGAGCCGCCCGGTGGGCCTGGATGTCAATGCCATACGCCAGTCCGCTGACAACCTGGATGTCATAACCGCGTTCAGCCAGAGCGGCAACAAACCTGTCGACAAGGCTGCGACCGTATTCAGTCGCGTTACGTGTTCCAACGATGCTTATCACTTTTGGCTTGTTCAGATTTGGTTTCCCCTTGGAGAACAGGAGGATGGGGGCATCCGGACAGGATTTCAGTCTTTGGGGATAATTTTCGTCGAGATAAAAATGGGCATCCACGTTGTTTTTGAGGATAAATTCAACCTCCTTTTCGGCCCGGTCCAGCACTTTGGAGTGGAGAATATTCCTTGCCAGCACGGTGCCAATTCCCGGAATTGACCTCAGGGTTTTTTCCTTGTCTCTGAACACCTGTGCTGCGCTGCCGCAATAAGCGATCAATGATTTTGCTGTTATGCAGCCGATCCCCGGCACCAGGGAGATGGAAATTTTATACAGCAGATCTTCGTGCGGATGGTTGAAGTTGGACATCCCTAAATTTAACCCAAATCAAGATAAAAAGCGAAAAATGCAGTGGACTAATTGATTGCCGGGAAGAATTTTCTTTTCGCATTTTATCATGCAAGGCGGCCTGTTCCAACATTACCCAATGCCATTTTTCATTACATTTGCTCACATGATCGACCAGGGAACTATCCAGCGAATACTTGACACAGCTGAAATTACAGAGGTTGTAGGTGAGTTTGTTACCTTAAAAAAAAGAGGTACCAACCTGCTTGGATTGTGCCCGTTCCACAATGAAAAGACTCCTTCCTTCAACGTTTCGCCCTCCAAGGGAATCTACAAATGCTTCGGGTGCGGCAAAGGGGGCTCCTCTGTCAATTTCATCATGGAACATGAGCATCTGTCTTTTGTGGAGGCACTCAAATGGCTGGCAAAAAAATACCACATAGAGGTTCAGGAAAAAGAGGAGAGCCCTGAAGATATCCAGGAACGGAACGACCATGAGAGCCAGATCATCGTCTCTGAATTTGCCCAGAAATATTTTACGGCACAGCTTTGGGAAAGTGAATACGGCAAAGCCATCGGACTCAGTTACTTTCATGAGCGCGGTTTCCGGGACGAGGTAATCAAAAAATTCGGCCTTGGCTATTGTCCGGAAGGGAAAGAGCCTTTTACACAAGCCGCACTCCGGGAGGGATACAAGATGGAGTACCTCGAAAAAACCGGTCTTACCATTAAACGGGAAGAGTGGGTGCGCGACAGGTTTTCAGGCAGGGTCATGTTTCCCATTCACAGCATCTCGGGAAGAGTCATCGCTTTCGGAGGCAGGACCCTATCCCAGGACAAGACCATTGCCAAATACCTCAACTCACCGGAATCGGACATATACCACAAAAGCCGGATTGTTTACGGCATCTTTCTTGCCAAAAGAGCTATCATACAGGAAGATAAATGTTATCTTGTTGAAGGTTACACGGATGTTATCGCCTTGCACCAGGCGGGGATTGAAAATACTGTCGCATCCTCCGGGACCTCCCTGACCGTAGACCAGATCAGGCTGATCAGGCGTTTTACCAAAAATATCACAATCATTTATGATGGCGACCAGGCAGGCATCAAGGCCTCGCTCCGGGGTATTGACCTTGTTTTGGAGGAGGGCATCAATGTCAAGGTGCTTCCCCTGCCTGAGGGTGAAGACCCGGACTCGTTTTCCAAAGCGATGAGTTCGACGGAACTGACTCAATACATCAGGGAGAATGAAACAGACTTCATCAAATTCAAAACCCGAATCCTGCTGTCGGGCATTGAAAATGATCCACTGTCGAGGGCCAGGCTTATTACGGACATCGTCAATTCCATATCAGTCATCCCGGAAGAGATTGTCCGGACCGAATACCTCAAGGAATGCAGCCGCCTGCTCGAAGTTCGTGAAGATGTGCTTTACAATGAGATCCGTAAGTTAAAGCTGAAAAAAAATGAGGCGCAGGCCACGAAAGAGCAGTCAGCCGCCGCCGGGCCACCGCCAATTTCGCTGCCACCCGAAACCATCCGGGAGACCTATGCCGGGAATCCTTTCGAACTCGAAGAAAAAGAGATACTCAGGGTACTCCTCAAATGCGGTTCCCTTAAAATATACGATTACGAGCACGAGGAGAGCGGAGAATGGATTACCGAGACTGTCGCTGCCTATATCCTTTCAGAACTGGAAATAGACAGCATGGTATCAGTCAATCCTCTGACAAACACCATTCTGAACGACTACCGGGAACACCTGGACGATCCCGGTTTTGACGCTTCCCGATTTTTTACCCTGCATACCGATCCAAGGGTTAGCCTGATGGCTTCCGATATTATCTCGGAGAAGCATCCGCTAAGTCCTTTCTGGGAACGTGGCGGAAGCCATATCGAACGTGAGGAGGACCTGCTGCAGGTGGTGGTTCCCAAACTGGTGCGCGAATACAAATTACGGATTGTCACAGGCATGATGAACCAGGTTGAAAACAAGATGAAGATAGCAGACGCAGCCAAAGATTATGACCTTTCGATGGAACTGCAGGCCGCTCACCAGCAACTCAAGGAGATTGAAAAAATCCTCTGCAAAAAACTTGACCGTACTGTCAACCCAAAAAAATAGAGATCGACCATGATATTTCTTACCGGCGGTACAGGCATGCTTGGAGCTCATTTGCTGTTCGACCTGACGAACAGCGGTGAGAAGGTCCGTGCCCTGAAACGGAAGAATTCGGATTTGCTCCCGGTGAAGAAAATCTTTTCCTGGTACAGCGACAATTCGGAACAACTCTTCCGGCAAATTGAATGGAGGGAGGGAGATATGCTGGACAAATCCTCCCTGCGTGAGGGGATGGAAGGAGCTGATGCGGTGATCCATGCCGCTGCCAGGCTGTCCTTCGATCCGCGAGACAGGGTGGCAATGCTTCATGAAAATGCGGAAGGCACCAGGTACCTTGTTGACCTGGCCATTGAACTGGGGATACCAAAATTCTGCCATGTGAGTTCGGTGGCAGCCCTGGGCGATGCCGATTCCGGACTTCCTGTCAATGAAGAGTTCTCCTGGAAAAATGACAGGCAGAGATCAGCTTATGCTGAGAGTAAATTTCAATCTGAGATGGAAGTCTGGCGGGGTGTTCAGGAGGGGTTGAGCTGCGTCATAGTGAATCCGTCCGTCATCCTTGGTCCGGGAAACTGGGAGAGCGGATCCCCCCGTTTTTTTAAGACGGTACAGGATGGTTTGAGGTTTTATCCGCCCGGCGGTACCGGCTTTGTGGATGTCCGCGATGTATCAGGGATCATCCTGGCACTGGTAAAATCCGGGGATTGGGATACTATTCAAAACAACAGATATGTTGTTTCAGCTGAAAACCTCTCCTACCACGACCTCTTCGGCATGATTGCCAAAGCATTGCATAAACCCGCACCAACCATCCGGGCTAGCCGGTTTTTGCTTCAGGCAGGGTGGATGGCTTCAAGAGTGGCCTCCTTCCTGACGGGCAGCAAACCAGCCCTGACAAGGGATACGGCACGCAGTTCGGCAAGGGTAACTGCCTACGACGGTTCAAAAATCACCAACCTCCTGAATTTTAGCTATACCCCTGTTAATCAAGCCATCCACAATGCAGGAAAAATATTCCTGGAGGATCATTAAACCGCAACGGCCCGGCCTGCATTCATCCTTTCCCAATAATAAATCACTGAATGTAGCGTTGGACTCCCTAACTTCGTATAGTCTGTGAATTACAAGAATGGATGCTATGAGAACCCGCAGAATTTATATTGCCACACTGACACTGATGTTTGTGGCCTTGTCGTGCGAAAAGGAATCGCAGGAGAAAATTTCGGCTGTTGCAAACGACCTGGCTAATTTTAGTTTTTTAAAGAGTACACAGGCCTCCAATGATGCTAACAAGCTGCGTTCGGCCGACTATTCCGCTGCCTTCGAGATATCAAAGGTTGACAGGGTCAATGAAATATTAAACATTACCGTTACCTATCCTGACCCCTGCGGCGACTCAAAATTTGAAGTGATCTGGAACGGGATGGTACTGGAGAGTTATCCTGAAATCATCTTTTTATACATCAGGCGTACATCAGGATGTACAAAGGAGGGGAATAGTACTGTCAGGGTATTGTCGGTCAACCTGCCTGCAAGGCTGGGAGATGCGGCCCTGGCCAAAAGAGTAAAAATCATTTTGTGCAATACCTCAAAAAAAGCAAATACTGAAAATTCAGATATATCAACTCAAGTAATTGAGTAGTTTTAAGAGCATTGACTTTTCCCTTGTTACGGCAAGAATAAGCTCTTTATCGAACAGGTTAAGATGACGGAATGTTACCCGGATGAACAGGGGCGGGCTATGTGGCAATTAATAACAGGTTATTAAGAGATGAGCGTGCATTTTGGAAAGTAGTACTGAGGAGAATTTAGAACCGATAATCCTGGGATGCATCAAAAAGGATGACAAATTCCTGGAGATCCTGTACAAGAAATTCTTCGGATATGCATTGGGTGTTGCCTTGATTTACAATCATCAGCGCAGTGATGCTATGGAAGTGGTGAACGATAGTTTTGTGAAGGTATTTTCAAAAATCGGGAAATACGACACATCCAAACCGTTTAAGGGATGGTTGCGCAAAATCGTGATCAACACTTCCATCGACCAGTTAAGGCGCAAACATAAAGATTACCAGTTTGTTGAAACAGACAAATATACCATTCAGGACGAATCGCCCGGGATCATAGGCCAACTGGCCGCAGAGGATATAATCGGGTTTCTGAATCAATTGCCCCACTTCCATAAAACTGTGTTCTGCCTGTATGAGATTGAAGGATACAGTCATGACGAGATTGCTGAACAACTTGGAATTCCGGTCAGTTCATCGAGAGTTTATTTAACGAGAGCCAAAAAACAACTTAGGGAATTGTTTCCGGTTAATTATTTACAAGGCAAATGAAAAACATTTCCAACGAAAGCTTTGCACGCATAAAACAATCCCTGGAGAGTTACGAAGAAGAGTACATCCCGGGGTCCTGGGAGAATTTTCTGCAAAAAAGAAAAAACAACAGGAGGAAAATATTTTTGCGTATAGCTGCCGGTGTGGCAGCCTCATTATTATTTTTACTTGCCGGCACCAACTATTTCTATTTCGAAAAGAAGATTGCCTTCACGACCCCTGTTGAGCAAATTACGGACCTCAAAAAAGATGCCATCCACCCCGTTCAACCTGAAACGTCCAAAACCGTTGCATCCATGGTGGGCCTTAAACCTGCTGCCGTGATTCCAAAAGAAGCAGTGAAAAAATCCACAGTTGCTATGGTTTCCGAAAACAGCCGGATGGCGGACGGCACCAGCCAGGTATCAGCCAGGAAGGCTGACTCAACCCCGGAGAATGGCGCTGTTAAGGCTGGCAACACGCTCCAGGCGGGTGCGTTCACGAACCCGGGGCAGTCTGGGACTGACACCTCCGGGACCAGGAAGGATACTGTCAGGACCCTGACAGGAAGTACCATGCCGGAAAACCGTACCCTTGCGGACAATCAGACCACCGGCACCAAAAGAAAAGTACGCTTTGGGGTCAACTTCTCTCCCGGCGTAAGCACGGCTCAATCATCAGGCTCCTTCAATTACACCGGAGGATTGAGCGCTGATATCCCACTCACTTCGAACATCGGGTTAACGACTGGATTACAGGTTGAAAACCAGAGCATTGTCCGGAATTTACCCGGCATTGCTTCATCATCGGTCACCCCGCAAAACCAATCCAAGACCAAGGTTACCAACCTGGATGTACCGGTTAATTTCAAGTGGAAAATCTTCTCTGAGAAATCCAGGGCCTATTATGTCTCGGCTGGGCTTTCCTCGCTGGTATACCTCTGGCAGCTTGACAAAAACACCACCTATTCACAGGATCTGATCCCGGTTTCTTCACTGGTTTCGGGACAGGAAATATTGTCGTACAAGGTTGTTGACCAGGTTTCAGTCATCCAGAATACCGGCACACCGGCACAGACCTTCGACCTTGCCGGCCGTGTCAATATCATGGTAGGCTTTGAAACGAAGCTGACCAACAAGTTTCTGATCCATATAGAGCCGTATGCCAAGATTCCGACCTCCGGACAGGCCCCTGCCAGTCTCAACCACACCTCCACCGGCATTAATTTTAAGATCTCATTTTAATGGCCGCAAAACCCATCTGGCCAAAGGAACAGCGAGAAAATTTGGGTAAATGGTGAATATCGGTCTAATATTTGTAGCGTTTCCCTGATAGTTGTTCGTATAGATAGAAAACAAACATTTAGTTCAATGAAGACTTTTATCCTATCTGCCATATTACTTACATTCTTCGCAGGATGCACCGAATTGGTGGAATTGAAATCAGCGGGGATGAGACCCCTGATTTTCCAGTCAGAGTATACCAACCATGCCTGGGGATACAACCACAATGGATGGATGATGGATGGATCAGGCCAGGTGAAACGGTTTCAGAAAACTGCGGCATGGGTGTTCCCTGATTCACTCGGGTATGTCAAAGAAGCAGATATGCAGAAAAACCTTGTTGCCTGTGATTCAGTTCTTGAATATGTCAGTCAGGATGAGGTTACCAGGATAACAGACCGGGCCATGACCTGCCTTGACGGACCGTTGACAAAACCTGAAAACCTGATGGCAGATGCCGGAGAAAATATTTATGCCATTTACTGTTATGAGGCAGACAGGAAAAGGTACAAAAGGGTGATCCTGTCGATGGTGGGAGATTTTTCGCAGGAGAATCTTGCTCCCCACACCGCGGAAGTTGTGGCGTGGATGAAAAAAATCAAATGATATTATCATGAAGGAAATGAAAGAACTTTACCCGAGACGGGACAAGGCCAGAGATACATGATGTTAAACAGCCATTCGGGTGCAGGTGAATAAAACTAACCCTAAACCTTTGTTTTTCTGCAACGTTTGCACCCGTTCAGCCATCTTTATTATAAACCCAATAATTGAACAGTATGCGTACAAAATATTTTTTACTCTCCATTTTGTGTTCCCTTTTTACCGTGGGATGTTCCAAAAATCTGGAACCGGCACCGGCAGGTGAAAAAATTGTGCTGAATGAAAAATCGCTGAAACTTGTCCAGGCGAGCAACAGCTTCAGTTTTGCCCTCCTTAACAAATGCCTGGACGGAACCCCTGAGAACAGGATGATTTCGCCGCTCAGCGTTTCCATGGCACTGTCTATGACCCTCAACGGCGCTTCCGGCACCACCCTGGCAGACATTCAGAAGACGCTTGGTTATGACGGGCTGACCAAAGATGAGGTCAATGCCATTTGCCTGAATTTGTCGAATGCCCTGCTGAAGGCCGATCCGGCTGTGACCATGCAAATTGCCAACTCCATCTGGATCAGGAAGGATTATACCGTTCTGGAACCATTTATCCAGGCCAACCAGCAATATTTCAAGGCAGAGGTTTCAAAAATTGATTTTAACACCGCGGCCCTGGCCACCATCAACAAATGGGCCAGTGACCACACCAACGGCAAGATTCCCACGATTCTCAACAGTATCTCCCCGAATGAGATAATGTTTTTAATCAATGCCATATATTTCAACGGCAAGTGGAAATACCAGTTTGAAACTTCCAAAACAGTCAATGAGCAGTTTACCTGTGTCGACAAGAAGCTGGTGACGGTTCCGATGATGAAAATGGAAAACAAGTTTGGCTATACAGCACAGGCGGGATTCAAAGCCCTGAAAATGCCGTATGGTGCGGGCAAATTTCAGATGATCTTCCTGCTTCCCGATGCCGGGACCACCCCCGACAAGCTGTCGGCATCACTCAATTCAGAGACCTGGAAGAGCCTGACAGAGGCACTCAAGAATGAGACGAAAATACCGGTCTGGATCCCAAAATGGAAATTTTCCTGGGAAAAGACCCTGAATGATGTACTCTCCTCACTGGGAATGGAAGTTGCCTTTACCCCTTTCAAAGCAGACTTTTCGTCCATCAATCCGAATAACAACCTCTATATCACCAAGGTAATACATAAAACATTTATTGATGTCACTGAATCCGGAACGGAAGCTGCGGCCGTGACTTCCGTCGGAGTAGGTGTTACCAGCATGCCTGCCGAACCTCTGACCTTTTATTTAAACAGGCCTTTCCTCTTTTTTATCGCGGAAGAAGATACCGGGGCTATCCTTTTTGCAGGAAAAGTTGAAAATCCACTGTCAACCAATTAAGACATGAGAATATTTACACTGATTCTAGGATTATTTCTCGCCCTCCCTCTTTTTGCACAGCGGGGAAAACAGGATGTTGTCTACCTGAAAAACGGCAGTATCATACGCGGAACCATCGTAATGCAGGATCCCGGGAAACTGATCAAGCTGAAAACCTCCGACAACAGCCTTTGGGTCTTTACCAATGAACAGATTGACAGCATCACCAGGCCCCTGAAAGTGAAGATTTCAACACCCAAAACAACCGGTTATTACAACCTGACGGAGACCGGTTTTCTGGCAGGCGACTATTCCAATGCCACCAGGGCCGTCTTTACCCTGATCAATGTCAACAGCTGGCGTTTTAATAATGGCCTTTCAGCCGGAATCGGAGCGGGGGTCGAATTATCGGAAGAGTCCTACCTCCCCGTTGTGGCAGATCTCAGGTATTTCCACGGGGAAAAGCGTTCGGTGCCTTTTGTCTCCGTTCAGGCCGGCTATTCAATTTCGTTGGGTGGTTCTTACGACCAGATTATTTACGCCATAGACGACCGTAGGATGAGTCCGCTGATTTATCCGGGACCGATCCCCGACTATTCCAAAGATCCGTTGTCTGCCACAGGCGGATTCCTTGTGAACCCGGCCATTGGGATACAAACTCCACTGAACGAAAACCTTTCCATGACTTTCAGTGCCGGTTACCGTTACATGCGGTACAGCTACACCCGGACTGACTACAGGCTTGACATTGATTACAACCGTTTGTCGCTGAAAATTGGCCTACTTTTTAAATAATCCGTACCATGAACAAGAATACCGCAAAAATATTTTTCCTGTTTCTCCTTTCGCTGGCCGGATTGGCCGGGTGCAAAGATAAATACGCTGAAGAGTACCTTTCTTTAGAACCAGTCTATTTAAGCTATGCGGATTTCCGGGAGTCGGTGAAAGTTGCCGGTCAGCAGGAGCTGCTGAAACCCGGAAAGATCTATTCGTACAACAACTACCTGTTCATCAATGAATTAAGGAAAGGCATACATATCTTCGACAATACCAATCCCTCCTCCCCCCAGAACCTGGCATTTATTGAAATCCCGGGCAATGTTGACATCGTTGTGAAGAACAACATCCTGTATGCAGACAGTTACATTGACCTGGTGGCCATTGATATTACCGATCCTGCGAGGCCGAAGGAGGCAGGAAGGCTCAAAAGCGTATTTCCTTATTCCGTGCCGCCCTACGACCAGACGGACTACCGGATTGGCCAGGTTGACAATACCAAAGGAGTTGTGGTGAGCTGGGAGGTAAAAAAGGTGAGGAAAGAGATCAACACCATCAATTACCCGATTTTCCCGATCTATTTCGGGGCCAAGTACGAAGCGAGGATGGATGCTTCGGCAGGAAGCAACAGTTCAGGCACATCCGCGGCTGGCATAGGGGGATCCATGGCCCGTTTCGGCCTGACCGGCAATTCGCTGGTGGCTGTTGACAACTATACCTTTTACAGTTTCGACCTGTCGGATCCCAAAAGTCCAAGGCTGCAGGGGCAGATGCAATTGGGGTGGAACATCGAGACCATGTTTCTTCTTGGCAAGAACATGTTCCTGGGGACCACCACGGGAATGCTGATCTTCGACCTTTCAGACATCACCAAACCAGTCTATCTCTCCAACTTCTGGCATGCCACGGGATGCGACCCGGTGGTGGTTCAGAACAACAGGGCCTATGTGACCATCCGCGGAGGCAACATGTGCGGCAGCAACATCAACAGGCTGGATGTGCTTGATGTCACCAATCTTTTAAAGCCTGCCCTTCTCCGTTCCTACAACATGGATGAACCCTACGGACTCGGAATCAGCGATGACATATTATTTGTCTGTGACGGAAAGTCCGGACTGAAAATTTACAACGCTGCTGATCCTCTGCTCATTACGGAGCACATCCTGGCCAAATTCCCGAACATCCAGGCTTATGACGTGATCCCGATGGGCAAATCTCTGCTGATGATCGGCAGTGACGGATTCTACCAGTACGACTACTCGGATCTGAAAAATATCAGGCAGATCAGTGTAATCAAAGTGAAGAAGTAGCGAGGGAAATTCGTGATATACTGTGGCTAAAGTAATGAATGGCAGAGGTGATTTGCCGGGAGTTTATTACTTTAGCCTCTTTATTTTACTGCAATTCCTATGGCCAGACCCGATCCGAAAATTTGCACCTTCCTCCACCGGCACCACGTCCTTACCCTTGCCACGGTATCCGGCGACCAGCCCTGGGTAGCCAACTGTTTTTACGCTTTCCTGGAGGAGGAGATGGCTTTTGTCTTTACCTCCGGCATCGATACGAGACACATCCGCGAGGTGCAGGCCAACAACAAAGTTGCCGGGAATGTGGTGCTCGAAACCAGCATCATCGGCAAAATCCAGGGCATCCAGTTTTCAGGAATCCTGATGCCTGCAGAGGGAGAGAAACACTCCGGTGCCAATGCTGCCTACCTGAAACGGTTCCCCTTTGCTGTACTGATGGATACCACCCTCTGGATTCTATCTATTGACTATCTGAAAATGACGGATAACCGGCTGGGATTCGGGAAGAAGCTCCTATGGGAGAAGGCTAAAGGTTGAAGGTTAAAGGTTGAAGATTAAAG
>CAYQFT010000036.1:0-10460 GCA_964416825.1 uncultured Porphyromonadaceae bacterium
TTGCAATAGCGTTGCTGCTGGCTTCGACGGTCCTTATGGGACAGTCGCCCCATGGGAATGGTTTCAAGACCAATTGTTCAGATTGTCATTCGACCGAGGGTTGGAAGATTTCAAAAACTCAGGTGCTGGCATTCAATCATGACACAACCAGTTTTACCCTGACCGGTCAGCATCAGGCGGTTGACTGCAGGTCCTGTCACAAAACGCTCGAGTTTTCAAAGGTTGGGAGTGAGTGCAGCGATTGTCATCTGGATTTACATGAAAACACCGTGGGGCCCGATTGCGCCAGATGCCATACGCCAAAATCCTGGATCGTAGCAAATATCAGCCAGATCCATCAGCAGAGCCGGTTTCCCCTGACGGGAGCGCATCAGATCTCTGATTGTGCTGCATGCCATAAATCGGTCTCAAAACTGCGGTTTGATCCGCAGGGGATTGCCTGCATTGACTGTCACCGGGCAGATTATCAGGCTACCACAAAGCCAAATCATCAGGAGGCCGGCTACTCGACCGATTGCACAGAATGCCACACGGCCAGCGCAGGCAGCTGGAGCGGGGCGGATTTTGAGCACAGTTTCTTTCCTCTGACTGCTGGACATGCAATTGACTGCAAACAGTGCCACCTCGACGGGCAATATACCAAGATCTCCACTGATTGTTTTGCCTGCCATGAGAAAGACTATCAGAATTCAGCCAAAATCAAGCATCAGGCCCTGGGCCTGGCGACGGATTGTCTGGAGTGCCATACAACAGAACCGGGCTGGACCCCGGCCAAATTCACTATTCATGACACCCGGTTTTTCCCTGTGTATTCGGGCCAGCACCGGGGTGAATGGAATACATGCACAGATTGTCACAGGCAGGAGGCAGATTATTCAACCTTCAGTTGTACCGATTGCCATGAGCACAACAAAACCAGCATGGATAATGAGCATGATGAAGAGAAGGATTATGTATACAGCAGCACGGCTTGCTTTGCCTGCCATCCGACTGGTGATAAAAAAGGCAGCTTTAAACATGATCTTACCGCATTCCCGCTGACCGGCAAGCACCAGGGTGCTGATTGCCTTGGCTGTCACAAGAGCGGATTTGCAGGTACTTCATCCGAATGTAATTCCTGTCATGAGAATGAATTCATTGATTCAAAAACGCCCGGTCATCAGGCAGCCGGTATTCCTACTGACTGCAAGAGCTGCCACGGGACTGATGCCTGGAAACCTTCGACCTTTAATCACCTGACAACCGGCTATGAACTTACCGGCGGCCATTCGAGGGTTGCGCAGTGTTCGGATTGCCATCTGGGTTCAATTGTAACAGCCAAGCAGGAGTGTATCTCCTGTCATCAGGTCCAATATGACAATGCCAAGGACCATAAACAGAATCTGTATCCCATCGAGTGTATACAATGTCATTCCACCGAAAACTGGAAGCAATTGTCTTTTGACCATGCGCTCACAAAGTTTCCTTTAACCGGGGCACATGTTACTACTGAATGCGCCAAATGTCATCAGACGGGCTATTCCGGTACCTCAACTGAATGCAATTCATGCCACGCTACGAACTATGCGGGAGCACAGGTTCCGAATCACGCTGCGGCCGGGTTGTCAATCCAGTGCGAAACCTGCCATACTGCTGTTGCCTGGAAACCCTCCGGCTTTAATCATACCACTACCGGATTTGAGTTGGCCGGAGGGCACGGGAGGATTATACAATGTTCGGATTGCCATGAAGGTACAACGGTTAATACGCCCGACCAGTGTATTACCTGTCACAAGGTTCAGTACGATAATGCAAAGGATCACAAAGCTTTGTCCTTTCCGGGAGAATGCGGTTTATGCCATAATATGAACTCCTGGGAGAATGCTGTTTTCGATCATTCTAAAACGAAATTTCCGCTCAGCGGGGTTCACACGACCACGGAATGTGCGGAATGCCATAAGAGCGGGTATGCCGGCACCTCAGCTGAATGCAACTCCTGTCATGCCCCTGACTATTCAGGAGCGCAAACTCCAAACCATACGGCTGCAGGGATTTCTGTTCAATGCGAGAACTGTCATACGGCCAGTTCATGGAAACCGGCCACATTCAACCATACGACTACTGGTTTTCAGCTAGCGGAAGGGCATACCCGGGTTGTTCAGTGTTCGGATTGCCACAAAGGGACAACCCAGAATACGCCAACCGAATGTATCAGCTGCCATAAGGTCCAATATGACAACGCGAAGGATCACAAGACCCAGTCATACCCTGTTGATTGCAATATGTGCCACAACAACAACAACTGGCAGGGGGCGACGTTTAACCATTCTCAGACAGACTTTCCCTTGCTGGGTGCTCACGTTACGACCACCTGTTCGAAGTGTCATACAAATGGCTTTACGAATACCCCGACTCAATGCAATTCCTGCCATGCGGCAAATTATAGCGGAGCGCAGGTTCCCAGCCATACTGCGGCAGGAATTTCTGTCCTCTGTGAAACGTGCCATAATTCAACCGCGTGGAAACCATCGACATTCAATCATACAACCACAGGGTATCAGCTGACCGGAGGCCATTCGCTGGTTGTACAATGCTCTGATTGCCATCGGGGAACCACTCAGAATACACCAACCCAATGTATAAGCTGCCATCAGGTTCAGTATGACAATGCGAAGGATCACAAGACCCAGTCATATCCTGTTGATTGCACGATGTGTCACAACAGCACCAACTGGCAGGGGGCGACGTTTAACCATTCCCAGACTAATTTTCCGCTGACGGGAGCGCATATAACCACCACCTGTTCCAAATGTCATACAACTGGTTTCACAAATACCCCTACTGATTGCGCTTCCTGTCATTTGACAAACTATAATCAGGCAACTGATCCGAATCATGCCGCCGCAAATTTTCCGAAGGATTGTGCACCTTGCCACAGCACCACCGCGTGGACTCCTTCTACGTTTAACCATGATGCGCAATATTTTCCGATTTACAGCGGGGAACACCGGGGTGAATGGACCCTTTGCTCGGAATGCCATACCACAGCCAATAACTATGCCCTGTTCAGTTGCATTGATTGTCATGACCATAATAAAACGGACATGGACAAAGAGCACAGGGATGAAAGGGATTACGCGTATAATAGTGTGGCCTGCTACACCTGTCATCCCCGGGGAAGATCGGAATTAAAAAGACCCATTTAGCTTGGTTAAGATTGCTATCATATCGCTCATTTCCTTATTCGCAGCAAGCGGATTGTTAGGGCAGAATGCTCCTGTCATTCTTAACGGAAGAGTCTCTTATGTGACCCCCCAAAATATCTATGTTAAGTTTCCCAGTAACGAAATGATTCGGGAAGGTGATACTGTATTTATCCAGGCGACCAAGGGCTTAACTCCAATTTTTATTATTGAAAACTACTCTTCTATTTCGGCGGCCGGCAAGCCTTTCCCCGGCACGGTTGTAAAAGTTGAGGACCCGGTTGTTATGAAAGTGTGGGCTAAACAAGAAACCCAGGTTATTGTGATGCGGGATTCTGTTCCCGTTAAGCCGACCCTGGAATTGCCCAAAACAGAATTAAAGGATCCGGCCGATTCCATCAGGGCATCGTGGAAACAGGACATACGGGGATCTTTAACCGTGGCTTCCTATACCAACCTTTCAAACACCGAGGCCAATAATTCGGAACGGATGCGTTATTCTTTATCCATGCGGGCTGATCATCTGGCTGATACCCGATTTTCGGCAGAAAGCTACATTTCCTTCTCCCACAAGGCAGGAGAATGGGCTGAGGTCAAGGATAATGTGTTTAATGCCCTCAAGGTTTACAGTCTGGCAATTGGATCAGATTTTGGCGATCACAGCAGCGTATGGGTAGGGCGCAAAATCAATAACAATCTATCCAATATTGGGGCTGTGGATGGTATTCAGGCAGAAACTCAGGTGGGCCGGTTCAGGACAGGAGTGGTTGTCGGTACAAGACCTGATTTTCAGGATTACAGTTTTAATGTGAACCTGCTTGAGTATGGTGGTTTCGTCGCCCATGAGTCATTGGGAAAATACGGAAAAATCCAAAGTTCCCTGGCCTTCTTTGAGCAAAGAAATACGGGTTTTACCGACCGGCGGTTTATATATTTCCAGCATGATAACTCACTTGCGAAAAACCTTTATTTGTTTACTTCCTGTGAGCTCGATCTTTACCGGGTAGAAGAAGGTGTTGCCATGAACAAGCCTTCCCTTACCGGATTGTATGTTTCCCTCCGATACCGGCCATTCCGTACATTTTCGGTTTTTGCCTCCTATGATGCCAGAAAGAACGTTATTTATTATGAAACCTTCAAGAGTTATGCCGACCAATTATTAGATGAGGCCACCAGGCAGGGACTTCAGCTTAAAATAAACTACCGGCCCTGGACTAAGGTAACCATGGGACTGAACGGAAGTTACCGTTATCGTACTGATGATCTCAGTCCGAATAAGAACCTGAATGGATTTATTTCCTTTACCCAGCTTCCATGGATCAATGCCACAGCTACGTTGTCGGCCAATTTGTTGCAAACAAGCTATCTTGATGGCAGAATTTACGGGCTGAATGTCACCAGGGATTTTCTCAAGGGCAAGATATATGGGGGATTCAGCTACAGGATCATTGATTATCGGTTTACCAATTCGACATCCAATATGCTCCAGAATATGGCACAACTGGATTTATCATGGCGAATAAATAAAAAGGCCTCTTTATCAGTGAATTACGAGATAACGTTGGAGTCAGTAAGAAATTATCACCGGATTTATTTTAGTTTCGCGCAACGTTTTTAATTATTTTATAGATGAAATTGAAGATTATTATTTCGAGTCTTGCCTTATTGGCGATAGCAGTTCTGATGTTTTTAATTCTCAAAAAAGAGAAGCCGGAATCAGCATCAATTCCAGATGTGCCCATGCATACCGTAAAAGTTGAAGAGGTGATTTCTGGTAACCAGTACACCTATTTGCGGGTCAAGGAGAGCCGGAATGAATACTGGATTGCAGTGATTAACGAGGAGGTTAAGGTTGGCAGCAAATGGACCTTTGCCGATGCGCTGCTCATGGAAAACTTTGCAAGCAAGGAATTGAACCGTACCTTCCCGATAATCTATTTCGTTTCGGAACTGCTTCCTGCGGGCACCAAGGCCAAACAGGAAACTGTTGCTGCACCGCTTCAACCCTCAAAGCCCAATATCAAGTTTAACAAGGATATTGAGATTCAACCGGTTGACGGAAGCATTTCAATCGACAGTCTTTTTAAGAATCAGGCAATCTATGCTGATACGAAGGTTAAGGTAAAAGGTCAGGTTGTGAAAGTTAATAATGAGGTGATGGACCGGAACTGGATTCATATCCAGGATGGAACCGAGTTCGGTGGAAAATTTGACCTTACCGTAACGACAACAGAGAGCCTGAAGGTTGGCGATGTAATAATCTTCGAAGGCCTTATCCATCTTAATAAGGACTTTGGCGCAGGCTATTTTTACGAGTTGATTATGGAAGAGGCGAAGGTATTGAAGAAATACACGGATGCTGAGAGGTTGCAAGAGCTCAAGTCGGGGGATTCCTCCAACTAAAATATTAGGAGAGCGTCGAGTCAAGGATTGCGGATTTGATCAATCAGGTCTTCTTTTGATTGTCCCGAAGCGTTTACTTGGTTTAATATTTTCAGGGGGGTACCACCCAGCAAAATGATCTTTTGTCCGAGAAAGATTGCTTCATCTATATCGTGGGTGACAAAAACAACCGTTCTGCCGTCGGCTTTCCAGATTTCCAAAAAAGCATTCAGGATATTATTTTTCAGAGTGTTATCAAGGTTCTGAAAAGCTTCGTCCATCAGAATCAAAGATCCCGGGTAGGCAAATGCTCTGGCTATGGAGACCCGCTGACGCATTCCGCCACTGAGCTGATACGGGTAAAGGTTCTCTTCCTGATCCAGCCCCACCATACGGATAAATTTGTGAGCATGATCAAGTGCTTCCGGCTTCGGTAATTTGTCTTTGAGTGGGAACAAAACATTCTCCAAAACAGTTTTCCATGGAAGGATCCGGGTTTCCTGAAAAATGTAGGATTTCTGCTCCTCCTGAAATCCGATAAGCGCCCCTGAATCTGGCTTTATAATTCCTCCCATAATATTCAGAAGCGTGGTCTTGCCGCAGCCCGATGGGCCAAACAAGCAGGTAATGGAGCCCGGATCAATGGCTAAGGAAAAATCCCTGAGGATGTTCCGTTCGCCGAACGACTTGTTTACCGATTGAAGTTCCAGGCTCATGGTTTCCACTTCAGGGTTGATTGTTCAAGTTTGCGGATCAGCCATTCAAAAAGTGATCCCACAATAACGGCAACCAGCGTCCAGGCAATAACCTCGGAAACCAGCAGAAAGCTTTGGGCATCCTGCATCATGGAACCGATTCCATAGCGGGGCTGACTCAGAACCTCCCCGATGATTACCGACCGCCAGCCGAATCCCACGGCTGTTGAGATTCCCGAAAACAGCCAGGGGAGGATTGAAGGAAAATATATTTCTGTGAGAATTCTTGATTTGCGGATGGAATAGAGATGTGCCATCTGAACAAATGCAGGTTCGGTGTTTCGTATGCCTTGTGAAATATTGGTAGTTAAGATCGGAAACATGGTAAGGAATCCAATGAAAACCGGCACCTGATCCACTTGTAACCAAATAAGTGCCAAGAGAATGATTGAAATGACCGGGGTTGACCGGATGGTCACGATAATCGGCCGAAAGGCAGCTTCGATTCCGGAATTTAACCCTGCCGGAATTCCGATCAACAGGGCTGCTCCCAACGCCAATGCGAATCCGATAAATCCGCGAAAAAGTGTAAGGCCCAGGGAATGAATAAAATCCGATGTCTGGACCATCTGGAACAAAGTCGCGATCGTGTCATCTGGTCCGGGTAGAATCTGACTGGATCCGAAAGACACAGAAAGAACTTCCCAGCCAATCAGCAGCAGAATGACAACGGATAGGCTAATGATCCTGTTTCTGGTAAATAAACGCTTCATCTGGCATCTGGCCGCCAATGGCGTCCGGATTAAAAGTAAGAAAAACTTTCAGGTAGGCAGCGATTACAGGCCGTATCTCTCCGGCATACCGGAACAGAAGGTTGCAGCGCGGAATGCTTTGAAGCGCAACGACTGAATCGGGAAGAATCCGGTTGCTGGCAATCCTCAATGCTGCTTCGCTGCTGTTCCTGTTCACATACGTGGTGGACCGGCTCCAGGTTTCCATGATCTCAGCTAGTAATCCGGGATTATCACGGGCAAAATCTGCTCGCACCAGGATGGCGGTCTGGGGCAGGGTGGGGTTCTCCGGAACCGCCCGGGCCCATTCCCGGTTCAGGTCCATAATCTCGTGAATGGAAGGATTTCGCGACTGTGCCAGACTCACGAGGGGCTCTGAAATTACGGCCAGGTCAGCTTTTCCCGCAATGACCGCATTAGACAGGTCGATGTGGGTTGGAAAAGTATAATCCAGTCTGATATCCGTTTCCGGGACCAGGCCCTGCTTACCCAACAGATACCGGAATAGTATATCCGGTGTGGCCCCTTTGCCCATCAGGTGGACCGTCTTTCCTTTCAAATCCTGCCATGTTTTTACTGTGGTATCTGAGCCGAAAAGGTAGAGTGTTCCCCAAACCGGAATGGCCAGCACCTGATAATCAATTCCCTTGTTGTAGAGAATGGCGGCCATATTCAGCGGAAGTACGGCTATTTCAGGCTTGTCCACGAGCATGCGAGCCCGCACCTGCATCGGCTCATCGAGAATTTCAATTCTCAATGGCACCGAAGTTGCAGTGGCAGCAGAGTCAATAAGGTTGATCATGCCCATCGCCGACGGGCCTTTAAGTGTCAGGATTGTTGTAACCCCAGTTTTAACCTGAGGGCTGATGCACCCGGCTAAGGAGAGCAGGAGAATTAGGGAGAACAGGAGACGTCTTTGCATTCGCCTATTGCTTTTGAACCCTGATTGAACCTGAAACACCATCTGTTTGCAGCCTGATGAAATAGGTGCCGGATGATACCGAACTGCCTCCTGGCCAGGTAAAGACCTGCTCGCCAGCATCGATCATTCCCTCACGAAGGACGGTTATTTTCCGGCCATACAGATCCCAGACAGCCAGTTCACCGTTTGACGGTTTTATCAGGTTGACTTTTACCTGAAGTTCTGATTGGAACGGGTTAGGCCAGGCCTTTATTTCGGTTGTGGAAAGGGGAATGTTGACTGTGGATGTGCTGGAGGGGAGCGGGATCGTGTACATGGAGCGACCAAAGGTGGCAGCGGTGAGCATCCTTGTTGGATTGTGCAAATAGAGCTCATTGACAACGATATGCGGTAATCCCTGCCCATATATCTCCCAAGTTTGGCCACCGTTCCGGGTAATGAAGACACCTCCGTCAGTTGAAATGTAGTAGGTGTTTCGGATAATGGGATCTATCTGAATGCTGGTTACCGGGAGGTCCGGCAGATTGCCTGAAATATCGGTCCATGTAACTCCATTGTCGGCTGTCCGGTAAACGTGGGGCAGGTAGGAATCCCACCGATAGCCTGATAGGGTGACATACGCTACAGCTTTGTCATAGGGGTCGGTTTGTACACAAGTGATCCAGCGGTCGGGTAAATTGGCTGAGAGGTTGTTCCAGCCTATTGCAGGAGTTGTGGTGTTCCAAACATTACCATCATCCGTGCCGACATAAATAATTTTACTGTCGAGCGGAGAGACTGAAATGGTGGTTATGGTACCAAAGGTTACATTAACCCCGGGACCATTTGTCAGGTCGGGTGAGATGGGTTGCCAGGATACGGCGCGGTTTGTTGATTTGTACAACCTGTTGGCGCCGAAATACATAGTGGCAGGATTCTGGGGATCTAACTCGATCGGGGTTTTCCAGTTTTTACGATCTCCTCCGCTGATACCGGTTGTACCGCCCATAAAACTCTCCCCCCCGTTGGTCGACCGGCCGAAACCGCCATATTGGGATTCGGCGTATACATAATTATTATCCGTAGGGTCAACCTTAACCACAAAGCCGTCACCTCCATAAATCGACTGCCATCGGTTTATGTCACCGCTGAGTACCCTGATAGTCCCGTTATCCTGCGTCCCTCCGTAATACCGGGTAGGATTCATAAAATCCACTTCGCAGGTATAAAACTGGGTAATCGGCAAATTCTCTATATGGAAATGAGTTGAGCCGCCATTCCTTGACAGGTAAAGGCCGTCGTCACTGCACAGTGCAGTCAGCCCATTCTGAGCAGGGTGGATGAAAACGCCATGCATGTCCACATGAGCTCCGTTAAAAGTATTGCTCCAGGAAGTCCCGCCATTAGTTGTTTTATAGGCTACAAACCCTGATATGTAGGCAATGTTTGGATTAACAGGATCCACATCGATCTCGCTGAACCACCACCAGTAGGATGCCCCTTCGCTTATGGTTCCTGGGGTTGAAGCCCAAGTGTCGCCCCCGTTGGTTGTTTTATAAATAGCTTTAAAATATCCCAAAGAATCGGTATAGGTGGCATAAAGGACGGACGGATTTGAATCGGAAATATCTATTCCGATACGGCCCACGTTTCCCTTTGGTAGTCCGGAAAGCAATTCATTCCAAGTGGTTCCTCCGTCCGTTGAGCGCCAGATTCCACTGGTCTTGCCACCATAGCTCTGATAGGGCGGCCTGCGGGTTCGCTCCCACAGGGCTGCATAAACGATATCCCCATTCTGCGGATTTACGCAAAGGTCAGAAGCCCCCGTCGAATCAGTAAGGTAGAGAACTTTTTCCCATGACCTCCCTCCGTTGCGGGTCCTGAAAACACCCCGGTCGGAGTTGTACGCAAACAAATGTCCCATTGCTGCCACAAAGACCGTATCCGGATTTGTGGGATGAATCTTTACCCGTCCGACACTGCCGACCGTAGTAAGACCGGATTGGATCCAGGTTGCCCCTGCATCAGCTGTTTTGTATACCCCATAACCTTCGTAGGTATGGGACCCGCCGCCGGCATTGGGCTCACCAGTGCCGGCCCATAGGATGGCCGGGTTTGTCCTTGCCATGTCAAGGTCGCCAATAGCCAGAGCTACCGCTTCATCAAATATGGGTGTCCAGGTTGTGCCGAAATTGGTAGACTTAAAAATTCCACCAGACGCGGCAGCCAGGTAAATTGTATTTTGATCGTTAGAGGGCATTTCAATATCGGTAATCCGGCCGCCAATATTGGTTGGCCCAACAAGCTGCCATGACTGCTGGCCCGATTTCAGTCCCGCTTTTTCCATGGTCAATACTTGTTCCATGCTTTTGTAAAACAGATCCGGCCGCATCTGGCTATAGGGCCATGATCTTTGAACGTAGAACCAGTCGTTAGGGTATTCTCCAGCTTTTTCAGCAGGGAATCTGCTGTTCTCAGGTCGTTTGGTGATCACAAGAACAACCGCCAG
>CAYQFT010000036.1:10470-25564 GCA_964416825.1 uncultured Porphyromonadaceae bacterium
CCAGTAAGACAAAGGTTGTGAGCAGGATAGAAATAATTTTCTTCATCGGGTCAGGTATTTGTTGCGAAATTACGCCAATCGGGGTAAAAATATTAAAATAATCTCTCTATCTTTGTTATCGAAATAACAGCAACTGAGGATTCTTTCATTAAGGATCCAAGGTGTTAAAAATCAATCTGATCCGGAGGATGTTCTAATGGAAAAGAGAATCGGAAGCGTACTAATCCTGCTGGCTGAAAAGCTTACTGCCCCGCAGGTAAACTCAATTATCTCCAATCATTCTTCCATTATTATCGGCCGTCAGGGCTTACCGGTTAGGGATTCCGATGTCGGGATCATATCGCTGGTACTTGAGGGGACAACGGATCAGATCGGATCGCTCACCGGCCAGCTTGGCCGGCTTCAAGGCGTTGAAGTTAAATCTGTTGTGCTCAAAATCAAGGATAAAAATGAATAAAATTCGAATCTTACTCACTATTTGTGTTGTTGTATTGACCGCCGGTGCCGGACAGAGCCAGGGCATTGCCGGTAAGGTAAAAGAGTTTCAAACGAACCGCGCACTGGCCTATGTGCATGTACAGGCTATGAACCTGGCCTCGGGAGATATCTCAGGCGGATTGACCGATCAGGAAGGCAAAGTTAGCATTCAAGGATTAGCCACCGGAAACTACCGGATTTCGGCCTCTTGCCTGGGTTACTATCCTGTTCAGCAGGAGGTTCAGGTTTCAGCAAACAACCTTTCAGAGGTTAACCTGGAGTTAAAACCAGCTATGATTCCCCTGGGTGAGGTGCAGGTCAGCAGCCTTCGCTATGAGAAGCTGGAACGGGAAATTGCCATGCCGATTACGGTTATTCCGCGGGAGAATTTTCCACGCCAATCTTCAATGACACTTTCTGATGTATTGGCTAACGAGCCTGGAATTGCCCTGGTCCGCGACGGCGGATGGGGGACATCAGTCAATATCAGGGGATTGGGTGAATCCCGGTTAGTAGCCCTGGTGGATGGAAACCGGATTGAGACCGCTTCTGATCTGGTCGCCGGATTATCCATGTTCGACGTGAATGAAATTGAGCGGGTGGAGGTTATAAAAGGAGCAGCCTCGTCTATATTCGGTACCGGCGCCATGGGTGGCGTAATCAATATTCTTACAGATAAGGGAAAGTATTACAGCAAGCCTACGATTCACGGCACTGCCACCGGAATATTTGAAGGAGTCAACAAACTCTTTGGGACTCACGTTGCAGTTGAAACCGGGGCAAAAGCCTGGAAAGTCAGGCTAAGTGGGGGGTACCGTACAGCGGGCGATTACAGCACACCGGAGGGAATTGTGGAAAATTCCCAGTTCAACGACCGCAACCTCAATGCGACTATCGGGGTAAAGCCTTTTAAAAATCACGAACTGGAAATTAATGGCCAGCATTACCAGGCCCTGGATGCCGGAATCCCCGGCGGAGCTCCGTTCGGACCCGCTGCCACAGCCACCTATCCGGAGGAGAAACGTCAGCTTGTCTCAGCGAAGTATACGGTCAGGGACCTCTTACCTTCAATGAGTGAGATCAGTGTCCGGGCTTACCATCAGTATATATTGCGGGACGTGGAGATGATCCCGAACACGCCGCCTTCCATGGTAGGCACATCCAGGATTACTGCCCTGAAAGTATTGCCCCGCGGTGAGCATAATACCTCCGGAATGGTGCTGGAAACCAAGTGGAAGACCGGAGAGACCGGACAGTTGGTTGCTGGTATCGATTTGTGGCAGAGGAGATTGGAAACATCAAGACAGAAGTTCATCAAGCAGGAGATACTGGATGCGTTTATGATGCCTATTAAAATTATGGATGTTATCCGGACTGAGGAGCCTAATCCGGATTCCCGTTTTGGCAGCATGGGGATTTTTGCTCAAAAGGAGAAAAAATTCCTTGATGACAAATTAGAGCTGACATTCGGTGGACGTGTTGATCTGATTCGGGTAGCAAATGACCAGGCTCTCGACCCTGTAGGGATCATGATTGACGGGGTCGTAAAGGATCCGGTCCCAAACCAGCGGATTACTTTTAATGCAGACACGGTGCGGGCGTTTTCCTGGTCGGCCAACGCCAGCGCAATCTATCATCTGATCAAAAATCTTGACATCACGGCCAATATGGGCCGGTCCTTCCGCAGTCCATCGCTTGAGGAACGGTTCAAATACATCGACCTTGGCTCGAAAGTCAGGCTGGGTGATCCGAATTTGAAACCGGAGAAAGGGTTGTTCGGAGATCTGGGCCTTCGTATCTGGATGGATCGCTTCCAGCTGCAGGCGAATGGGTTTGTAAATTACATGACCGATATGATCGTTGAAACCCCGGGCGTATTTATTTACGAATTGAACACCGGTCCGCAAGCCGGGTTAACGGATACCCTTCCTGCACTCGTTAATGCTAATGTCAACAAGGCATTGCTTGCCGGTTTTGATGCTTCGGTCAATTATCAGGCCCTCAGGAATCTGGTTGTTTTCAGCAAGGCTTCATTTGTCCGTGGCATGAACCTGACACAGGATAATGCTCTTCCGCAAATTCCTCCCGTGATGGTTGGCGGTGGTTTCCGTTACCAGCTGCCTGGAATTTTCACTATTGAATGGACATCGACCTGGGCTGCTGCCCAAAGAAAGATTGCTCCGGGCGAAAAAGAGACCGATGGGTATTTCCTTTCCGATGTAGCCCTTTACTCAGCACAGAAAGAGGTGGGAATAGCCTCTTTTCAGCTGTTTGCTGGTGTTGACAACCTCTTTAATGCCTCCTACCGGAACCATCTGGCTACCAACCGTGGAATGGTGGTAGCGGAGCCGGGGAGGAATGTGTTTGTTAAGGTGGTGATGCGGTTTTAAAATTGTTACCAGTTGCCAGTTGCCGGTTACCGGTTAGGCCAGAACTGTCATTCCGGTGCATACCGGAATCTCCTGAAATATGCTCCGAGGCGTGGGATCCTGACTTTCGTCAGGATGACAGTTCTGGCCTAACCGGCAACTGGCAACTGGCAACCGGCAACTATTTCCCCCCCCAAAACACCGCATTCATAAACAGCTTGTGCGTTCCCGCCCAGTAGCCCCGAAAGAGCGGATCGTCCATAAACAGGATGACTTTTCCGCTTCCCAGTGATTGGCGCTGAATGGCTGAGGTGTTTTTTATCAGGTTCAGATTTTCCTTGTTGATATATCCTGACAAGAGCGGACTGGAAGTGAATACCGCCGGGTTTTCATAAACATCGGTGTTAGGCTTAAAGAAAGTATTTCCTTCCCTGAAAATGGCAATCTGATCTGAATGATAGCCGTAGGCAAGAGGGTGGGTGGTATCGAGGCTGGCCGAAAAGATGGACCCGGGTATGGAACGGCCGGCAAAATCTTCAGTCCTTTTATTAAAGGGCCTAAGGGCAGTTTTTTCGTCTTCTTTCGGAGGCTGGGAAACCGGTGTCAGTTTGGCAAAACCGTTCCGGCTGAGATATTCGCAGCCGGATTCAATTCCGATGATTGTTCCGCCCTTCCGAACCCAATCTTTGATCTTTTCGACCGCTGCAGCATCGAAATCGGGATATGAGCCATTGACAATCAATACATTGTAATCGTCAAGATCCAGGCCGCTAAAACGTTTACTTTCAGCGATGGTTATCGGAACCGAGAATCTTGTGTCGAAAAGGTACCAGATTTCACCTGTGATGCTGCTGCTTCCGGCCCCTGCAAATGTCAGGATTTTTGGGAGTGAAAGGGTTGTGAAGCGCCCGCTTCCGAGATCCGGCCCTTCGGAAGAATATCCGGTAGGAGCGGCATATAGCGCCAGCCCGCTTTCCCTGGCTGTTTTACTTAGTGTGAAGTAAAGGTCCGAAGGATTGAGGTTCTGGTTTGCAGTTGGCACGAAAAGCGTTCCCGGCTGAAAAGTCCTGCGGCCAGAAGGCAATTCCAAAGTAAATGAAGCACCGGATATCTTTACCCGGATATCTTGCTTTAGGATCTGATAGAGTGCCTTGTGCACAAGATAAGGGTCGCAGGGGATGAGGTATCCAACTGTACTTTCCGTTGGCGAGACATCGGCTGATGGTGATGTAACAGATTGAACCATCTGATTCCCAGAAATCTTAATTGAATTTTTTTGGTCAACAGCCCGATACGGAATTCCCACAGCCAACGGCATGGTCCAGGTACTGACATCATAAAAAGTGCTGTCGCTGAACCTGGTGACTGTTTCGAAAATTGCCCTCACCAACCTGTATTGGATCTGGCGTGTGGGAACAAACCATGAGGTTCCCGGCTTGAAGGTGGCACCATCCAGTTCAACCGGTTTATCGAGATTCATAACCCGGATCTGATGTTTTAATAGGTTGTCCAGCAAAAGATTGGCCCGATAAGGATCGGTCTCATCACCGAAAACATACCCCTTGACCGGGGCATTTTCTCCTTCGGTCAGTGCACTTTTAACAAAATCTGCCATCAGGAAGAGGAGCTCTTTTTTCAGGTCAAAAGCGGCGTTGAGCGAGGAGAAGGAGGAGGTTGTCTGATTACGGATGGTCGCCGCAAAAGTAAGCGGGCCATTGGTCGACTGCCGAAGGTGTCCGCGGCTGCTGGCCTGTTCGAAGAGTATGCCGACAGAGCCGTGAATATCCGGATAGGATGAGCCTTTTCCAAGGTAAAAATCATCGAATCCTTCCTCGGAATAATACAGTGAGCCAATCTGATCCAGGGCTTTTGCATGGTATTGTCCGATTTTCTGTGTGAGGGCAAAGTTGCCCGGCGGCACGAGAGGATTGTTTCTTGAGGGTACTCCGGGCTGGAAAAAGAAGGTGGAATTCGTGCCCATTTCATGATGATCGGTAACCACATTAGGTTTCCAATGGTGGAACTGGGCAACCAGTGCCTGTGTTTCAGGGTGCTGAAGCAAGAGCCAGTCGCGGTTGAGATCAAACCAATAATGATTACTTCGACCGCCGGGCCAGGGTTCCTGAAATTCGAAGGAATTCGGATCGTCATTATTATTGAGGCTCTTGCGGGTGTTTACAAACGAAGCAAACCGGGTCAATCCATCGGGGTTTATGCAGGGATCCAGCAAGATAACCGACTGATCAAGCATCTGGATAATCCTTTCGTCTTCACATGCTGCCAGATAATAAGCTACTACCGGTGCGGCATTTGCGCCGGAAGGTTCATTGCCGTGAATGCTGTACCCCAGCCAGACCACCAGGGGATCTTTACGTCCGGCGTTTGAGGAGTTTGAAGGATCCAGTGCTGCCAGGTGGTCGCGGCGCAGTTTTTCAAGGTTTGGCTGGTTCGCCGGAGAGGTGATAATCAATTGCACGAGCGGCTGTTTTTCCCAGCTCTGGCCGATCTTCACCAGGCTTATACGGTCGGAGGCCTGGTCGAGAGCCTCCATGTAACGCAGCAGGTTTGCATACGTGAGGTGATACTCCCCGATTTCAAAACCGATGACCGATTGCGGGGTTGGAATGGCCGGATTTAGCCGGGCTCCCGGAGGAAGGAAATAATTCAGTCCGGTTTGAGCCGGCAATTGCAGCATAGACAGTACACAGAGAATGAGCAGGAAACAGCGTTTTGTTTTCATTTTAATGCAATGTTTTGTCCCAATACGATGTTAAGAATAATCATCAATAAAAAACATATCTCAGGATTTCCTCTTGTAAAAAATGGTTAATTTGCCTGATAAGACAATCCACCTATGATAAATCGCCAGCTACTGAAACCCAATAGTATAGTTGTTGTTGGAGCTTCCAACGATATCCGCAAACCGGGCGGTAAGATTCTGAAGAATATTATTGATTATGGTTACCGGGGAGCCCTTTATGTGCTGAATCCGAAAGCGGATGAGGTGCAGGGTATCCGGTCCTATGGATCGCCTTCTGACGTACCGGAGGCGGAGCTGGCCATACTGGCAGTTCCGGCAGCCATGTGCCCGGGCATTATCCGGTCGCTTGCCAGAGAAAACAGTACCCGGGCTTTTGTGATCATATCGGCCGGTTTTTCAGAGGAAAATGCCGAGGGTGCTCGCCTCGAGCATGAGATTGTGGAAATACTCAATGAAACAGGCAGCTGTCTTATTGGCCCGAACTGCATCGGGGTAATAACCACCAGTTATGCCGGATGCTTCACTCTTCCGGTTCCCAAGCTTGACCCCAGGGGAGTGGATTTTATATCGGGATCAGGTGCATTGGCGGTTTATGCAATGGAAACAGCAATACCGAACGGCCTCACTTTTTCCAGTGTTTTCAGCGTAGGAAATTCTGCCCAGCTGGGGGTTGAGGATGTGCTTGAATACTTTGATGTTTCGTTTGATCCGGAAAGTTCCAGCCGGGTCAAGTTGCTTTATATGGAGAGCATACGCAAGCCGCAAAAGCTGCTGAAACACGCGTCTTCCCTGATCCGTAAAGGATGCAGAATCGCTGCAATCAAGGCCGGAAGTTCCGAGGCAGGCAGCCGTGCCGCCTCGTCACATACCGGTGCTTTGGCCAGTCCGGATACCGCCGTTGACGCACTCTTCCGCAAAGCCGGGATTGTGAGGTGCTTCAGCCGGAGCGAGCTGGCGACCATGGGAGCCCTGTTTATGAACAAGAAACTGGAAGGCGACCGGATCGCGATTATCACGCATGCCGGCGGACCAGCCGTTATGCTTACCGACAGCCTTTCCGGCGGTGGACTTCAGGTGCCTCCGATTAAGGGTCCGGCAGCTGAAGCGTTGTTGACGAAAATGCACCCGGGATCCTCCGCTGCTAATCCAATCGATGTGCTTGCAACGGGAGGGGTGGAGCAGGTAGAGGCAGCGATCGAATGCGTGGATAAGGAACTTGACTATATCGACGGTATGTGCATCATTTTCGGCAGTCCGGCGCTCTCGTCCGTTGAGTCCATTTATTCCCTGATCGACGAGAAAATGAAGAGCTGCAGAAAGCCAATCTATCCGATCCTCCCTTCAATCATTAATGCCCGCGACGAAATTAGTTCCTTCCTGGCAAAAGGACGTATCAATTTTCCCGATGAGGTTGTTTTTGCTGATGCACTCGTAAAAGAAAGAAAATCAAGAATATACCCCGATATTATACCTGGCTTCGAAGCCGCGGTATCGGAAAAACTCAGGAAGCTTGTCCAGGGATTCCCGGAAGGGTATCTTGCCCCGGAACAGGTTCAGCAGCTGCTCGATACAGCAGGAGTATCCAGAATTCCGGAAAAGGTGGTAACCTCCTTTGAGGAGGCTGTCAGTACTGCCCTTTCATTCGGATTTCCTGTAGTCATGAAAGTTGTCGGGCCAATTCATAAAACCGATGTTGGGGGTGTAATGCTGAATCTTTCAAACTATGAGGAGGTGGAGGATGCTTTTGATACGCTTATGGGAATTCCGGAAGCAACAGGGGTCCTTATCCAACCCATGCTGCGGGGTCGGGAGCTGTTTGTAGGGGCTACGCGTGAAGGATTATTCGGGCATGTAGTGATGATTGGCCTCGGTGGTATCTTTATCGAAGTATTGAAGGATGTTCAGTCGGGGCTCGCGCCCCTCGGTGAGGAAGAGGTAAAAGACATGATCGGCAACCTGAAGGGAAAAAAACTTCTCGAAGGTGTCAGGGGGCAGGCGGGCATAGACATTCCCAAATGGATTGAGCTGATCCGGGCCGTATCCAATTTGGTTACTATTGTGCCCGAAATTGCAGAAATGGATCTGAATCCGGTAATGGGACTTTCCGACCGGGTAGTTGCCGTTGATGCCAGGATCAGGATTGAAAAGAAGTAAGAATTTCTATATTTGCTTATATCAACAATATCAACATGGATAAAATCGCCATTCTTTATGGCCCGCAGGGAGGCAGCACCGAAAAGGTGGCCAGAATGCTGGCAAAAGTTTACGGAGAGGATCAGGTTGTGCTGATCCCCGTTAAAAATGCAACTGAACAGGATCTCGCTCCTTACAGTAAGATGATCTTTGGGGGACCGACTGTGGGCACGCATACCTGGTCGGATACAGGAACGAAAAATGATTGGGATGTTTTCCTGACGCGATTGTATAAAATGGATCTCAAAGGCAAAACCTGTGCGGTTTTTGGCCTTGGCGACCAGGTAAGTTATTCTTTCAAGTTTGTCGATGATATCGGAGTCATTGCCGGGCAGCTTATAGCTGCTGGTGCGCGGCTTGTTGGCCAGGTAGATCCGGCTGGCTATACTTTCGACGATTCCCAGGCCTATAAGGACAAAAAGTTCCTTGGACTGCCGATTGATGAGGATAATGAACCGGAGAAGACTCCTGAAAGAATCTCCCGCTGGGTGGAAATCCTAAAGACCGAATTCTGAAACTTTGTGCAGAAAAACGGTGACTCAGGTTGCCGTTTTCTGTTTTAAACAATGGATATTCTCAGGCCTGCCTTTATTCTTGATCCTGCCAAAGCGAAGGATAATATCCGCATTATGGCCGCTAAGGCCAGGGCCTCCGGAGTTATCTTCCGGCCCCATTTCAAGACCCACCAATCGAGGTTTATCGGAGGATGGTTCAGGAATGAGGGAGTTTCCCGGATCACGGTTTCATCCCTTACTATGGCCCGGTATTTTGCCGACGACGGATGGAATGATATTACGGTTGCATTCCCGGTAAACCTGCCTGAGATCGGACTGATCAACGACCTGGCTTCGCGGATCAGGCTTGGATTGGTTGTTGAGGATTTGATGACCATGATTGAACTCACGAACTGGCTGACTTCTCCGGTAGATATCTATATTAAAATTGACAGCGGATACCATCGCACAGGACTGGAACCGTCGGATAAAGACGAGATTATCCGCATAAAGGCAGCTGCAGATGCTGGTGCGCTCACAGCTTTTAGTGGAATTCTGACGCATGCCGGAAATACATACTCTGCCAACGGCCCTGAGGCTATTGCGGAAATCGCCCGACAATCCATGGATTCGATGCTTCGGGTAAAATCCTTTCTTGGGGATGTTGGGAATTGTTTGATTTCCGTGGGTGATACACCATCTTGCAGTGTTCTTGAGAATTTTAACGGCGCGGATGAAATTCGGCCCGGAAACTTTGTCTTCTACGATCTGATGCAAATGAACATCGGATCCTGCACATTCAGCCAGATTGCCGGAATCGTTGGGTGTCCGGTTGTTGCTGTTCACCCCCGTCGCCGCCAGGCGGTTATTTACTGAGGTGCGTTACACCTGTCCAAAGACCGGATTCTGGTGGAGGGAAAGTCTGTTTACGGACAGTTGGTGGAGTGGGATGGAATGAGATGGGGAGTACCGGTAGAGAATAGCTTTCTGGTTTCCTTATCACAGGAGCATGGAATTCTGGAAGCTCCGGATAAGGTAATCAAAATGCTCAGGCCAGGAATGATTATCGGGATAATACCTGTGCATTCTTGCCTGACTGCCAATTTATTACGGCGTTATCACCTGATTTCGGGAGAAACAATTGATCATATGGAAGGAAATTGATAATTTTCATTTTGGAGTAAAAAAATTAATTCTATCTTGCCCGATGGTACCACTCACACCTATTGACAGCAAAATCGTCAGGGAACAGATCGCCCTCTCAAGGCTTCCCGACCTCGGCCGTGCTTCAATTCGCGAAATTGTAAGGCTGGTAAACATCATTGAACAGTTATCCGGTGAGAAATTCATCCGGATGGAAATGGGCGTTCCAGGGTTGGAACCCCCGGAGATCGGGATCGAGGCAGAGATCGCCGCTTTGCATAAGGGGGTCGCCTCTAAATATCCCAATATTGAGGGAGTTGCGGAACTAAAAAGGGAAACCCAGCGATTTGTGAAGTTGTTTCTAGACCTTGATGTCCCCGAGGAGTGCTGCATTCCGACAGTTGGGTCGATGCAGGGTGCCATGGCTGCATTTATGGTTGCCAACCGTTCCGACCGGAATAAACTGGGAACGCTGTTTATCGATCCTGGTTTTCCGGTTCAGAAGCAGCAATGCAGGGTTCTTGGACATGATTTTGAGTCGTTTGATGTGTATGATTTCCGGGGAGAGAAACTGGGTCCAAAACTGGAATCCTACTTATCAACCGGGAAAATTTCCACTTTGCTCTACTCAAATCCGAACAACCCTTCCTGGATCTGTTTTACCGAGGATGAGCTGAAAACCATCGGGACCCTTGCAAGAAAATACGATGTTATTGTTATCGAGGATCTTGCCTATTTCGGAATGGATTTCCGCAAGGATTATTCACAGCCCGGAGAACCGCCCTATCAACCAACCGTTGCCAGATATTGCGACCATTGGTTATTGCTGATATCCAGTTCCAAGGCTTTTTCTTTTGCAGGCGAGAGAGTCGGTTGCATGGTAATCAGTGAATTGTTGTTTAACCGTACCTACCCTGATCTGAAACGATATTATACCAGTGACCGCTTTGGTCATTCCATGATTTTTGGAGCTCTTTATGCGTTGTCATCAGGTGTTTGCCATTCAGCTCAGTACGGACTGGCTGCCATGATGAAAGCTGCCAATGACGGTCAGTTTAACTTTGTTGAGAACGTCAAGGAATATGGCCGCCGGGCGCATGCTTTGAAAGAGATTTTTACCAATAATGGATTCAGCGTAGTCTATGACCGGGACATTGATGATCCCATCGCCGATGGCTTCTACTTTACAATCTCCTATCCGGGGATGACCGGTTCCGAGTTGCTCGAGAACCTGCTGTTTTATGGAGTCAGTGCAATTTCATTGGCTATCTGCGGCAGCACCCGTACCGAGGGGTTGAGAGCATGTGTTTCGCAAATCCATGCAACATTGTTTCCGGTGCTCGAGGGAAGGCTGGAGCAGTTTAACCGTGACTTTAAGGGCGAGCTGCGGTCGCCCATAAATCGTATATTGTAAATCGTAAATATTGATAAGATGGCAAAAATGAAAGGAGCGATCGTCGTAGATGTGGAGAAGTGCAAAGGCTGTGAGGTATGCCGGGTTGCTTGTCCCAACGATGTGATTGCGATGGCACAGGATGTGAACCATAAAGGGTATCACTATGCATATCAGGAGAAACAGGAAGACTGTGTGGGATGCGCCAACTGCGCAGTTGTTTGCCCTGATGGTGTTATAACGGTGTATAAAGTCAAAGTATCCGATTAATAATAAAAGCTCTGGATGATGAAGGAATTACGTTTGATGAAGGGTAACGAAGCGGTGGCCGAAGGGGCAATCCGCGCGGGTACCGACGGGTATTTCGGATACCCGATCACTCCACAGTCTGAAGTAATGGAGTACCTGATGGCAGAACAACCGGAGAAACGCACAGGAATGGTGGTTCTCCAGGCTGAGAGTGAAATTGCTTCGATTAATATGGTATACGGTGCCGCAGGTACAGGCAAGCGGGTGATGACCAGCTCATCAAGCCCGGGTATAAGCCTGATGCAGGAGGGAATTTCCTATTGTGCCGGTGCTGAACTACCCTGCCTGATTGTTAATGTGGTTCGTGGCGGCCCGGGGCTTGGAACCATCCAGCCTTCACAAGCCGATTATTTTCAGTCGGTCAAGGGTGGCGGCCACGGGGATTACCGGCTGATAGTCCTGGCACCTGCATCGGTACAGGAGATGTTTGACTTTGTTTTCCTCGGATATGATCTCGCGTTCAAATACCGTAATCCGGTTCTGATCCTTTCAGACGGGTTGATTGGCCAGATGATGGAAAAGGTTGAGTTGTGTGAGCAGCGCCCGCGAAATACAGCGTTTGATCCGTCATGGACATTGACCGGGAAAACCCCTGACCGGGAGCGAAACATCATTACTTCACTGGATCTGGATGCTTCCCAGCAGGAGAGACATAACCAGCATCTCCAGGAAAAATACAGAAAAGCGGAAGCTGATGAGGTCAGGTATGAAGAGCTGCAGACCGAAGATGCCGATTACCTTTTCGTGGCATACGGCTCCTCTTCAAGGATCTGCCAGAAGGCCATTCAGCTGGGACGCGAAAAAGGGATCAAAATCGGTCTTCTGCGACCGATAACCTTATGGCCCTTCCCGAAAAAGCCTCTCGCTGCGATTGCTCCCCGACTGAAGGGAATTCTTTGTGTTGAGCAGAGTGCCGGGCAGATGATCGAGGATGTTAAGCTGAGTGTCGGATGCGGAATTCAGGTAGAACACTATGGCCGGATGGGAGGAATGATTCCTTCACCCGAAGAGGTTCTGGAAAATTTTGAAAAACTCTTTATTAGGAAATAGTTATGGATATCAAGGATATAATTAAACCGGAAAACCTGGTTTATCAGAAAACCAAACTGATGACCGACAAGCCGCTGAGCTATTGCCCGGGCTGCGGTCATGGCACGGCTCACCGAATTCTGATGGAAGTGATCGAGGAAATGGATATCCAATCAGAAACCATAGGAGTTGCACCGGTTGGATGCTCTGTGCTTGCCTATGACTTTATGAATGTTGACATGGTAGGTGCTGCGCATGGCCGTGCGCCGGCAGTGGCCACCGGAATCAAGCGGTGCTGGCCTGATAAGTTTGTATATACTTACCAGGGCGATGGTGATCTGGCTGCGATCGGAACGGCTGAAACCATTCATGCTGCCAACCGTGGAGAAAACATTACCGTAATTTTTATCAATAATGGAATTTACGGAATGACCGGCGGACAGATGGCCCCAACAACACTGGAAGGGATGAAGACGTCAACGAGTCCTTATGGACGAGACCTTCATTCTATGGGCAACCCATTAAAAATGACCGAATTACTAGCACAATTGCCTGGAGTGCA
This sequence comes from uncultured Porphyromonadaceae bacterium, assembly GCA_964416825.1. Classification (GTDB taxonomy): domain Bacteria; phylum Bacteroidota; class Bacteroidia; order Bacteroidales; family UBA12481; genus UBA12481. The sequence continues at coordinate 23,201 of CAYQFT010000036.1, forward strand.
CTATGTTACACGTCAGTCGGTTCATTCACCAAGGAACGTGCGCCGGGCAAAGAAAGCCATACGGGCAGCCTTTGAAGTTCAAAAGGCCAACAAGGGGTTTTCGCTTGTTGAGATAGTATCGAACTGCAATTCCGGATGGAAACTTGAACCGGTACCTGCCAATGAGTGGATGGAAGACCACATGTTTCCCTATTATCCCCTTGGCGATATTAAGGTTGACGGAAAACTGATAGTCAATCAATAATTTAATCCGAAGAAAAAATGACTGAAGAGATCATTATAGCCGGATTCGGGGGCCAGGGAGTCCTTTCGATGGGCAAGATTTTAGCGTATTCGGGAATTATGCAGAACCAGGAAGTGAGCTGGTTTCCTTCCTACGGACCGGAAATGCGGGGAGGAACTGCAAACGTAACCGTCATCGTGAGCGACGAACGGATCAGTTCACCGATTCTTCATCTTTATGATACAGCTATTTTGCTAAACCAGCAGTCACTGGATAAGTTTGAAAAATCTGTTAAGCCCGGTGGTGTCCTGCTTTATGACAACAACGGGATCACAAGGCATCCCGAAAGGAAGGATATCCAAATTTATCTGGTTCAGGCTGCAGATGCCTCAGCAAAAATGGAATCTACAAAGACTTTCAACATGGTTGTTCTTGGGGCCTACCTGAAGATCAAGCCAATCGTGGAGCTGGCAAGTGTTTACAAAGGACTTGAGAAATCGATCCCCAAGCGCTACAGCCATTTGCTGGAACTGAATAAGAGGGCGATTGAGGAAGGACAGAAGATCGTTACACGGATCTAGTTCAGAGCCTATCACAGTATCACATTCCACTTTCCACAACTTCGGAATGTGGAATGTGGAATGTGATAGTGTGATAGGAAGGGCTTGGGAGAATTTAGTCGGCAAACCTATTTTTCTCGTGTTGCTTCCGCAGGTAAGCATTGACAATTTTTGGTGAGATCCTGTACAGGATCGGGCCTAGAGTTTCCTTGCCACCGTAGTGGATTTCCAGTTTATCTTTTTTGATGCCACGGATTACGACCTCCGCAAATTTAAGCGGGTCTTTACCGTGAAGCTGATTCTTGCTCATCTTATTGAACTTTCCACCTGTCGGGGTTATGGCGTTCACGGATACCTGGGTATGAATATAGCCCGGGCACAGCATTGTGATTTTAACCCCAGTATCGGCAATCTCAGCCCGGAAAGACTCAAAGAACCCGTGCAAAGCGTGCTTGGCTGCAGAGTAGGCAGACCGAAGGGGTGTTCCGATCTTGCCCATAACGCTCGATGTGACCACAATATGTCCCTCTTTTCGACCGATCATTCCGGGCGCCACTGCCTTGGCGAGGGCTATCACACTGAAATAATCGATATCCATCACCTTTTTATCAATCTCAAGAGGCGAATCGAGAGCCAGAGCCCGGCTGCTGATGCCAGCATTGCTAAAGAGAACATCCACCCGGCCAAACTTGATGTTGACCCTTTCTAGGAGGTTGGGAATCTGACCGAGGTCTGTAAGGTCGGCCGGCAAGATCAGTATGGAGTCTTCTGATAGTCCGGTCAGGCCTGCTACGCGGGCCAGCTCATCCTCACGCCGGGCGGTCAGGACGAGCCTGGCGCCCTTATGCGCGCAGACAATGGCCAGTGCCTCGCCAATTCCGGAGGAGGCGCCTGTGATCCAGACGATCTTGTTTTTCAGGGATTTCATCGGTTCAGTGTTTAATAACGAAAATAGTAATTAGAAGCTGAATGGAACGGTTAGTTTGTATATTTGTCGCGCAAAAAACGAATATAATGAGCGAAAAGAGGATTACAGGCATTCAGCAGATCGGGATTGGTGTTGAAAATCTTAAAGAAGCCTGGAGATGGTACGGCAGGCATTTTGGGATGGATGTTCGTGTTTTTGAGGATGATGCGGTGGCAGAACTGATGCTGCCTTACACAGGAGGCGAACCGAGGAAACGGCATGCTGCTCTGGCAGTAAACATTCAGGGCGGCGGAGGATTTGAGATCTGGCAGTATAAAGGCCGGATTCCAGCAGCTCCCGTTTTTGCGGTTCAGGCCGGCGATCTGGGAATTTTCGCAGCCAAGGTAAAATCGAAAAATATCAGGAACAGCTATAACGAATTAAAAGAGCAGGGAGCTACTATCCTTGGCGAGGTTACCCTGACTCCGGACGGAAAGGAGCATTTTTTTGTTAAAGATCCTTTTAGTAATATTTTCGAAATAGTGGAAGGAAACTCCTGGTTCCATGACGATAAAAAGCATGGAGGAGGGACATATGGAGCCATTATCGGTGTATCCAATATTGAACGGGCAAGAAAACTTTATACCGGAATCCTCGGGTATGATCAGGTTGAG
>CAYQFT010000036.1:25574-26286 GCA_964416825.1 uncultured Porphyromonadaceae bacterium
GTACGATGTAACCGGTGAGTTTGGTGATTTATATTCCATCCCCGGAGGAACTTGCAAATTTCATAGGGTATTGCTGAGCCATAGCCAGAAACGATCGGGCGGATTCAGCCGGCTTTTTGGCGACAGCACAATTGAGTTGGTACAGGTTCTGGACCGTCAGCCTGAGCTGATTTTTAAGAACCGGTTGTGGGGCGACCTTGGATTCATTCATTTGTGTTTTGATATTCAGGGGATGAATCACCTCAAGCAGGAGTGTGAAACAAAAGGTTTTCCGTTTACCGTTGACAGTGCAAAGAAAACCGGTGATTCGTTCGACATGGGTGGAGCAGCCGGACATTTCAGCTATATAGAGGATCCCGACGGTACCCTGATCGAATTCGTTGAAGCGCATCGCGTTCCGATCCTTAAGAAACTCGGGATCTATATCAACATGAAAAAGCGCGATCCCCTAAAAAATCTCCCGGATTGGCTGGTTAAGGGGGTGAGGTTTAATCGGTTTAAGGGATAGTTGCCGGTTGCCGGTTCCCAGTTACCGGTTGCCAGTTACCGGTTACCAGTTGCTGGTTCACTCGTAGAAATGCATCTCCACCATGTATTCCCATACCCCGGTGGGGACAAAGAAACGTACATCCTTGCCTTCCTTTATCGATTGACGGATGAAGCTCGAGGAGACTTCCATGATGGGAGCGTTCACCTGGGTGATGGAGGGGTG
>CAYQFT010000037.1:0-26136 GCA_964416825.1 uncultured Porphyromonadaceae bacterium
CGTGGTGCTAGAAAACATTTATACTAAGATTGAAAAGGGGATGTCGCCGATGGAGGCTGGTTTCAAGGGATCCAGGGAAATCTTCTTTGCAATTTTATCCACTACAGTCACGCTGGCAGCCGTATTCCTGCCAATCATTTTCCTTCAGGGACTTACAGGCAAGCTGTTCAGGGAATTCGGAGTCGTTATGGCAGGAGCCGTCCTCATTTCGGCATTCGTTTCTCTTACCTTAACTCCGATGCTTGCATCGCACTGGCTTAAACATACGGAGCACCATAACCGATTTTATGTGGCTACCGAACCTTTCTTTGCCGGACTGATAGCCGGGTACAACCGGTCGCTTTCAGCCTTCCTTCGTCATCGGTGGATTGCATTTGTCATCATGGCCGTTTCCATTGGACTGGTGGCCTTTCTTTGGCCAAAAATTCCCGGCGAGCTGGCACCAATGGAAGACAAGAGCCGTCTGATCATCAGCACCACAGGGCCCGAAGGAACTGCCTATGAAAAGATGGATGCCTACATGGCTCAAATTGTTGACATGGTTGACACCCTTGCCGAAAAAGAGTCCTATATGGGGTTGACTGGCATGGGGGGCTCGGGTTCAAATGGGGGTTTTGTGCGTATTACCCTGGTTCCGCCTGGTCAAAGGGAAAGAACCCAGCAGGAAGTGGCTGATTATTTAACGGCCCAGCTTAGGCCGCTGACATTCGCCAGAAGTTTTGTCACACAGGAACAAACGATAGGCGGTGGGAGAAACTCCGGCCTTCCGGTTCAGGTGGTTATACAGGCCACCAGCCTGGAGAAATTACGGGAAGCGATCCCTGGATTCATGGAAAAAGCACAGGCCAATCCGGCCTTCCAGGTAGTGGATCTCAACCTGAAATTCAACAAGCCCGAGATGACGCTGCGGATCGACCGCGATCGGGCACGAACGCTTGGGCTGACACTCAGGGATATTGCCGAAACCCTTCAGTTGTTTTTCGGCGGTCAGCGCCTTGGATTCTTCATCCTCAACAGCAAGCAATATCAGATTATATGCCAGGCCGAACGGCAATACAGGGATCAGCCGATTGATCTCAGCACCGTTTATGTAAGGAACAAGCAAGGTGCCATGATCCAGCTCGACAATGTCGTCAAAATCGAATACAAGGTAAACCTTCCAACCCTTTACCGGTTTAACCGTTACATTTCTGCAACCGTATCTGCCTCTCCTGCTAAGGGTTACACGCTTAGCCAGGGAATTGATGAAATGCAGAGGATTGCCAGGGAGGAACTGGATGAATCCTTCACGACTTCTCTCACGGGTGTTTCACGGGATTATGCCGAAAGCTCCAACACCCTGATCTTTGCCTTTGTACTGGCTTTAATCCTGATTTACCTGATACTTTCAGCACAGTTTGAAAGTTTCAGGGATCCTCTGGTCATCATGCTGACGGTTCCCCTGGCCATTGCAGGTGCATTGATCTCGTTGATTCTGTTTAGTCAGACCATGAATATCTTCAGCCAGATCGGGATGATTATGCTGATCGGAATTGTAACCAAAAACGGGATCCTGATCGTTGAATTCGCAAATCAGAAAAAATATTCCGGAATAAACATTAACCAGGCGGCGCTTGAGGCTGCAACCCAGCGTTTCAGGCCGATCCTGATGACCAGCTTCGCAACCGTTCTGGGAGCGCTGCCTATCGCACTGGCACTTGGAGCGGGCGCAAAAAGCCGCATATCTATGGGGATTGTGATTATCGGAGGATTGCTGTTCGCGCTCATCCTGACCCTTTATGTAATCCCTGCGCTGTACACCTATATATCGGGCAAAAAGAAAAAATTCGTAAATCCTGAGTCATGAAATACATCCCGCTGCTAATCCTGGGATTCAGCCTTATCCTCCCAGCCAGGGCCGTAACACAAGATACCCTCAGTCTCCAGGAGGCGCTGGTAATCGCCCTCGATAACAACTTCGACATTACCCTGGCTTCAAATGACAGCCGGATTGCGGACATTGAAAATTCCATCGGCAACGCCGGTATGTTACCCCAGTTGGGACTGACAGGGTCGCGGAGTTTTTCGGTGACCAACACCTATCAGAAATATTTTGACGGGCGGGAACGGGCAAGCGAAAGCAACCGGAACAATAATATCAACGGCGGTGTGGCATTGACCTGGACACTGTTTGATGGATTTAATATGTTCATTCAGAAGAAGAAGCTTTCGGAATTTGAGGCCCTGAGCGATATACAACTCCAAACAACCGTTGAAAACACGCTGGCTGATGTGATTACAGCCTATTATGCCATTATCACACAGAAAAAGATGGTTGATGTTTATCGTGAGGCCATGGCTATTAGTTCTGAGCGCAAGCGTATTGCGACTGCAGGACTTCGGCTGGGATCGAGTTCGGAGCTTTCACTTCTCCAGGCCAGTGTCGATTATAATGCCGACAGTTCCGCTTTCATCCAGCAAGCCAAGATTCTCCAGAATACCAAAGTGGAATTGAACCGGATATTGTGCCGAGATATTTATGAGCAGTTTGAGGTGTTTGAAGATATTCCGATACGTAAGGATCTGCTTTTTGAAAAACTTTGGGAAGCTGTCTCGGTCATGAACCCGGAGATCCGCATGAGCCGCACGGCAATGAGTATCGCCATGCTGGACCGTAAAAGCGCCAATTCGACCCTCTATCCCCGGCTTAATTTCACCTCCGGATATAATTACAATAAATCGGAATCGGAGGTAGGTATCATGTCAATTAACCGGAATCGCGGATATAACGTTGGGGTGAATGCTTCCTACACCCTCTTTGATGGCTTCGCTCAAAAGGAGAATCGCAGCAAGGCTCAGGTAAGGCTTGAATCCGCCCGGATCCAGGCCGAACAAACCGAACTCAATACCCGTGCGCATTTGCAGCGTATTTACAACGACTACCTGACAAACCTGCAACTTTCAGACTTTGAACAAACTAACGTAGTCCTTGCCCATAAAAACCTGGATATTGCCACTGAGAAATACCGGATCGGTTCAGCCAACGATATTGAACTCAGGGAGACTCAGAAGAAACTTATGGATGCAGAGAACCGGTATCTTACTGCACTCTACCGATGCAAGTCCAGTGAAACTGAACTGCTGAGGATGAGCGGGGGGTTAAAAAATTAGTGTCATTTTACCACCTTCTTTTTCATAGGATAATAGAAGGTTGTTTTAGCCTGGTCGGTAATCTGAAAAGCTGATACCAATTCCCAACCTTTTTCACCCATAAAGTTTAAGGCATCTACCGGAGAATTAAAAGCCTGGATCATTCCAGTCTGTTCATCGCGTAACCGTTGGTCCTTAAAGTATTTAGTTTCATTACCGGAATCAAGAATGATATTATACTTGGTGCTCATCAACTTCTGATACGCAATAATCTGGCAGTAAATAAATTTTGACTCCGAAACCGAATCTGCCTTAGCCAGGACGATAGGATCGGTCTGAATTTTCTGAGCTGGACTGACAGTGGTGCTCAGAAGAGTATCGATGGGTTGCTGTCCAAAACCGATGCCACAGAATCCCAGAAAGATAATCGTGAATAGTGTTCTCATAATCAGTAAGAATTGTTTGGTGTGCTCTAAAAATACTTAAAAAACCGGAGAGATGAACACAAAGAAAAAACCCATGTTGCTTAGATTAGCAACATGGGTTTTCGTTGGTGCGGTCGCGACGGGACTCGAACCCGCGACCTCCGGCGTGACAGGCCGGCATTCTAACCAAACTGAACTACACGACCAACGCAAATTGTGGGCACAAAATTAGCCGATTTTTCCGGATTTGCAAGTGCCCTGTTATTTTTTTCCGACTTCCTTTTCCTTTCGCCATTCTTCAACTTCCTTGCTGTCGCGGAGCATATCCCGAACGTTATCAATCTCAGGGGATTCGGTGACGGCTTTCCAGTCGAATTTTTCATCATAGGGATCCAGGGCTTTCTGGGGATCGAAGATGAGTGGGTTCACCGGGATGGCCTGGTATGGCGTAAAATCGGGCTGATCCGTAAACATATCACTCAGATCTGTGGCTCCGGCGTCGTACTGGTTCAGGTAGGGTACGCCCAGAATGTTCCAGAAGGTCTTGAAAATGCTTCCAAAGCTGCTATGGGTATGGGAAACATAGTTCTTTTTCGCATATGGGGACACGACCATTAATACACTGCGGTGCGCATCCACATGGTCTACGCCACCCTGCGCATCATCCTCGGTTATCACGATTGCCATGTTTTTCCAGTAAGGAGTATGACTCAGAAATTCCACCAGGCGCCCGATAGCCAGGTCATTATCGCACTGGTAACTTTCCCGGAAAGGATATCCCGCCTCGGGGCGCTCCCCGGCTCCATGGTCGTTCGGTACAATGATGGTGATCATCGATGGGAATTTCTCGTTCCCCGACTCCCACTTCTCTTTATATTCTTCGATAAACATATCAATCCTAAACTGATCCGGGATCGCCATGTTATAAGTGGGGAATTTTCTCGAGGAGTTGGCGAACAAAGGGGCCGGCAGGGGGAAATTTGCCAGATGCCGCACCCCGGCGATCTTGTACTCAGGCTGATACGCTGCCGGTTCAAACATCAGGCTGAATCCAAAATTGAAAAAGGGAATTTTATTCCGGTCGAGATGATCCCACATGGAACCCGCCTCGTTATAATCCTCCGGATAAATTGCGCCGGCCGCACCGGTAAATGCAAGGATCCCTGGTGATTTTGATTTCTCCTTATAATTGCGGTTTCCTCCGTAACTGGCTGGTACAGTTGCTTCCACCCATTCATTCGGATACGTATTGACCAGCCACCGGTGCCCGTCGGCCGACACATCGGAGTCAACATAAAAATTGTCCGACATGGCAAAACGGTTAACCAGGGCGAGATGGTTAATCATAACATCTCCATTCTCGATCTTCAGGTCTTTGGCGCGGTTGGTGAAACTGACCCCCAAGCCATACCGGGCCAGAGAAGGTTCGCCGTCTCCGGCCTTAACCTGGCCGAATATCTCGTCGTAGGTTCGATTCTCCTTGGAAACAAAAACGATATGCCGGATGGGGCTTTCAGAGTATCCGGGGTATAAAGGCACAGGATTTTTTTCCCTGATAATGAAAGAAGCATCATCCGACTTTTTCAGGTCGAAGTTCATTTTTATCACCTCCCGGGTAAGTTTTTTCAGTTTTGCTGATGACGGTATATCAAGAACCGATACCGAGCCCTTCATGAGGCTTCCGATATAGGTTCCCTCAGGTCCGTGAGCAAAATCAGGCCCTCCGTTTGGTCCGCTGCCAAACCCTTTGGCATTGGAAACAATGAGCTTCTTGCCATCGGGCGACACCTCGATCCGGGCGGGAAACCAGCCAACCGGAATGTGACCCTTTACCTTCAGTGTGGTAACGTCAATCATGGCAACTGCATTAATTCCCGCTTCAGCCACAAAAAGAGTTTTGAAATCGGGAGAAACGGCAACACCAAACGGAATGATTCCGCGGAAATGACGCATTCTTACATCCGGAACCAGCGGAATTTCTGTAATAACGGTATCTGCATGAATATCAATGACTGAGACATTATCGTTGTTCCCGTTGCTGACGAATACGTAATCGGGAGTCGCCACCACCGAATTTGGGCTTGAACCGCCGACAGCAGGAAAATCCTCGACCATTTCACCAACCAGGTTGCCGGTTTTGATTTTTGCCATCACCCTGGGAGAATCTGGATTACTTACGTCAATCGTCCACACCGAGAAGGATTCCGGAACATTAGGTTTCCCCAGGCCTTTTACTTTTACCTCCCCAACCTGGGTTCCCTCTTCTGATTCTCTGGTTCCATAGGCGAATGGGGGATAATCCAGCGAAGTTTGATCAAGGCTGTCAGGATGTGTGCTCGCGAAACGGGTGTACTCATACATACCGACATTGGCCACATAAACCTTCTTCTCATCGGGTGAGAGACAAACGCCGAAGGGATAGCGGCCGGTGTTAACCCGATGAAGAACCTGGCCTGCAACCGGATCAATAACCAGAAGCAGGAAATTGATCTGGTCAACAGCATAAAGCTTGGTTCCTTCACGATTCAGCACCATGTCGCCAATGTATCCATCGGTAAAATCCCTGTCACCCTGTATACCTGAACAAGGAATTGTTCCTCGGATTTCTCCGGTTCGAACATCAAAGAGATAGATTTTATTCTCCTGACCTCCTGACACATAAACAGTTGAATTGTCCGGTGATATAGCGAGCCCCATAAAGACGCTGGCCAGAACACCTTTGTCGGTTCCCGGCCCGGGTGGCACCTGCTGGATTTCCGGATAGGGGCTTTGAACGTTTCGCAGGATGGTAATGGAAAGCGGGCTCGTTCCTGAATTTGCCGTTACAGCAATGTTTCCGTCGGGACTTAGACAGAGTCCATAAGGATGGGGGGCAGTGCGAAAGGTGTTGCCCTCCGGCTTTATCAGCCTGCCATTGGGAATTACAGTAGTTCCGGTTGTATCCAGAGTAACGTATCGCTCGCCTGCAGGTGCCTGTACGATCCATACGGCATTTCGGTTTTGGCAGGCGGAAAAGCCAAGCAGAGCGAAAAGTAAAAAGGTTATACGGGACATGGGATTAACGATTTACGATTGAGGATTTACGATTGAGGATTTCTGACCGAAATTAATATTCTATCTTTGTTTTAAACTAAACAAACCAAAACGAAAAGCCATGGCACAGGTGTTTTTTCACGAGAAGCAATCGATCCCATCAGGCTGGCGAATTGTTATTTTCGGTGCAGTTACACTGATGATGGGATTTGTATTTCTGATGGTTTACCTAACGGAGTGGGATACCATGCCGGATCAGGAGAAACCCTACCTGTTCACTTTGCTTATCGGGCCTTTTTCTGTTCTTCTCATGTTTTTCATCCAGATGGATTTGCGTATCACTCAATCATCGATTGAATTCAGATTAGAGCCCTTTCGGAAAAAATATAAGGTCATTTCTTTCACTGACGTGTCGGAAATAGAACTCTCCAGAGTGCAGGGATTGAAATCGATGAAGAAATTCGGAGTCAACAAGCAAATCAACAGGATGGAGTACAACTTTGGTGGCCACCATATCCTGACCGTCACATTAAAGAGCGGAAAGATTCTTGCCTTCAGCACCTTTAAGCCCCAGGAACTTCAGTACTTTTTACGAAACCTCCCTGAGGGAACCACAACGGTAAAATACTCAATATAACCGACCGGTGGAACTTTCAGTGAATCAAAGCGCCCAGCCCTTTCTGTATTCCCTTTGAATAAAGTTGTTGGCAGCCTCGTCGTTTGTGACTTTCATGTTGTCTCCATCCCAAAGAAGTCGCTTTCCCGGAACCTTGATCGCCAGATTTCCCATGAGAACCATTTCTGTGAGCGGGCCTGAGTAATCGAAATTCGAGCATGGGGCTTCCCCACCCTTGCAACCGATCAGCCAGTTCATCTCGTGACTTACATCAACACGTTTAAGTGTTTTAGGCAGATCCTTGTATTCCAGGTAGCGTTCTTCGGGGAACATCTGAACCCCACCGCCATAGGTTTCACACACAATTATTCCTTTATCGCCGATAAACATCGATCCACCTTCTGCAGGTATTTTTTTCGGATCGACTTCAGCGGGCCATACCGGCATCATGCCTCCGTCGTACCAGGTCAGGCGAACAGGGGGCATATTTTCCCTTGCGGGGAATTGGTAGTTGATCATAGAGGCGCTTGGGTAGGTTTCCTGGTTATCAACCCTTTTCCACATCTCCCTGACCTCATAAGAATGGGATCCCTGCACCCAGATAGGGTACTTAAGTTTCAGTGCATGAAATACCGGGTCCAGAACATGGCAGCCCATATCGCCGAGAGCACCGGCACCGAAATCGTACCAGGCCCTCCAGTTGAAGGGAAGATAGGAGGTGTTAAAGGGACGCTCAGGGGCGGTTCCAAGCCAGAGGTCCCAGTCAAGTGTCGACGGAATCGTGTCCACACCGGCTGGGCGTCCGACACCCTGCGGCCAAACAGGGCGGTTGGTCCAGCTGTGAACTTCCCGGATTTCGCCGATGGCACCAGCCCAGATCCATTCTGCCAGCCTGCGGGTTCCTTCGCCCGAGCGGCCCTGGTTCCCCATCTGGCTAACCACCTTGTATTCCCTGACAGCTTCAGTCAGCCGCCGGGCCTCAAAAACATCATGGGTCAGCGGTTTCTGAACATACACGTGCTTGCCCAGCTTGATGGCGGCCATCGCAGCCACCGCGTGGGTATGATCAGGGGTGGCTACTATCACGGCATCAATGCTCTTCTCTTTCTCGAGCATAATGCGGTAATCCTTATACTGCTGGGCCTTGGGATACTTCTTGAAAGTACCGGCGGCCTGATTGAAATCCACATCACACAATGCAATGATATTCTCTGATTCACACCGGGCAATATTTCCGGAGCCCATCCCGCCGGATCCGATAGCTGCAATATTCAGTTTGTCGCTTGGGGCAGTATATCCTCTACCTCCCATAACGTGACGGGGAATAACAACCATTCCTGCACCGGCTATCGCTGAGTTGGTAAGAAATGACCTGCGGTTGATGGACTTTTTCATGGGGTCGGGTTTTAGTTTGCATATTAGAAAAGTAAATTTACTGATCTTTGCTCAAATCCTTTTCCTATGAGACGCAGCTTTTCAACATTATTCCTGATATTTCTCCCGATGTTCATGCAGGTCAAGGCTCAGATCCCTCAACTCAGCACAGCATCAAGGATCGATCTGGTAACATGCGGACCCGGCAAAGAGATCTTTACCTATTTCGGGCATTCCGCTCTCCGGGTGTATGACCCCGTTAACAGGATCGACAAGGTATACAATTATGGCACCTTCGACTTCAATGTGCCCAATTTCTACTGGCAATTCGTAAAAGGAAAGCTTTACTATATGCTTTCGGTATCCCGATATGACAGTTTCATCAAAGAGTATATCCGTGACAACCGGTTTATCCGGCTTGTGCCGCTGGCCCTGACTGACGAGGACAGGCAAGAGCTTTTCAACCTGCTCGAAACCAATAACCTGCCTGAAAACAGGCACTATTGGTATGATTTCTTTCTGGATAACTGCTCAACGCGGGTCCGCGATATTGTCCTGAAAGCGACGCAGAACAGGTATCCGGTACCGGAAGCTGAGGCCAAAACACTTTCGTTCCGCCAGTTGATCAACCCCCTCCTCACACCCAATCCATGGCCACGGGCTGGAATGATGATATTGCTCACAGCAGGTGCAGACCGAAAGGCAACCCTGAGCGAATACATGTTCCTGCCTTTTCAGATGGAGAGACTGTTCCTTCAGATGAAATCAGCCTCAGGCCAAAACCTTAGCGGACAGGCCAAGACGGTTTTTGAGCCGGCTCCCAAAAAGAAAAAATCCCTGATTACCCATCCTTACGTCGTTTTCTCGCTGATGACACTTCTGTCTCTGTTTCTGGCTTTTTATCCAAAACGGGTCAGTTTTGCCAAAGGATGGTTCAGCCTCCTGTTCTTCCTTACCGGAATCATGGGCATCCTTTTCGCTTTTATGTGGTTTGGCTCCGACCATTGGGTCTGCAAAGCCAACCTGAACCTTGCCTGGGCATTTCCACTGACCCTTGTCCTTGCGGTTACTCTTTGGATACCAGGGCTCAGGAAGATGAATCAGGTATACAGCCGGATCATGATGGTACCCGTGCTGCTGTTCCTGATCACCTTCCCTTTCTGGAGGCAATCAATCCCGCTTGAGGGTGTCTTACTCGCAGTCAGTGTGGGCGCCGGTTTCTTCCGGGTTTCTGCCTTTTCTGGCCTGATTAAGGGCCAGCCACAAAATCAGGCTAATTAGTAACGGCTCCATATTCAACAACTTTCTGATTTACAAGCAATTCCGATATTTCCTCTACCAAGTCAGTCACCTCCTCGGTAATCAGGTATAGCGCTTCGGAATTGTCGCGGCCTTGCATGATATCCTGAAAAGCCCGATTGTTGACTGCCCTGAAGTTCAGCCGGACCTCGGGGGTTTTCCAGGCCAGCCATCCGGGCGAATCAAGCTGCCAGTCGCGGCTTGATTCTGACAAACGGTTACAGAGGTCCCTGTATATGTCAAAAGCACCGGATTCAACCGGGCTTTCTTCCGGTTCCTCCATCTGTATTCCGATAACCAGTTCCTTTTGGTTTTCAAGGATCATGGACACCTTCATGCCTCCTACCTCTCCCATCGGAATCCTCAACCCATAAAATCCGGGGTGAAACGGATCCTGGTGAAATTTAAGGACCAGGTCATGGATTTTTTTCTGGCTGCATGCATATCCCAGATATTCCCAGCTTGCCTCTTTTCCTGAATCCTGTGCGACCCTGGCGATTGATTGCCACAGCCTCTTTTCTGCGTTTTTTCTCTCGTCGTTCATCTTTTGTTATTTTATTTTGATTCAAAGGAACTTTAGCACAACGTAACCTATTTACGTTGTGGCTTTTTTTATATTTAGATGCAGGAATTCATACAAAATGGAGAAATGGCGCTAAATAAATACGCAGCAATACGATACAGGATCATTGACCAGTGCATCAGGAGCCGGTCGAAACCCTTTCCATCGAAAGAAAATTTACGGCAGGCATGTGAAGAGGCCCTTTACGGCTCCTCTTCCGGAGGCAATATTTCCCTCTCAACTATTGAAAAGGACATCTGGGCACTGAAGAATGAGTCGGCGCTCGGTTATGCGCCAATTCAATTTAATCGTCTGGAAGGGGGATATTTCTATTCGGATCCGGAGTTTAGCATAAATCTCCCACTAACTCAGGAAGATGTCGAACTCATCCGGCTCGCGCTCCATACTTTGAGTCATTTCAGGAACAGCCAGATTTTCAAGGACCTGGAGAATGCCATCAACAAAATACAGGATCGTATAACCCTGGCCGACCAGCTTACAGGTCTGAACCTTGGACAAGCAATTCAGTTTGAGAGTACGACGATCAGTTCCGGTCAGGAGCACCTGCCGGCTCTGCTCGATGCAATCCGCGAATACCATACCGTAGAATTTGATTACACTCCATATACAGATGGCCGTCCGAGGCACTACAGGTATCACCCGTATTTGCTGAAAGAGAATAAAAACCTTTGGTATCTTGTTGGCAAGGATACGGAACTGAATAAAATCCGGACTCTGGGTCTCGACCGGATATCAGGGCTGCAAGTCTCTGAGGAGCACTTTTTGATGGATGAGGAATTTGATCCTGAGCGATTCTTCAAGCATAGTTTTGGGATCGGCACCTATTCAGGAGTTCCTGAAATCATTGAATTATTGGCAGATCCGGTGCAGGCCGGATACATTCTTGCAAATCCCCTTCATTCTTCGCAGCAGGCCATTAAGGAACCAGACGGATCTTATCGCATCCGTATCGAGGTTATTCCGTCTGATGAATTGAAAATGCAGATCCTGGGCTACGGCCATAGGGTGGTAATCAGTAAACCTGATTGGCTTCGGGCTCAAATAAAAGAATCCTTACGTAATGCTTACAAACTATATTCCAAAACGCTACTGGATGGTAACCAGGCGGGCTTTGGTATCAGTTAATCCTCCGGAATCCCTTACCTGAACTTTAATGATATAGGTACCCGGCACGCTGAAAGTCCTTTTAATGACCTTTTCAGTCGTATAGGCAGTGTCGAAGTTATTGTCATTATCCCAATCCCACCTGACTTCCAGCTGTTCTATATTATCCTCAAGATCGAAGCAGATAGAAGCATCAAACTCAAACATTGTTTCTGGTGTCCCCGTAAGCGGTGTTATTTGAAAGTCGGCGGTAGGTTTCGTATTTGGGTTAGTAATGGATATTGTCCTCTCAAAAGTACTGGCAAATCCCTCAGTATCTGCTACTTCCAGCACTACTGTATAATCTCCTGCTTCCGTAAACCTATGTTGAATGGTTTTTATGGTACGATACTCAGTATCCCAGTATCCGTCATTGTTCCAGTCCCACCGCACCCTCAATAAATCCGAATTATCCTCCGGGTCTGTGGATCCGCTGGCATCAAAGGTGAACAGGGTTTCAGTGGTTCCTTTTTGGGGGTCAACCTTAAAGATTGCTGAAGGCTTAATGTTAACATCCTCAACCTTAATGAGCTTACTCGTTGAACCGGTAAGTCCTTCGGAGTCCAGCACCTCTAGTTTGGTTATGTAATTCCCCGGATTTCTGAAAAAATATCCCTGCGATTTGAAGGTGGAAAATTGAGTATCCCATTGGCCGTCTCCATTAAAATCCCATCTAACCTGCAATAGTGATACCGGATCCTGAACATCAACGCATCCTGATGCATCAAAAAGAAAGAGTGTGCTGATTCGCCCACTTGGCGGGGAAACTTCAAAATGCGCAATCGGAGCCGAAGATGAAATAAACACTTCAACTTTAGCAGAATAGCGATCCTGGAGACCCTCTGAATCCGTAACCTCAAGGGTAACCTCGTAGGTGCCCGGGGTTGGGTAAATGTGGTAACTGACTTTACTCGTTGAGAAGTCCGTATCAAATGTGCCATCAGATTCAAAATCCCATCGCACTCTTAACAGTTCCGGTGACGTTTCCAGATCATAAGAACTGACTGCATCAAACTCAAAGCTTGTAGATGTAAAGCCTGTCTTTGGATTATTTACAAAGAGGGCGCGGGGTTTTTGATTCGGCAGAGTGCCTGACGACGCAAGGAGGTAGTTGATCCGCCTTTGCTCGGGATGAACGAGGCCAGGGAAGTTTCCCAGTGCCAAACCGGCTGGTCCTAATCTACTGATAAAATCCGATTGGTTTCTCTGGGCCCAGCCTGGCAATGTCACCTCCCTTGTAAGGGTCTCAGATACCCTGTTAGTTAATTCCAGGCCCGGCTCACCGCAAAATATCGGAATAATTTGCTGGCTAACAAACACTTCTGCCATACATCCAAAAAAACTCGGAACAGTAACCGGGGTGACTATTGAATTATTTTGCTCTGATTGATCGGAATACTTCCATCCTGACCAATAGTTATTCGTGAACCCTGCAGTTCCGGACTGATCGTCATGAAAGCTAAATTCAAGGGTTGTATCTGATTTCAATAGAACGGAGTAACCGAGCCACGTTTTTACTGTATAGTATACTGGCAATCCACCGGTTTTGCGCGGCCCCATGACAGATTCTTCGATCAGGAGACTGTCTTTGAGGCTTACAGGGCCATTTGATACAACGCGAAGAGTCCCGCTGAGGTTTATCCGGTATGCTGAGTGCAAGGAAAAACGCCTCAACCAGGGAGAAGTTCCAGCGGCGCCGATTTGTTGTCGAACCACCGCAGCGGTTGATATCCGGATTTCGGGGGCAGTAACAGTAAGATCGATTCCCTGGAGTGTATTGTCAAAAAAAACAAGGTCATCCATGACAAGTGTATCTGACACCCAGGCCTCAGGGAACATCCTTATCCGGGATACTGGGACGCTTGCATCGACAGAATCTTCAAGAGTAATCTCTGGCCAGAAAGTCGAAACCGGCATTCGGTTTAAGCCTAGAATCAATCTCGATCCTGACTGAAAGGACTGCGAAACCACACCATAGATTCCTTCCCCTGCGGGATAAAATATTTTGTCCCCCTTTTTGATTTCGGGAATTTTTCCAATGATATCGAATCGAACCTGACCGGCAGTCCTTATCGGGTTCGTCAGGGCTGTCGTATCCAGCACCAAAACCTGAGGGTTCAGGAGCGTACTGGTTGCTTCGGTATCGCCCGGTACCGGAAGGATCTCTTCCCTCTGGCAGGCCGATAATACCAGCAGGGCCGACAGGTAAAAGGTTAATAAATGATATGTAAACGGATTCTTCAAGGAGAACTATTGTATATAGACAGTAATCTCAGTTCTTGTATTAATCTTTAACGGTTCTGTGAGACTGATGGTATTCATGGAATTGTCCGACTCTGAAAATCGTATATAAAAGAAATACCGCTTTTCTTCAAGATCAGTAAAAAGAATCTTTCCATCCGACCCAGACCGTCTCCATACCTGAACCGGGTTTTCCCGTGCAAGCCATTCTTCATAGCTCTCGAAAAGGGCAGCATAGGCGCCGGCAACTGGAGTATCACTTTCGTTAAGCACCTGGATTTCAAGTTGAGGCAAATTATCAGGCTTCTCGCATCCCATCAGCAGGAGGGAAAGCATGCAAATACAAAGCAAAATCCCGGTTCTTTCAGGCAAACGTTTCATTTTTCAGATGCATTTTTCAACGTATAATTTATCCTGATATTGAATCCAGCTGACCTTACAGCGGTAACCTTGTCGGAGCCCCATAGCGGGTTAAACTGCCCCAGGTACTTGGCAGCCTGATAATTATAATGATAATGATGATCAACAGAAGTAAGTCCCTGGGTGAAACGGATTCCTGCGCCCAGTTCCATGTAGGGATTGATTTGGAGCAAAAAACCCGCATCGGCCGTGATATTGACAGCAAATCTGTTCAGACCGGGGATCCAGTCGGGATCACTGATGATGTTGTTCATGGTGATCCCCCTGCTATTGCTGAAACCCGAAACCTGCTGAGTTTCAAATAATCTTATAGAAATCACCGGCCCGGCATCTGCATAGGCGGTCCAACGTTTTGTTAACCTCTGCTGCCATGAAACCAGTACCGGGAGGGAGAGGTGCCAAAGGCGATTGGAAAAAACAACATCCGAGAAACCTGGATTAAAACCTCCATAAGGATCAATTGAATCCAATCTTAGGGCGCTGCTGGTGAGTCCATAACCAATACCGGCAGAAAGCCCCCAATTTGGGTTAAAGAAATGGCTAAAGCTTGCTGAGGCTTGATATCCTGTGCGATACACTAATTGAAACCTATTATCACCAGAAAGATCACTATTTGTCAAAGTTGATAGGGAGGGTCCTCCGCTTATTCCGACGACATTTCTTTGGACCTGGGCTTCCTCAATTCCAAAGATCTTGTAGTCGATGGCCTGATTACCCGTCCATGTGAAGGCAATCCGAAAAATGACAGCTTTGCTTGAGGATAGGACTTTACCATTAATAATTCCGGTTTTTGCCAGTTTAATCCTTGCCCTAAGAATATACCGGTCATTTCGGTCGTAATGCGGTTTACCCATCATCAGGCTTGAATAAAGAAGCCGCACAGTGACACCTTGTGGGAAATTTTCGATTATTGCGGAGGAGTAATCCTGGATGCTAACCCTGTTGGTAACAGAGTCAGGCATAAAATCAGATATAACAAGAATTTTGGGATTGGCAAACAGACGTAAGAAGGATATTTCAATATCCGGCTCTGACTCCTGGGTCAGGCTATTATGATAGAATTCATATTCTTTAAGGAGCTTCGTTACTTCGGATTTTACAGAATCGGGCACAAGTCCTTCAATTTCCTGCGCATTCACAGCAATTCTGCCAAATACCATGGCAAACAAGATCAAAGTAAGAATGCAGGAAGATCGAAACTTCATCGTGGCAAACTTGAATAACAAAAGGCACCGAATCACAAAAATAAACCAATCCCAGTTTAAAGCAACTGGCGAAGATTGAATTCCTCTGTTTCGATAATGCTGTTGTTCATTTCAAGGCTTGATTTGCGTGAAAAAACCCTGAGTTCACCTTCCGGGAGTTTGCTGAGACATGCAATTTGATAGGGTTCACGGAAGTATTGCGTGTGGAAGCTGATGGCTGCCGGCAAGTATGTAAATATTTCAGATTTCCCCTGACTCAACCATCCCAATAAGGTCAAACCGGGTATTTCTCGAGGTGTCGTTTCATTGGTCGGTTCAATAAACCTGTCGACGAACAGATCATACTGCATCGATTTAGGTTCAGTTGCTCCGGTTGAGTTGAAGCTTCCGTAAAGATATCCCACGATCTGGAATGATTCTAAAGGAGCGGATACCAGGGCCGATGCCTGCTTGATTTCTACAGCCATGTCTTTATAGAAGCTAATTGAGCGGACCGTTGTGTCAGACCAGGTGGGATTAAACTCCAACTTTGAATAATCCGTCATTTGGCGGTTTGCCGCTGGCTGCATATCCTTACTCGCATAGGGGGGGTTAACAGCAAATTGATAAAGCTCTTCTATGCGGATAAACGATGATGGATCCGGGAATGGATCGAAGTAACCCGAGCGTCGCCTAAGGAAGACTGCACTGACCAGCTCACCAGAACCAGGATTGGTATTGATGCCTATCTGCCATTTTTCCTTGAAAAACGTACGATGGATCTTCATAAGCCCCTCCTTCATTTCCAGGGTACTATCGGCACTGGATGTGAACCAGCCCAGAAGCAGATACTTTTTATTCTGGCGGACCAGTTCGTCCAGTTCATCAACCAGATCAGCTCGCGCGCCCATTTCATTTTCAATATCAGAGCGAAGGCACTTGGAGGAGCAGGCTTTTTCAATAATTACTTCAAAACGGGAATTTCCGTTTGCGCCCATCTTGTATTGGCTTCCAAAAAGGTACCCGCCAAAATCGCCAGGTTTCTTTTCCATGAAAGCGCCATGTATGAGTTGGTAAATTGATTTTATTGCAGCGTTGCTGTAGTGAATTCGTCCGATTATTGAATCAGGCATGGTTTCCACCAGATCAACCGTGTAGTATCCTTCAGGCACGCCCTCCGAGAAAATATTTGAGTCGCCGGTTTTTGCCGGCTGGATTGCAATGGTTCCATTTTCGAGAATTCTCACTTCGCCCTTTTTTATCCTCTTGTTGACATTTGCGTTACGCAGAGCCATGACAATGAAGACGATCAGGATTATGCCAAATCCAAGCCAAATAGCCCAGCTTGATGAGTCAGCCTGAGGTTTGTTCAGGATCTCCCGATTGTCAGAAAGCAGTTTTTCAACCGATTTAAATGATTCATTCAGCGTAAAGTCGAATTCAGTAAAATCTCCCCTGAGCTTTTCGATGCTTTGAATAAAGTCCATTCCGGCAATATCGTTTCGGTAGAAGGTCCAATACTGGCTATGTTCCTCACGGAGTCGGGATATTTGGATTCCCAGTCGGTTATGCTGCTGGATAAGGGAATCGGTTTCACTTGAACGGATCTGTCTCTTTCTGCCGTCCTGCAATACCGAAGTAAGGGCAGATGCAACCTTCCTGTATTCAACTTCAAGAAGATAGAGGGAATCACGCTGACGGGTAAGTACCGGACTGTATTTGTTCTGGAGGGCACTGAGGAGACTGTCACGGTTCAGGTCGATCGGATTTGCAATCCCGCTGGATTCAGGGTTGACTGAGTTCAAGTTAATCCTGAAGTACTGGCTTTTAAGCCCGACTGCCTCATCACGCAGAATTGCGTAGCCTTTCAGATAAGCAGCAACCGTGTCTACTGGAACACCTTCCTGATTCATGAAACCTCTTGACTGGTCAATATCAGCAAGGCAGATATCGATGTCTGAAATAAAGGCAGAAATATCTGTAGCGAGAGCAGAGATTGCACGTTGCGAACCTGGCTTATTAATATTTGAGGCAAGAAGTCGTGCGCGTTCTTCCACATTCTCACGGTTGCTCCTCATTTTAAAACCATCAACACGTGACTGCAAGGATATAAATTGATCCCTAATCTGTCTGAGAAGGTTTGTATTCAGGACATCCTGTTTCCCCTGATTGGCTATCAGCTTATCCTGATCCGGTTGTTTCTCTCGCGGCGGCACGGAAAGAAGCACTTCAATTTCATTGCTGCGATCAGTTGCTATTTTTTCAAGATTGGCTTTCAGGTAATCATCCTTTGTAAGGGCGTATCGAAACCTAAGTTTGATTCTGGCATTACCTGAAAAATTATCCTGAGCAAGGAACACAAGCTTTCCAGACGTCTGAAAGGCAATTTCGAATCTCCGGTTCCTCTCAGTTGATACGCATTTCAGGCTATTCTGGGGCAAGATCTCGAGATCGACCCAGGAGAGATAGAGCCATGGCATGATCGCCAGGTCTGTAATGGGTTTGCCATCCCTGTCGAACCAGGTCACAGAAAGATCGAGCAGAAAAGTCTGACCATCGGGCTGGACTGAGGATCGTATGGAAATATCTCCAGCCTGCTTGGTTGTATTGCTAGGATTCCAATAGAATGGGAAATGGGTTTCCTGCGCTCCTGCAATTATGAAGCATTCAGGAACCAGCAAAAATAAGATAAGGTATCTGAAAACCTTCCACCGCATACGGCAATAAAATCAACAACCAATGCTCTTAAGCTTATCGTATGCTTGTGTTACTCCAAGAATCAGATCCCTTCTCAGGTTAAGAAAATAGGATTTAGATCCGCCGGAAGTTTCCGGGGAAAACTGATTGATGCGTTCGATAAGATCTTCTTTCAGAATTACTGCCTCATTAATAATCTGCTCGTAATGGGAGAAATCCTTTTCTGAATGTTCCTCCATACAACTGTAACAATCAATTATCAAATCAGTGATCAGATAATCAATATCCTTCTTCAGGTTTCTCCTGCTAGCCATAAAATAATCAATGTTTTACTTACCTAATGTAGGGAATTTTTGGGAAAACCAAATGGTTCTTGCCAAAAGTAAAATAATTTACCGTATAAAAAATCCCGAAGTGTCCGTTACAGGCATAAAGAAGGATGAAACATCTGCAATCTGGGATCTTGCAGGGCCTTGCGAACAGAGAGCGATCAGTTGCATGACACATTCTGTTTCGCCCTCTGCTTCGAGGTAAACGGTTCCGTCAGCATTATTTCTTACGAAACCCGATAAACCTAAGGAGCGGGCCTGCTGAAGAACCCACATTCGGAATCCTACTCCCTGGACCCGGCCCGATACTGTTATTCCAGTCCTGGATCGGGAATTCATGGGATTCTAGTAAAAATAGACCGGTCGCAGGCCTTCGGGCACCTGTTCAAACTCGCCTTTGACGAATGCGCCAACGATGATATTGTTAAACATATCGGCATCGACTTCATATTCATAGCGGTCAGTTCCCTGCCGGTCGAAAGATTGGTCAAACCTAACGCTGATAAAGTACTTTTTACGACCAAACAATCCGTACTTGTTTCTTTTTCCGATAACGCGTCCTGTTCTGTGTGTCATGGCTGCTAGTATTATTTCCCTAGCAGTACCAAAAAACAATCCAGATCCAATAACTCTCCCTAAATCACTTATTTACTGAGTATTATAAAATCAAAAAGAACTCTTTCAATTCCATTTTCCGGAAATCAGTGCGCAATTTGGATGTTATTATAGGGGAAATTTTCATTTGTCATCACCCGATTTCCTCAGGGAGGAATCCGTTACAACCAATGGAGGATTGATTTTAAAGGACGGGGGTATCCGGTCCTTGTCATCCATCATAACCACCTTAACAAAATAGACGCCGTCAAGGGAAGCAGTAATCCGGCACCAGATGGACTTCTGATTATAGGGCAACGAAAAAAGGAGCTCTCTGGGCCTGCTTTTGATAACCTTTCCGCCAGCAATCTGGCATGCACGATAGTAGCTTTCCATAATTTCGACCGTTGATAAGCTTTTATCGACATCATCCTGCTTATTTCGGACCTCCACTTTAAGATCCCAGAATGGCCCCATGATTATTTGACTGAAAAGGGTATCCCCGGAATTCCAGGAAAATTCCTGATGATTAAATTTGCTGTATTGAGTTCTTGTAATGCAGGATGACGGTAAAAAGGTGATTCTAGGCGGCAGATTCACTGAGTCAACAAATTTTTCATACCGGACATCGGGCTTTACGTCGAATTTGACTGAATTAATAAAGGGTCCTTCCTGAATGAGTCTGAGCCTGTATACCTTATCATTACTAAGAACCAGGCGGCCCCATATGTTCTTTCCATTTTCAGGAACAACAAAATGGACCTGTAAGGTATCCTGAAAAAAAAGGGCGCCATTACGTTCGATAACCTGATTGACAAAAAACTCCTTGAATTTTCTTTTCTGCCGGAAAGCGGAGTCATACGAATAGGCTATCTCCCAATACCGGCCCATTCTTTGTTTGGATTTCTCGCCCGATTCATCGCGTATATCGAGGTAATTAAAACTGTTATACTTTGACACTCTTCCAGGTTTATCCTTATAAGATTTAAACTCCGGAGGTATAGGCCATGACGGATCCTGTCCAAAGGTCTGATTAGCTGTCTGGGAAAGAACCAGACAAGCCAAAAGGAGAAAGAAATATTTCATCAGTTGATTACGCTTTTCGTAAAAATTTTGCCTGGTTTTCACCGCCATTCAATACATAAAGAAGTGGCAGGGGCCTGTCGGTCTTCTCACAGAAAGCCGGACGTTCATGCCATGGAGTCACAGACAAAACATTGGCCATATCCATCCAATACTGCAACCTCGGCACTGGCAGGTTCCAGGTCATGTGCAGGTGGTTGGCAGGTGCATAATGCTTGTATTCCTGCATCGTTGCGTATGCCGGAGTAAGGAAGGTATGCGGCCATGTACTGTTGGTTTTATTGCTAACCGCCTCAGCAAGCCTGGCTGGCAATTCAACGGACTCTGCTTCATCCCAGATCATTGAGAACATGCCTGACAGGCAAGAGTAAGCCATCCGTCCGGCAATACCGTGAATTCCGCCGGGAGTAAGGAAAGTAACGGAATTACCCATGCCGGGGAAATAGGCTTCATCTGCAAGCGGGAAGGTAATCCTCGGGGTAACCGATTCCGGGTTTTCGCCAGGCAGACCGGCCCAGTTGAAGGATGCGGATCCGCTGTTGTTCCCATCGACAAATCCGCGGGCGGCCCATCTGGACTGGGCTGGAATCCCGATTTTAAGGTCATCTGCCAATGCTTTAATCTCCCAGGGCTCCCACACCTTGCGGAAGTCCATAAACAGCGGAGGATTGCCACCTGACAGGTAGGTATAAAACAACATGGTAAGCAGGCCCTGAACGTCTGCTTCAGTAGCAAACGGAAGGGCAGCCTTCGGGCCCAGGTGATCAAAAGTCGAATTAAACAGGGACTCCATGGCATCGGCTACCGGCAGCGGGGTACCGCGACGATCGGATCCCCACTCGAGCTGCGACATAAAACCACCGCCCACTCCGTCAAGATCCTTGATCAGATCCCGGGTGATCAGGTACATAGCCAGACTGTCATTAAACCTCCGGTTATCCTCTTCATGCCGGATTTCAACCTTGCCAAAGCCCTTATCAATCCAATTGCGGAGTTCTTTCAGTTCAGCTGTATTATAGGCTTTCTTATTGAGCATATCAGCCAGTAACTTCATATCCAGTCGGGTAATCTCAAGGCCGAATGTATTCCGGGTTGGGATAATATGTTGCAGGGCTGTTTCCATGCCCATGGAGTCATGGCCAAAAACCACAACTCTTCTGCCTTTGATAAACTGATAGGTGGTAGCAGCATAGAGCCAATCCCGTAAGGTATCAAAAGTGCCCTGGGTCATCTCCGGCTCAAGTCCGTCATCGGGCCAGGTGCCCACATTTATGTGCATGAGGCGACCGGTTTGAGCAACAGCACCGGACACGGCATGGGTAAAAACCACCCCCGGCTTGGGGCCGCTGTTTCCACAGGTGAAATTCAGAGGTGTATCTTTGGGAAAATGAGCGAGCAGTGATAAAATGGTAAGCTGCGGGAAAGCCCAGGTATCAGGCAATCCAACCAGGATATTGACTCCCTCGGCAATAAAAGCCCGGGCCACGGTATCAGCTTCCTTCTCCGTGTCAACAAGAAGATCAGAATAAACCACCGGAACACTCTTCCCATTAGGCAGCTTAATGGCGCCCGTTAACCTTTTTGCATTCATGTGAACGATATTTTTGGCACGTTCACGTGCGGATGGATCAATCCTTGGGTCACAGGTGGCGAACACTCCGATTACGGGTAAGTCTCTCAGATTCTCCGGCTTAGTCGATACTACTCTTGGTTCCATATTCTTCTTGTCTTTTCGTAATTTTACCGCTAAAAGTAAATAATTTTCGCTTTCCCCATCCATGAACCGCAGCATCATAGTAACAGGTGATGGTTCCAGCACGTTATATGTGCCAGGGCTTGACGAGCACTATCATTCGGTTCATGGCGCCCTGAGTGAAAGCATGCATGTATTTATTGGCAATGGCCTTAACCGGATTGCAAAGGATCCCATATCGATCCTCGAAATCGGCTTTGGCACCGGGCTGAATGCCTGCCTTACCTTTGACAAGTTGAAGGGAAGCGACCGTCGGGTCTATTATGAATCCTGGGAAAAGTATCCACTTACCGAAGCCGAGTACGAGGAGCTGAATTACACCCGCCTTGATGGGCTGGATGAATCCCTTTTCCGGTCCATTTCAGGGGCACCCTGGAACCAGGAGGTCCAGATTTATCCCAATGGATTTTTGAAAAAAATTGAAGCGGATATTATGAGTTTTACTTCAGACCGATATTTCGATCTGGTATATTTTGACGCGTTTGGACCCGATTGCCAGCCTGACTTATGGACAGCCGATGTTTTTACCTCGATATCCAGCCGCCAGCTTCCAGGCTCCATCCTGACGACTTACTCTGTCAAGGGCATCGTACGAAGAAACCTGGCCGAAGCCGGCTATCAGGTTAAAAAAGTCCCCGGACCCAAGGGGAAACGAGAAATAACTTTAGCCACCAAGAAATAAACACATGGATATTCTCCGCAAGGCTTGTTCACTGGTATTGGTTCTAGCTGCACTGTCTGCCCTGGGCAGTGATATCGCAATCGGGCAAAACCAGAATCATATGATCCTGAAGAAAAGGGGTTTAACTGACAGGCTGCACTTTCTGACCGGGGATAATATCCGGTTTATTCGCAAAGAGAATTCCTTTGAAGAGGGCGGAGTGATACAGGGCATTGGAACCGATTATATTCTTATTGCGGGCAGGGAAGTTCCTGTTAGCAGCATTGGAATCATAATATTCCGGAGAACCTCCTTTAACTTTGATGCCAGCGGGAAGATGTTGATGCTTGCGTCTCCGCTCTACCTTTTGATCGGAGGAATAAATTCTCTCATTCAGGGTTATCATCCAATCTGGACCTGGGGCAATGCTGGCGTTGCTGCTTCCATTGCTGCAGCGGGGCTGGGATTCAGTTCTCTTCAGGAAAAAAAATTCAGGCTGGGTGGAAAGTATCAGTTACGGATTGTCCAATCGGACCCCTTTTTCAACCTCCGGACACCCAATAAATAATACAAAAAAAAGGAGGGGATAGCTTTCACCATCCCCTCCTGGTGGGTTGTTAAAGTAATTATTTGGCAACTTCCAGATTCAGCTTACTGTGTTTTTTGCCATACAGGAAATAGACGGTCAATCCGATGGTCAGCCAGGCTCCCATTGCAATCCAGGCATAAAGGTTCAGGAAAAGCGTCACCCCGATGCTGCAAAGGATTCCAAAGACCGGCACATAAGGAGAGAACGGCGTTTTGAACGGCCTTTTTGCGTCCGGCTGCTTTTTGCGCAGAATTAAAATTGCCAGACAGACTGAAGCAAAGGCGAGCAAGGTTCCAAGAGAGACCAGCTTACTCAGCACCCCGATCGGGAAAAATCCGGCAAGAACCATTGCAAGAACCCCAACGATAATGGTAGAGATAGCCGGGGTTTTAAACCGCGGATGAACCCTGGTGAAAACGGGAGGAAGAAGTCCATCTTTTGCCATAGTAAAGAAGATCCGGGGCTGGCCCATAAGCATTACAAGAATGACGGAGCTGAGTCCGGCGACGGCACCGATTTTAATCAGCGGAGAGAGCCATTTCAGCTGTGGAACGGCATCAACACCAACGGCAATCGGATCCGGAACACCCAGCTGGGTATAAGGAACAATACCGGTCAGTACGAGCCCGACCAGAATATAGAGGATGGTGCAGATCAGGAGTGATCCTAATATTCCTATAGGTAAATCTCGTTGTGGATTTTTTGACTCCAGTGCTGCGGTCGATACCGCATCGAAACCAATATAGGCAAAGAATATAACCGCCGCCCCGCGGAATATTCCGCTGATTCCAAAATGTCCGAAGGTGCCTGTATTTTCAGGAACAAAAGGCTGCCAGTTCGCGGAATTGATAAAGAAAACGCCTGCAAGGATAAAGGCAATAATCACCGTTAGCTTAATGGCAACGATAATATTATTGAAGCGGGCTGATTCCTTGACACCGGTAATCAGCAGCAACGTTACCAGAAAGATGATAAAAATTGCCGGTACATTTATGATTCCTCCCTTGACCATTTCAAACCCGTTAGTCAGGTCATTGTACACGATAGGGGCTGTGGTCAGGGATGTTGGGAGGTGGATCCCCATATTACCAAGTAGACTGACAATGTAGCCCGACCATCCGACGCTTACCGTTGAGGCCGCAAAAAGGTATTCCACAATAAGAACCCACCCTATGATCCACGCAAAAAATTCACCAATGGTTGCATACGCGTAGGTGTAGGCGCTTCCTGAAATCGGGATCATTGCAGTCAGTTCTGCATAGCACAATCCGGCTGCAGCGCAGGCAAGGGCAGCAACAATAAAGGAGATGATGATGGCCGGACCGGCATAATTTGCAGATACTTCGCCGGTTAAAACAAAAATACCGGCTCCGATGATCGCTCCGATCCCCAGGGTCACCAGGTTTGTGGCCGTCAAAGCCCGTTTCAAGCCTGAGCTGTTGCTCTGGGACTCAGCAATCAGCTGGTCGAATGGCTTAACTTTAAAAAGCTGGTTCGTCATTTCGGTTGTTTTTAGAATTTCCTAAATGTACAGGAATTTCCGAGAGTC
Organism: uncultured Porphyromonadaceae bacterium; assembly: GCA_964416825.1. Classification (GTDB taxonomy): domain Bacteria; phylum Bacteroidota; class Bacteroidia; order Bacteroidales; family UBA12481; genus UBA12481. The sequence continues at coordinate 24,703 of CAYQFT010000037.1, forward strand.
AGGGAATGATCTTCATCATAAAATTGACGCTAATAGGTCAATTTAACATTTGTTATACCTGAGCCCCCAAAACGCACATCCTCATCTTCGAATTTGCTAACCACATCGATTCCCGAAAGATACTCCCTGACCAATTGCCTCAGGATACCGTCGCCTTTGCCGTGAAGGATCCGCAGGTCGCCGGCACCAACCATAATCGCCTCATCGATAAAGGCTCCAACCTTTCGTAAAGCTTCATCCGCACGAAGCCCCCTAAGATCAAGGCTTGGGGTGAACTCCAGTTTACGCTGGTTCATATCAAATCCGGAGAAAGAAGAAGTGGCCTGCCTGGTGCCTGAAAACTCCTTGTAGGTTTTCTCACTAACTGGTTCAGCCTGATTTGCCGGAATCGTGGTAAGCATCTGGCCCATGGCAATTAAGAGATTATTCCCGCGGAGTTCAATGATCTCCCCATAAACCTCCCGGTCGCGGATCTTTATTTTTTGTCCCTGCAGCCATGTAGCTGGCAATTCCTTCTCTTTCTTTTCCGGCTTTTTCGGAGCGATTTCCGGTTGGAGCTTCTTCCGGATCCGGAAGGATTCCTTTTTTACATTTTCAATTCTCACTTCATCCTTTTTCAGGCTGACCTCCAGTTCCTCCTTCACAGACTCTTTCAGCCTCGCAAGATTTTCACGGATTTCCCTGGCGCGGGTCTTATCGGCTTGCGATTCCCTTATCTCCCTCACAGCCTGTTCAATCTGCTGATTAATACCAGCCATCAGGGTTTCGGTTTGCTGGCGGGTTTCGTTCAATATTTTTTTTCTATCCTTTTCAGCTTGCACCAGCAATTCCGTATACTTTTCAAGGACAGCGTCAACTTCATTGGATGTCTGGCGGATTTTTTGACGCTTATTTTCCCAGTAACGTTTGTCCCTGGATATTTCCCGCAAGTGCTTGTCGAAGTTCAATTGCTTGTCGCCCACCAAACCTGATGCATTGTCGATAACGGATTCAGGCAACCCAATTTTTCTGGCGATTTCAAAAGCAAATGAACTTCCGGGTTTACCGATCTCCAGTTCAAACAAGGGTGCCATTTGCTGAACATCATACCGCATGGCGGCATTCACAACCCCTTCTGCAGCTGCAGCAAAATGCTTAAGATTCGTATAATGGGTTGTTATGATTCCGAAAGCGCCTGATTCAGCCAGCTCCCTGAGGATAGATTCTGCGATCGCGCCTCCGAGTTGAGGTTCTGTGCCGGCGCCAAATTCATCAATCAGCAGGAGGGTGCCGTATCCCGACCTCTTAAGAAAGGCCTTCATGTGCTGTAAATGAGAGCTATAGGTACTCAGATCATTTTCAAGGGACTGTTCATCGCCAATATCGAGAAGGAACTGAGTAAAAATGCCTGACTCAGATCCTTCCTGCACCGGAGCAAGACATCCGCATTGTATA
>CAYQFT010000038.1:0-9411 GCA_964416825.1 uncultured Porphyromonadaceae bacterium
CCAGGATGACAGTTCTGGCCCAACTGGCAACCGGTAACTGGCAACCGGCAACCAGCTTTAACCGGCAACCGGCAACTGGCAACCGGAAACTATCCTACCTCAGCGCCGCCTTGCTGAACATCGACTCCGGAATGGTGGCATCGAACTGAATTTCATTCATTATAAACTCAGTGCCATCCCCGGTTTTGAGCATATCCTTGTAGTTCACTTTCGTGGGAAACCATCTGCCCTGGATCTTTTTGACATCGCTCAGTGTTGTCTGCTTAAGGAGCTTGCCGCCCTTGGCGAACCACTCCTCTTTCAGTGGAATGCTGCGCTCGGTATCGATCCACATTTTCCGCTGATAATAGGCGGCATCATCGGCTTTGGCCCTGAGTTCGAGCACCCAGCAGGGCCGGCCGCCGAAATCTTCCGTTCCGATGACTGCGGCGTTATATACATCGGTGAGTTTCCGGTCATCCATCATATCCTCGTAAGAGAGGTCGGAACCCATCACCGACTGTCTCAGCATATGGCCCGATATCTGGATGATCCGGTCGGCCGACGGGGAGAACATCCAGAGCTGATCATCGAGCTTGAGCATCTTGGTGCCCTTTTCGCGGGCAGGTGAGAGGTACTCGGTAAACGACCGCTTGTCGCCCTCCGACCAGATTTTCATCTCCATAACTCTCTCTCCGCGTGCGGCATGAACAACCATGGTGGCGGTGAAAATCCGGCTTTTTGAGGCCATGTTTTTATCGATCTGGTCAAGTATCTGTGTGGCTGTGGGATTCTGGGCCAGGAGCATACCCGGCACCATTGCGATCCCGATCAATAGTTTTCGCATCATTGAAGTTCTTTAAATAGTTGTGCGGTTTTCCGCTTATATATCCCGATGCCGGCCAGGGCTGTTCCTATAACGGTGGCAAAAAGGCCGGGCACAAATCCAACATAGAACGTAGCCGGCGTAACTACAGTCCTGAAGACCGACGGAAGCATCATGGAAGAGCTTTTCATCATTCCGGATATATCAATGCCGGTTTTCTGCAACCAGAAGGCCAGGATCAGTCCGAGGGCAGTTCCCATCACCGATCCGGCGGTGCCGATCAGGACCGATTCCCAGAGAAGGGAGCGGTAGACATGACCTTTTGATTCGCCCATGGCCAGCCGGACGCCAACCTCGCCATAGCGGCGAAGTCCGCCCAGTAGTCCGGCATTCCACAAAACAATCGACATGGCCATGATAAAAATGAAGATACCGATACCGATCATGTAGTCCATATAATCAACCATGGCGCTCAGTCCGTTCTGATCCCGCAGGGAAACCATGATGGGCGCGAATTCATCCGTAGTATCAGCCTTCGCCATATATCCCGATACCATGCCTGAGGCCAGCTCTTTGTCAAAAACACCCGTACGGAAGTATCCCAGGATTTCACCAGCGGCATCATTCATATCCAGCGCCATCCGCACATCCTGCAGGTCAGCAATGAACGCTCCTCGGTCAATCGCGTTGCTGCCAAAGGAAACGGTACCGGCAACGGTGAAGTTGTAAAGCGACATGCCGCCGAGCATGGTGGATCCCACCAGCGTAACCGCATCGCCCGGACCCACCTTTAGGTTCTGTGCAAACTGCTCGCTCAGGAGGATTTCACCGGGTCGCTGCGGAATCCGCCCGCTGACCATGGATTTCGGAATATTCAGCCGCTCAGCCTCCAGGGAATTCGGGGAAAGCAGATCAATCCCCCACCCCGCAGCCGGTCCCTGTGCGCGAGTTTCGCCAGTGGAATCAGGAGCATCAATCAGGCCGCCGAACCGGATCCTTGAAACCCACTCTACATCAGGATATTGCTTCTCAAGGCTCGCAATCAGTGGAGGGGTATTTACCAGGGCCAGGTCGTTAGGGGTCTGCTCAACACGGTCCCAATAGGATTTCGTCATCACCTTTACATGCCCGGTAGAGAACTTGGCGTTGAAATCGATCATGTCGCCCAGGATTCCGGTCATCCAGCTTTGCAGGAAAACCGTCAGCAGGGCGCCGATAAATACAACCGTTACGGGCAGCAGGCTTCGCTGCCGGTCGCGCAACAGTCCTTTAAACAGGAATCGTATCATTGTATTTTACCTTTTATAGCTTCAGTCGGATTCATTTTGGCAATCCTCCGGGAAGGGATGTAGCTCACAATCGTGGCTGTTATCAGCACAAACACGATGGTGATGCCAATCAGGCCCAGGGAATAGACCGGAAATATTTTCTCGGCAACCGCCAGCCCCATGCTGTCGGTACCGGCAGGCATCGGAATACCCGCTTTTGCCTGCTGTGCCAGGAAGGGTATTCCGTAGGCAGCTGCCATGAGGGCAGCCAGCACGGCATTCATCGCACCTTCTGCGGTAAAGAGCCGGACCACCTGCCACCGGGTCATCCCCAGCGCAATCTGGGTACCTATCTCCCGCTGCCGGCGGAAGATTGTCAGCACCTGCGTATCAAAAATGGCTAACATGGCCAGAAGCAGAAGCACCACATACAGGATGCTGCTGCCAAAAGACTTGGTCTTGATGATCTGATCGATTTCCGCAGTTAGGGCTTTCAGGTCTTTCGAAACCCAGTCACTGCCCGAATAACTCAGCAAACCTGCATTTTTGGCGATGAGCAGGGTTGCTTCGCCGGGAGTGCCGAGCATCTCCTGCATCCTGCTAAGGGGTATCCAGATTTGGCCGGCATCAACGGTGGGCACATTGCTGTTGAAAATAGAGACCACCCTGACATCCGCGGCATCAAACGTGCCCTTCAGATCCCGCCAGCGAACAGTGATCAGGTCACCCACCTTGATTTTGTTCGTTTCGGCCATTCGTTTGCCGATGAGTGCCGGTATGTCGGCGCCGCCTTCCGCAAAGGAGCCGGTAGGAATATCCACAACCTTTTGGTTCTCTGCGATTCCTTTAAGCAAAATGGACTGGATCCTGCCTTCGGGGTAGAAGGAGGCCATGGAAATCAGCACCGGAGCCAGCTCGCCCGATTCGACCGACGGCTTTAATTGCTCCGGTATTTGCGCATAGCTGTCCTGAAGCGTAAACGGATCCAGCGGATCGTAGTTTTTCTGCCAGAGCTGTCCCTGACCGGTTTGCCAGTGGACCATATCGGATTTGGCCTGCACATCCCATCCGTTGAGCATTCCGTTTATATAGATGATCACCACATAGGAGAGCGAAAGGACAAATACATTGAGCCAGGTGCGGAGTCCGGCACCCAGCAGGTTTCGTAAAGCGAGTTTTAGCGTTAGCATGGCTGGATCTCCTTAAATTTTTGGCACCAATTCATCGGAGGCAACCTTGCCGTCATACAACCGGATGATCCTGCGGAGGTATCCGATCACCTTTTCATCATGGGTGGCAAACAGGAAGGTTGTTCCCAGCTCCTGATTGAGCTTAACCATGGTTTTCAGTATGTTATGAGAGTTTTCGGCATCGAGATTAGCGGTAGGTTCATCGGCCAGCACGATTTCCGGCTTCTTTACCATCGCCCGGGCAATGGCCACACGCTGGCACTCCCCGCCCGACATCTGCGCCGGGCGCGATTTAGCCTTGTCGGACAAGCCTACCCATTCCAGAGCCTCCATAACAGCCTTCCGGCGTGCCTCTCCGCCCATTTTCTGCAGCAGCAGCGGGAATTCCACATTTTCAGCTGCGGAATATACAGGTAACAGATTGAAAGTCTGAAAGATAAACCCGATTTTCTGACTCCTAAGGAGCGCTGCTTTTTTCTGGGTCAGGAGTTTCACCGAATGATCCAGGACCATGGCTTCTCCTTCGGTAGGCGAATCCAGGGTTCCGATAATGTTCAGCAGGGTGGTTTTTCCCGATCCGCTGGGCCCCACGAAGCCCGAGAATTCTCCGCTGGCGAATTCCAGATTGATCCCGTTGAGCGCGGTGAACTCCCGGTTTCCCATCGGAAAGGTCTTAACCAGATTCCGGATACTGATAACTGAATGATTTGATTTCATTTTATCTATTTGATATTGAAGTTCTTAATGATTCCAAACAAACATGAGCTGAATGCCTTTACCACCCATCAGGTTTGAGTTTCCTGTATTCTGATATAAATCAAAATTAGTAGGATTCCAGAAGGCCATCAGGTAAAAACTGATGTTGCTGAGGCTGATTCTCCAGTTTATAAACCGGTACCAATCGCTTGTGGTCCAGTTATAGAATACCATCGCTGACAAGGAGTGTGTCATGTTGAAAGGATAGCTGACTGATGTGGCGGTGAAGGTCAATGATTTGGCCGACTTGCCTATTTCCGGACCGGATTGGTATATAAACTGTTCGGCCATGCAGGTGAGGCCATTGCCGAGGCCAACGGTATAATCGGCTCCAACCGTCAGCATGCGGAGATGCTTAAGATCGGCAACGGGCAAACCGGAATAGGTATACGTTCCTTCAAACCAGATGCCGGGACCGATATCCCACTTTCCGTCGAGGCCGATCCGGTATTCCGGAACCGGATCTTCAAGATTTATCGGTAAAAAACCCTGGGTCTGGTCGGTGCCTATTTGTCGAAAGTGCCCCGACAGTGCGATCTCTCCTTTCCCCGCGGGCATTTGAAGACGGCCTCCGAATTCAGGCATTTTCCGGTCAGTAACCAGCATTTCCCACCCTTTGGTCGTTTTCCCGGGAAGGATTCCCCAGAGCCAGATATTGGCATTGTTCTGGAAAAAATATCGGCCTAAAATTCCGTAAACGCCATCCGTAAGCTGGAGCGGATCGCGCGGATCCATGTGATCGAACCACATCAGCGGACGTAGCATGCTGGCACTGCCGAAATTAATTTTCTGAAGTCCCGCGCGAAGTTCAAACCGTTCCGATGAGAAGCGTCCCCATATCCGGTAGGGCTTCAGTTTTAAAGAACCTGTAAGCGTATCACCATAGATGTAATTAAGCCGGGCATCCGCATTGGCTGAAGCCTCGGCATCGAACTTCCAGCCTTTTGATATCGGGGTGGTAAATTTCAGTTCCGGGATGTAGCGCAGGCTGTTTGCCGTTTGCCAGGGGGATTCGATTTTTGAGAGATGGAAGGCGGAGAGCTGGCCGTTAAACGAGAGCTTCTGTGACTTTCCGCTGAGAGAGCAGCAGGACAGGAGAATAAGCGAGAACAGAAGATGATTACTTTTCATCACTTTTCCCCCTTTCGGGTTCCATAATCCCGTAAAAGAACAGATTGGTCAGTTCCTTCATAATGGCTTTCATATTACCCTGATAGACAACGTTCAATGCCGGATCCTTAACCATGTTATTGATCTGATTCAGAAAATAGGGGATAATTTTAAGATTCAGGTCCTTTCTTACGTGGCCTTCCTCCTGGGCTTTCCTGTAATCGGCCATAACCTCGCCTAGGAAGTCGACGGTCATTTTCTCAATCACACTCACCAGCTCCCCCTCGCGATCCTCATAAACATCCCTGAGAAGTTCATCGCTGAACTTCGCAGCCGACTCTTCCTTCATCTTAATCGTCCGTCGAACCTTTTCCTCGAACGGCACCTCAAGAGCCATTATAGCCCGATAAGTTTGGCGTCCCTCGTCCGACATTTCTGTCAGGATGAAGCGAACCAGGTCGATTTTATTTTCAAAGAAACGATAGTAGGTCATTTTGCTGACACCCGCCGCCCGGCAGATCTCCTCGATGGTCACTTTCCGGTACCCAAACTTGGAAAACAGGGCTTTTCCGGAGTCGATAATTTGTCGTTTCCGGGCGTTTTCCTTGATTTCCTGATTCTTAGTCATAGAAACAGCGCAATTAGAATGTTACGTTGATGCAAATTTATTACGATTTTTGTATTATTATACAATTTTCGTAAGATTATTTTCGCCTATGTTGCCCCCGAATTTATTCGGGGGGACCCAGGATGGCCAATGAAAAGATATGTTGCCCCCGAATTTATTCGGGGGATCAAGGATGGCCAATGAAATACTATGTTGCCCCCGAATTTATTCGGGGGTTGAAAGGTTGGGTCTAAAACAATTTTGGGGCTTTAGCCCAAAATTCATCCCTCAAAATCTCCATTTCCCTGTAATCCATGCATCTATATATGAAAACTCACAATTATGTCTCACACAAAAATCATGGTCCATGTCGTCTGGGCCACCAAAGGCCGGGAACCTTCGATCCGAAAAGAGATCCGATCAAAGCTAATAAACCATATCCGGGACTATGCTAAGGAAAAGGAGGTCTTCATCATTGTTCTCAACTGTCATTTAGATCATGTACACTGCCTGATCTCATTGCAGGATGATCAGACTATAAGAAAAGTTGTTCAAATAGTCAAGGGAGAATCCTCCCATTGGATCAACCAGGAAAAATTAGTAGTTGGAAAATTTGCCTGGCAAGAGAGTTATTTTGCTGTTTCGGTAAGTGAATCAGGAGTCGAAAGGGTTAAGGCTTATATCAGAAATCAGGAAGAGCACCACCGGAAGAAAACTTTTCAGGAGGAATATCTTGAGTTTATCAGGATTTATGGGTTCAAACAGTTGGGCTAAATCCCTGAATATTATTGAATTGACTCTCTAATCCCCCGAATGAATTCGGGGGCAACATAATATTTCTTTGAGCCAACATTGATCCCACGAATGAATTCGGGGGCAACATAGCATTTCATTGGCCATCCTGGGTCCCCCCGAATAAATTCGGGGGCAACATAGGGGTTATTTGGAGTATATCCCCACCTCATGCCTCCCCCTGCTGTCGGCCGCACCGCGGTACATACCGGGGGAATTGAATACCAGGGCGATGTTGCCGTTGTGATCAAGGGCGATGACGCCGCCTTCACCGCCGGCATTTTTAAGGCGGTTCATGACCACCTCTTCGGCAGCCTGCTCGACGGTCATATTCTGATATTCCATCAGGGCGGCGATCTCGCGGGCAACGGTGTAGCGGATAAAGAATTCACCATGACCAGTTCCAGATACTGCGCAGGATTTATTGCTGGCATAGGTTCCTGCACCGATAACCGGTGTATCCCCGATACGGTTCCAGCGCTTGTTGGTCATGCCGCCGGTTGAGGTGCCGGCTGCCAGATTACCGTATTTATCCAGACAAACACAGCCCACCGTACCAAATTTCTTGTTCTTTTCTTCATCGATAGCCTTCTGCAGATCCTTCCAGCGCCTCTCGGTAAAGAAATAGCTGCTGTCAACAATCTCCAGACCCTGCTCCCGGGCAAACTCAGTGGCCCCTTTACCTGAAAGCATCACATGCGCAGAGTTGCTCATTACCTTCCGAGCCAAACTGATGGGATTCTTCACATTCCGCACCCCTGCAACCGCCCCGGCCATCAGGTTAGACCCGTCCATGATCGCCGCATCCAGCTCATTATACCCCTCATGCGTATAAACCGCCCCCTTCCCCGCATTGAATAGCGGACAATCCTCCATAATCCGGATCACCTTCTCAATCGCATCCAGCGATGTCCCTCCCGTTTTCAATACGGTCTCGCCCACCGTCAACGCACTATCCAATATGTTGAGATATGCCTTCTCCAACTCATCCGAAAGATTCTCTTTCAAAATGACACCGGCCCCTCCATGAATCGCGATGGCATACTCGGGTCGGCTCCCTGCGTACGGGCCGGCCTTAGTGCCGGACCTATCCGGCAACCGGCAACCGGCAACCAGTAACAGTATCAGAACAGTGACCAGTGACCAGTGACCAGTGACCAGTACCGCCCTTAACTCCCTTAACTCCCTTAACTCCCTTAACTTCCTTAACTCCCTTAACTCCCTTAACTTCTTCATAACTCCATCGGTTTAATTATACTACTCAGTGGCGTTCCGAGCTTCTTCAGCCTCCTTTTCCGCAGCAGGAACGCCCCGTACCCAGTTGCAATAAACATCAGGAAAAATAAAATCTTAAACACTGCTTTTAAATCATACAGGATGATGATCCCGAAAAAGAAAACCATCAGCAGTCCGATGATTATTGAGACTTTAAGCCAGAATCTGGTGATTTTGAAGGGTGAATTCCTGAATTTATCGGGATAATGCTTCGGAAACTTCCAGGCCGCGAGTAATATCGGGAGAAAAATAACCAGGCCGCCCAATGACGCATAGGAGGCAAAAGTGTTGAGCGAGAATCCTGAAACCACGCCAAGAATTGATAAAACATAGATAAAGGTCAGGAGAACCCATGGAACCTGCTTCCTGAGGGTCAGTTTTCCCATCCAGGCTGGAAGCATCTGATCCTGGACAATCATCAGCAGGGAGCGCGTTCCCACCATGAAGAGTGCATTCAGCGTGGTTAGCAGGGCAAGGACGGCGCCGCCAAGAATAAAATAGATGTATAATCCATTGCTAAGGAAAGTTTTTCCTGCCACCAGCAGGGGCTCCTGCGCCCCCTTGAGGGATTCAGCCGGAACCGTGCCTACTGCGACATAGGCCAGTCCTATATACAGTAATGCCACTAAGGGGAATGCTATGTAAAAAGCTCTGGGTATGGTTTTACCCGGATTTTTTATTTCAGAGCCCAGCTCAATAATCCCGTTCCCGCCAAAGTAGGTAAAGGTCAGCAGTGCTGCACCCAGAATCAGATTGCCCGGCCCCTTTTCGAGCAAAGGCTGAAACCTCATCGGTTCAACCTCACCGAACCCGCCGGCTATGAATATCACCAGTGCGCCTACCAGAAGCAATACCATCAATCCCTGTATCTGTGCCGCCATCTGGATCCCGAGCAGGTTGATCAGGTAAAAAAAAGTAAGAATTCCCAATGCCATTAAGGTAATATCGGATTCCGGCCAAAGCGCCTGAATATAGCGGGCGCATCCAATCAGATAGAGGGGAATCTGGCCAAAAAAGGAGGCCAGGGCATACACCCAGATACCGGTAAATGCGAGCCCGGGCGACACCATCCGGCTGGCGTACATATAGTTGGCCCCCGTAATGGGCACGGCCGATCCCAGCAATGTCAGCGGAATCATGCTGATGAAAACCGGGATTACCGCCAGCGCATACGCCAGCGGCAGCGCCTGTGCCGCATATTGGTAAACAATCCCTGTGTAAACGAAAATCCCGCCGCCGATCATGAAGCCGATCACGATATAGGACACCAGACCGAGGCCAATCTTGTTCTTAAACTGAATTGCACTCATAGGTAGGTTTTAGGGAGGAAAAGATAAACAAAAAAGTTGTTGAATCGTTTTAGAAGATGGTTGCCGGTTGCCGGTTACCGGTTGCCGGTTACTGGTTCCTGAGGCTGGCCAGTGCTCCCTCCCCTCTCCCGTGAGCAAAGCGAGCGCGGGAGAGGGGTTGGGGGTGAGGTGGATTTTATTTGTTATTTGTTTTTTGTGATTTGTGATTTGTGATTTTATGAAAAGATTTGCCATATTCATTTTGACATTAATAAGCATTATGCCTGACAGTTACTCCCCATCTTCCACCCATCGCAAC
>CAYQFT010000038.1:9421-23902 GCA_964416825.1 uncultured Porphyromonadaceae bacterium
GGATTTTATTTGTTATTTGTTTTTTGTGATTTGTGATTTGTGATTTATATGAAAAGAGCAATATTCCTATTTTTGATTCTAACAACCATTATGTCTGATACTTACTCCCAATCTTCCACCCATCGCAACCCCCTCACTGCCGAGGAGAAGCGGGTGATCCTGAATAAGGGCACGGAGCGTGCCTTTACGGGAAAATTCACCGATTACAAAGAGAAAGGCACCTACACCTGCAAGCAGTGTGATGCCCCATTGTACAAATCGGATGACAAGTTCGATTCGCATTGCGGCTGGCCGAGTTTCGACGATGAAATCAAGGGTGCCGTAAAGCGGGTGCCGGATGCCGACGGCCGGCGTACGGAAATTGTCTGTTCCAACTGCGGCGGACATCTGGGTCATGTGTTTGAAGGAGAGGGCTATACCGATAAGGATACGCGGCATTGCGTGAACTCCATTTCCATGAACTTCACGCCATACAATCCCGCTGAAAATCAGGCTAAAAGCAAAACAGAAACGGCCATCTTTGCCTGCGGCTGCTTCTGGGGAGTACAACACTATTTCGATAAGGCTCCGGGCGTCATCAGCACGGAGGTAGGCTACACCGGCGGCACCAAGGCAAACCCCACCTACAAGGAGGTTTGCGCCCACACCACCGGACATGTGGAAGCCATCAAAGTGGTGTTTGATCCGGCTAAAACCACCTACGAGACCCTTGCCAAACTCTTTTTTGAAATCCATGATCCCGAGCAGACCAATGGCCAGGGACCGGATATCGGACCTCAATATTTAAGCGTGGTCTTTTATTCCGATGAGAATCAGAAAGCCACAACCGAAAAGCTTATCGGGATACTGAAAACCAAAGGCTTCAAAGTGGCCACAAAAGTCAAGCCGGCCGTCACCTTCTGGCCAGCCGAAGAATATCACCAGGAATACTACGAAAAGACAGGCGGAACACCCTATTGCCACTTTCGGACGAAAAGATTCTGAATGACTTATGACCGATGACGGATGACCGACGATAGACGTGCTTCATCCGTCATCCGTCGTCCGTCATCCGTCGTCGGTCGTCGGTCGTCCGTCACAAAGACCTTATCTTCACCCCGATGTACACCGTCCTCGGTGCCGACGGGCCGTAGATGAAGTTGCTGTCGCGGTATTTGCCCGTATCAAAGTCTTTCTGGTACGCATTCAGGATGTTCTTCACTCCCCCAAAAATCTCGAAGTTCGTGTCAAGCCTTGAGCTTGTGAGCAGGTAAGCGATGCGCAGACTGACTTCTGCAAAGGGATCGGTGGTCACATAGGCATCCTTAAGAGGAAGCTCCGGCGATCCGGCCACGTGAAGGAGAGTCATGCGCCCGGTATATACCCCGGTGAGGGCGGCGGATAAACGACCGGTTGGGGTGAAAGTCAGGGTGGTGTAGCCGTAAAGGTCGGGGGACCTGAGGTAGGAGGTTTGGGGTTCGAGGTCGGAGGAGAAGGTAACCGGCGAATCATACGTACTCTTTTGGAAGGTAATGCCGGCCTCAAGCTGGGCTTTGCGGTTATAGTTGGCCCGGATCTCTGCAGTGGTTCCCATCACGGTGGAGCCGGACGAATTCCGCTTTTCATAGATCAGCCCGAATTCATCGCTGCCAACCTCCTCCAGTATAAACGCATCGCGAAGGCGGGTATAAAACCCTTCTACGGTAAATCCGATGACATACTTCTCCGTGGGCTTGTCGAAATTCACCGACCCGTTGAAGGTGGTGGAATACTCTGGCTTCAGCCCTGAGCTCAGGACAACCCTCGATACACCGCCGCCGGCAAAACTGAAATGCATATCGGAATCGAAAGCCTGCGGAGCCCTGAATCCGGTTGCCCAGGAAGAGCGGAACTGGAAAAAGTCACCAAGCTTGTATAAAACGGATACCCGGGGGTTGAACACCCAGGTTGACAACATGTTGTGCTTATCGGCCCGCACTCCGGTGAGAAGAGTCAGGCCGCGGAAAATCTGCCAGTCGCTCTGCAGGAATATTCCCGCATTTCTGGCCACCTGATCCAGGTGGTAGCGATAGGCAAAGATCTGATCATCTACATCATCCGAGAGATATTCAGCACCCCCGGTAATAACGTTGGTTCCCCCCAGAAAGGCATTAATCCGGTGGTTCAGCTGGAAACCCGCCTGGAGCGTGGTATTCAGCGTATTCCCGTAGGGCGGATTCAGATAGTGGTTGAGTATCCCGGCGGAATCATCCGGGATTATGCCGGTGTAATGCTTACGCTTGTTATCCTGAGCAGCAGCATAAAAAATGAAGGAGCTGTTGTCATCATTGAAATCAATCTCATAATCAATCCCGCCCATAGTCAGGTTGTGTGTCCGCTCCTCCGACTGACCAGCCTCGTGCGCCGGCAGGTTGGTCATCTCACCGCCGTAGCGGTACTCATACATGCTGGTGAGGCTTAGCTCGATTTTCTGGTTCGCGGCGGGCATGAAAAAAGAGGTAAACCCAAAGGAATTGCTCTTCAATTTCGGCAGCTCGGAATAGTTATCGCCATTCTGGTCATACATTCCCCGCTCCCGGCGGGAAGCAAAAACAGACACGCCGGCATTTCGTTTTTGCGAAAGCACGTTGAGGTTGCCGTTCAGGAGGTTATCGCCGGTTGATTTTCCGATAAGTCCCTGGTTGAACATCACTTCGTAGGAGTTCTTATCGGGAATGCGGGTAATCACATTCACCGTTCCGCCAATCGCACTGGATCCGTAGAGGGCAGATCCCCCGCCCCGCACTACCTCGATTCGCTCAATCATGTTCGACGGGATCTGCTCAAGTCCGTAAAGACCTGTCAGCGGGCTGAAAATCGGCCGGCTGTTGATCAGTATCTGGGAATAGGCTCCACCCAGTCCGTTCATCCGGAGCTGAGTGTAGTTGCAGGTCTGGCAGTCGGTCTCGAGCCTGAGCCCAGGCTGGAAAACCAGTCCTTCCGATAAGGTATTCACCTGAATCATCCCCATTGTTTTAGCATCCAGCACATTCACAATAACCGGTGAATCAGTCTGACGCTTAAAAGTTTTCGTTCCCGTAATTACCACGTCATCCAGCGAAAGAACCTCCTCCTCCAGATCAAAATTTATTTCGATGGATTTTCCCTTTTCAAGGCTGATTTTTGTTTTCTGTTTTTTGTACCCCAGTGCCTGGGCAACCAGGATGTAATCCCCGACCGGCAGGTTAACAAGCATATAGTGGCCCGTTTCATCAGTGGTGGTTCCATAAGTTGTTCCCTCCAGGTAAACGGTTACAAAAGGTACATGCTCCCCCTTCGATTTCACGTCGCCAAAGACGTTGGAGTCGGTTTTCTGGGCCATGGCCGGCACCGATATCAGAATAAAAAACAAGATGGATAGTACAGATACAGTTCTTCTCATAAAATAAATGTTTAGGGTAGGACAATCAGGATGGAAAAATGTTAACGCGCCTGCACGGGTTCGAGCACCTCGAATAAGCAAGTGAGAACGTAACCGAGATCATCCATCAGGACGAGTTTATGGATGCCTGGTTCTGGCTGAATGGTCCTTTTGTGATGTAATATTGTAATTCCCAGGTATTTCTCATCGAGATACCAGAATAATCGGGAGGCAGGATCGCGATGGGTGGCTTCAAGAATGACCTTTCCACGCAAGGCATTCCCTTCCAGCGGAACATAGATTTTATCGCCTGGATGCGGATAGATCAGTTCAAAAGGAACCTCCTGTTCGGATGGATCACAACCCGGCATCCAGACGGGCAGGACCGGATAGAATGGATTCCTTACCCGGTAGTATCGTGCCATTGTGGGCGGCAAAACGAACTGCGATGAATTCAGCATCTTTGACACCGGGTAACAGCGGCTGTTGACCCGATAGCGGCCAGACTCATCAAGATTTATCTGAACATGATAGGGACAAACCCGGGTCTCGAGGCATGGCTCTGGAACCCAAACGGTATCAATATCCTCACAATATCGGGATGCACGCATGCCCGATTGCTGACAGACAGAAACGGGTACAAGCTCCTCCCAGGGAGTTTCAAACCATCCTCCACGTGGCAAGAATCCGAACAGGTCAAACATCACCGGGGCAGCCACCTGGTATCCGGTAAGTCCGGTTCGTCCCTCTCCGTCGGCATTCCCTACCCAAACCCCAACCAGGTAATCGCGGGTGAGTCCCACCGACCAGGCATCGCGGAAACCGAAGCTGGTTCCGGTTTTGTATGCGATAGGCCGGGCCGACATGTATGATTCCCAGCCCGCTTCCGATTCCGGTCGCTTAACGTTTTTCATTGCCTCAAGTGCCAGGTAGATCGAAGCCAGACTCAGCATTCGCTGCTGTTTCCGGGGTTTTTGAAGCCCCCCGTTCGAGAACTCAACCACGGGATCATGGATCGCAAAATCAGGAGAATTCCGATGGGTCTCCGAGTCAATCAGTGTTCGGGCCCATCCGCTGTAAATCCTGCAAATATCCAACAGCGTAATCTCGGCGCCGCCCAGTATGAGCGATAGACCGTAATGATCAGCCGGATAGATCAATGTGGGCATCCGAAGTTCTTTTAACACGTTATAGAAGCGGTCCAGTCCAAAATCGCGTAACATCAGGACAGCAGGGATATTCAGTGACCGGATCAGCGCCTCTTCGGCGGGAACAGCCCCATCATATTCCTGATTGAAATTTTTCGGAGTAAAGTTCCCGATCGTTATCGGAATATCCGGCACCAGGGTGTTTGGGAGAATCTCGCCGGCATTGATCAGTGCCGCGTACAATATCGGCTTGAGCAAACTACCGCTGCTGCGTGGCTGACGGATCACGTCGACCATCGGACTATGCTCTTTTGAGCTGCCTTCCGTGTTTCCAACATAGGCCAGAACTTCACCGGTATTGTTGTTCATAACCAGCACGGCCATGTTGTGGATCTGGTTTCCGGCAAGTCTTGCAGCATGGGTATTTACAATCCGCAGAGCAGCATCCTGATAACGGGAATCCAGTGTACTGTTCACCACCAGGCCATGATGGGCCCCGCTCATCCAATCGGTAAAATGGGGGGCAATATCGGGCAGCGGCAAGGGCTTTTCTGGCAGTTCTTCGGCCAGGGAAAGCTCGAAGTTTAACGAATCGATGCGGCCCCTTTTAACCAGCAAGTCAAGCAGCCGGTCGCGCTTGTTTCTGAGTGCCTCCCGGTTCCTTCCCGGGTGCATAAGCCCCGGTGCATTGGGAAGCACGGCAAGGGTAGCCGCTTCTGCCCATGAGAGATCGTGCTCATCGCGCCCAAAATAACGCCAGGAAGCCGCTTCCAGCCCAACCACATTGCCGCCGAAAGGGGCATGAGAACTATAAAGTCTGATAATCTCATCCTTTGAACGGGTTAAATCGAGCCTAAGCGCCATAACCATTTCGATCATTTTCTGCCAGAGATTTCTTGGTTTGCTGCCCCTGGCCAGGCGAATCACCTGCATGGTAATGGTCGAGCCGCCGCTGACAATACGCCGGTTTCGGATATTCTGACCAACAGCCCGGCCCAGGGCGAAAGGATTCACTCCGGGATGCTTTCGGAAGTAGCGGTCCTCAAACTCAATCAGGCAGGTCTGGAATTTCTCCGGAACACTATCGCCGCCCGAGAAGCGCCATTGACCGTCATCCGCAATACGGGCACCCATGAGATTGCCTGTCCGATCGTAAACAACCGTGCTCGTAGGTTCATCAAACAGGGGATTGGGCAGGATCAGCATAAAACCGGTTCCAACCAGCACAACAAAGCCCAGGATCAGCCAATGGCGGATCCTGAGCTTTGTTATCCAGCCGGAAATCCGGGATGGAATCATTTGACCACCTGTACCCACTGGCCTTTGATCACTCCGGAAATCTTCCGGTCATACATGTCTCCGCACTGAAGCGCAGGTAAATAGAATCGCCCGGTATAGGCAGCATTGAGCAACACTTCATAGGTAACCGACTGTCCGGGAGCCAGCGTGAAAAAAGTATGAACGCGGTCGTCCCGGATATCGCGGTATTCGAACGGGCTTTCAGCGACAAAACTTTCCTGGTCGGTAACCCGGTAATTGACGATTTCCCAGCCAGCTGGGAAAACCTGGCTGAGCGCCATGTTATCATACTTTCCGTACAGACCAGGATTTTCTATCGTTACCTGTGCTTTAAGATCCGTTCCCTGCGCCAACCGGCCAACGTCAAGGGGCCTGTTTTGCAGATCGAGATAATCGACTGTCATTTTAAGATTTGAATAGAATGTCTCCTCCTCTCCGATGGCAGGCTGGCCAATGGTGGTAACCGTCGCGTATAGTTTATCAGCTCCCGGATTGATCACACGGACAGTTGCTGTTCCATTTTCAGAGGACAATCCCATCCGGTAAACCGGCTTTTTCGATTTCACCGCTGTTTTTTCTGATCCGGTAACAACCGTAAAATTCAGGCTGCCCTTATCCTTCCGTTTGCCGGCAAACTCGGCAATCGCATACAGGCAATAGGCAGCGGTCTGAGTACTGACTTCACTGTTTTGCAATTCCCTGGCCATCTTTTCAACCAGATCGAAGGCAGATTCTTCCCTCTCCATCAGATTCAAGGCATTCAGAATAATTCCCTGATCCCGAAGGGTAGATCCGAATGTACTGCCTGGAACGGGATAGGTATCAACCGGGTCGGTTTTCAATCTTAAAATCAGTTTATCAGCCACCTGCGTGCGACCGATAATACAATACGCCGAAGCAAGCATCCAGGAGGCGCTCGTTTTAAGTTCCGGCCGCTCGATCATTCTGTTCATGGCACTCAGGTTGGGCTGTCCGGCCAATGCCAGGGTATAGAGCCGATAAGCTTGCTGCAGATCATAGTCGGACTGATAGTCGCCCGATCCACCGGGAGCCGATGAGTTCTTGGACTGATAAGAAACCAGTTTCTTTTTAAAACCGGCTGGCAGGAGGTATCCTTTTTGCTCGGCAAGCAGCAGAAAATGCATGGCATAGGTAGTTCCCCACGAGGAAGTAGTCATGCTTCCCGGCCAGAAACAGAGGCTGCCATCGGGCAGCTGAAACTTGGCAAGTGCCAGAATAGCCGCCGAAATGTTCCGCTCGGTCAATTTTTGCTCTTTATCCGATAATTCCGCCAACTGGCCCAGGCAGAGCTGTGCAAATGCCGATGAAGTGGTCTGTTCAACGCAACCGTAGGGATAAGAAATCAGGTACTTGAGATGTTTTTCCAAGTCGAAAGAAGGGAGAGTAGCTACTTCAACAAAGCTTTCCACTGTACCGGCTTCCCCTTCAAATGCAGGCACCAGCTTCTCTTCCTTACCGGGCTCAATAACAAAACGTACTGATTTCGAAATCGTTGGGTTTGGGTTATGTATTGCTACCTCAATCTCATGAAAGGCCTTTTCCTCACCCGAGCTGACCTCTACCCGGATGATGCCTGTGCCTGATTTGTTGGCTGATTTCAGGGAAAAAGTGGCAACCACTTCCCCCATTTTCGGCACCGGCACGCTTTTTTGGACTGAACCAACCGGTTCAAGCGGCCCCTCAACTGAGATCCTGACATCCACATTTTTTATTTTCTCATCAAGGGTGAAGATGCTGACCGGAACATCCACCTGTTCACCGTAGCTGAGTATTCTGGGCAGGGTTGCCAGCACCATCAGGGGTTTCTTAACCGGGGCGGTTGCCTCAGCCGATCCCCAGGCGTTGTTCTTGCCGGCGATAACCATTGCCCGCACGGAGCCCACATAGTTCGGCATCCGCAAGGTATGCTTGTTCGATCCGCCCTTTTTCAACTCAAATGGACCTATAAAACTGATCACTGGTTTGAACCGGTTGGCTTTCTGATCCGACGGGTTGATCAATCCTCCATCACCCCCGATCGCAAGAACACTTTCGAGCCGCCCGCCGTAAGCCCCTAAAACATCGCTGAAATTATCCCATGTCTTAACCCCGAGAGCCTCCTTCATATTAAAGAAAGTCCACGGATCGGGTGTTTTATATCGGGTCAGGTTCAGCAGGCCTTCGTCTACCACCGCCAGGGTATAGGTCATCGCCTTGCCGCTCTGCTCGCTGATCTCAACCGTATAGTCCTGTTCTGGCCGGATCTCCAGCGGCAGCTTGATTTTAGGCTGTAACCGGCTGCCGGGATCCTCCACCATCAGGGGAATCACCCCGTACATGCGGATCGGCAGATCGTTGGTGCTGTTTGCATGCGGTTGAAGCAAGGTCAGATAAACATATACGTTCGGAGTCATTTCGGAAGTGATATCCAGACTGACCCGGGTCTCGCCCTTTTGGGTTTCAACCCATCGTGATTCAACAACCCGCGTTCCCGATTCGATGGTCATCAGGGCTCTGGAATTTTCCATGCTTGGAAAAGTGATCTGCGCCTTGTCTCCCGGGTGATAAACCTTCTTATCCGCCGAAAAGCTCAGGATGGCAGCACCCGAAGGATTCTCGCGGCCGCTGCGGTCAACCGACGAAGGCCAGTCGACATACAAAATCTGCCCGGTACTATGCCCTTTTTCCGTGTCGGATACGATCACCATATACCTTCCCCAATCCGGATAATCCACACGGAAAGAAAAACTTCCCTTTCCGCTGGGTGCATTAATCACCGTTTCCTGAACCATGTACACATCCTTGCGGCCGATATAAGAGGCCAGATCCTCCTCGGAGGCACCCCACCACCATCTCCATTCGATCTTGTAAACCCGGGCAATCAATCCTGAGGCCTTTACTGGAGCTCCGTCAGGGTTCAGAACAACCACCTGGATGGTGTGATCCTTTCCCGTTTCCAGAGTTTGCCGGGTTTCATCCGAGCCTCCGGTTGAAATCCCCACATACCGCTCGAAGGGTGAGAAAGGCACCGAAATCATATCCGAGCTGAAATCACCTCCCTGCTCAAAAACCCGGCTGTTGAAAATCGCGTTCAACATCCCGGGAGCCTCCTGGTTTGCCTGGAAATTCAACGGAAACTCAACATATCCGTCGCCATCGAGCAATCCGTCGTAGGCTGTCTCTTCATAGGAGCTGAAATCTTTTGAAGGATCCTCAAACACGTAGTTGGCATATCCGGCAAACGCGCTCTTTCCTCTTGTAAACCTCACCTTAACCTCCGCGCGCAGGTTCCCGGCTGATGCGCCATGCAGCCAGGCCGACCGGAAAAGCGCTTTCTGCCCTGGTTTACCGGAGCGCAAGGGACTGTTAGTGAAATCGATATTGATTTTCAGCCGGTTGGGTTTGATGGTCTCCACTTTAACCTGCTTTTCAAAACGGGTGCCGCCAACCTGAACAGCCGCCATCCAGTTTCCCGTTGGATCGCCATCGGCTGTGGGAGTTGGAAAACAATAAAATCCATCCTTTCCTGATGTTTTAACCTGCTTCGAAACCAGTTGGCTTTTCGAGTTATACAGCTCGAACACAACAGGCTGATCCGCTGGCAGCAAGTGCTCGCGGTCAAATAAAATGAAGGTCATAAAAAGGGTGTCGCCCGGCCGCCAAACCTCCCTTTCACCATAGAGAAATCCCTTGAGCCCCTTCTTGACCTCATCCCCTGCCACATCAAAACTGCTGGTCGATAAGGACGATCCATCATCAACCCGCAGATATCAGGATTGGTTATCCGCAGAAGCCTCAACCAGGTAAGGAACATCATCAAGGGCCACCTCGGCAATACCGTCACCATTCGTAATTCCCTCCCCAAGAACCTGTTGCTGAAAATTATACAGCTTTACTTTGGCACCCGACATGGGCTTGGCTGTTAATAAGTTCGTCACAACCACCGATAACTTCCGATGATCGTATGATTTAACCAGAATGCCCAGATTGGTAGCTAAAATATTTTTACTGATAAACCGGTCGGGGATATAGTAGGAGACATCGCATGGGTCATCCCGCTTTTCCCAGTTAAAGTCAGCCGGGTAATAATCCTCATAATAATATCCATCGGAATCCCAGTTGGCCAGGTACTCCTCATCAAAAGATTCCGGAAGGTAATAGGAAGCAAGATCCCCGGTTGGCTGCCCGGTACATTCAGTAACAGCGAATGGCTGGCGAAAACGGATCTCAACCTTATAGAGTGCCTTCGGATCCTTTTTGACGAGAGGTGTCAGGTCGATGGAAAACACATTCCATTTCGTCAAATCGAGTCCCTTATTCAGGTCAAGGCGAATCGTTTTGCGGTACACAGGGCGCCCCACACTTTTTATATTATCACTCGTATTCAGCGTATTATATTGAAAGAACTGCGGAATAGTACTGGTGAATATCTTGTACACAATTACATCCACGGCACGCAAACTCACCGCCCGGAAAGGCAGAAACAGCCCTTTTGAATCGGGCATAATACTGCCGTTACCGATAAACTCCACCTGCGGAGCAGAAGCCTCCATGGCAAGCATGAAACTCTCATTCGCTGTTAGCAGGTTACCTCTATCACTTCGGATACCAGCCTCAATCCAGAGTTTCACTTCCCCTGATAAATGGTTGACCGGATAGAGGTAAACCGTGTTATTTATACGAGAAGTGCGAAGCTCGAAATTCTCCCCCAACACAAAAAGTCCTTGCAAGGATTGGACTGGGTCAAGCGGATCCGAGAAATCGATCCGGATAAACTGCTCTTCACCATGCTCGACACTGACATTCAAAACTTTAAACTCATTCTTACCCGGAACAACAATCTCGTAACTTCCTGATTCTTTAATTTTACTGCTACTCCCATTCCATTGAATCGTAAAGGAATCCGATTCATCAGGCCGGTTTATGCTATCGACCCTATACTGCCACGTGGTGGCATCGATGGGCTCAAACCGGACAGAACCCGGTATTCCCAACCCTTTTGCCGTAAACATCCTGGCCATATCTTCCGGGCTGATCCGGTCGGAGCATAAAACCCTGCCCTCATATTTCAGGAGCTCCTCCTGATCATAAGCTCCAACGACTATATTCCCTTTCAGCACAGAGAAATCCAGTGGTACTACCTCAAAATCAAAAGAGTAAACACCATCGATCTGAGGTGCGTTAACTAATCGTGCCAGATTAAAACTCACCGTATACCGGGTGCCGTTTTTAAGTGGTTTATCCGGACGGAATTCGACCACACTATTGCCCGTCAGGAAAGCCTTTCCCTTGACCGATGGAGAAAACTCAAACAATTTCTCCCTGATCTCCTCGCCTGCCAGATACCCTTCCACCGGGTTGGTCAATAAAACCTGGACCGACTCGCCCGATCCGATGGTCCCGGAGGTATGTCCTTGGATATAAGCCGATAAGGCTTCTACTGAGCCGACATTTTGTTTACTTGATTTGTCTCCGCAGCCAGAGATAGCGATCAGGAAAAATGTCCCTATAACGAATGACGATAGGTTTTTCATACTGAATGATTTTGTATCCAAGATAGGAAAACAAAGGATAAAACTGAACGTAGAGACGCATATATGCGTCTCTACAGAATTTTTGTACCTTTGGTCATCCCCCTGTCCGTGGAGACGCATTTATGCGTCTCTACTTCATTTTCATTTTATTCCGAGTAACCATGAAACCTGCGAGGTTTAATCATCGAATCGCCATCCTTTTGCTGGGGATGCTACTTGGACTGCCCGGACTGGCCATGGCCCAGAGCAGTTTTTTAACCGCGCGCGGCATCGTGGTGGATGCCAAAACAAAAGAGCCCATTCCTTTTCTCACCGTCTTCGTTCCCAATACAACCATTGCCACCCTGACCAATGAAAAGGGGGAATTTACGCTGACTAAAATTCCCATGTCAACTACGGAACTGGCTTTCAGTCACCTGAGTTACGGATTTATAAAGGAGTGGCTGGCCTCAGCCCTGAGCAAAGGCTCTTTCCTGAATATTTCACTCAATCCCAAGGTTTTCGACTTTAAGGAGGTGGAGATCGTCGGTGACCGCGACCGGGCTGCGGCAGCCGACCGGAGGTACTACCTGAGCATTTTTTATCAGTACTTTCTTGGTGATACAAAGAATTATGAATGCAAGCTGGTCAACCCCGAAAGCGTCAGGTTTCGCAAAGAGGGAGACCGGGTCATCGCCAGCGCAGCTGTGCCCCTGATTATACAGAACCTGAAGTTGGGCTATACCCTCACCTATTACCTCGATTATTTCATTTTCAATGACACCAAGCAATTTAGGTCCGCCGGTAAAAACCAGTGCTTTTTCACCTACCAGGGAGTTGCCCTTTTTGAGGAGATGAAACCCGAATCTGCAGTAAGGACAGAGCTGTGGAATACAAACCGGCACAGAGCTTATGCCGGTTCCCTGGGCAATTTCCTTTCGTGCCTGTACGGGAATGACCTACACCGCGGCCAGTATACGGTATTGAAAGCGGTCATCCCAGATTCAATCACGGTCGCCAAATGGCTGGGATCCCTCGAAGCCCAGGCGAACAGGCCAAAGTTTTTCATCGACAGCGTGTTTTATTATAATGAAGCAGCAGGCCAGCCGGGATATTTACCGTATGCGCCCCAGTTTCCCTTTCCGATCTTTACGCATACCGTCCAGACTGAAAAACCCTTCTGCAGAAGCCTGAAATGTAACGACTCATTGCTCGTTTTTAAAAACAAACGGGATCCAGCAGTACTTTGGGATGATGAAATATCCCTTTTTGTAATCGGCAAGGGCGAGCTCGAATTTTATCCGAACGGCGATTACCAGATCTTCAACGGTGATCTCCTGTGGTCGTCTCTCGAATCCATGAAGAAGATCATTCAGAGTTTGCCGATGAATTTTCAGCCGGGCAGTGAGGGTTCCAAATAAACCACTGCCCTCGGCAGACATCAGTAACCCCGGCCTTCAGGCCGGGGATTCCACGGTGCACGCCCCCAGGACGGCGTAGAGACGCATATATGCGTCTCTACAGGCATCGGGCAAATGACGTGGTAGAGACGCATATATGCGTCTCTACAGGCACTTGGCAAATGGCTCGTCAGGGACGGATTTATCCGTCGATACATTATATCTTTGATAACAATAAACCAAAAACAAACATCCCATGCGCCCCTTATCTCTCCTTTTCCTGGTCCTCCTGCTCTCCTGTTCCTGCGCTAACAACCAGGATGAACAGAAGGCAGCTGCCACCACCCCCGCCATTGCCGTTTTCCAGTCGGTCAACAAGGGCAACCCCGATTTTAACACCTGGTTCACCGATAAAACCATGCGGGTGGACTATTTCCATTCCGGCACGGCAACCGAAGAGCATTTCTCACCGGATCGTACGGTCAATGATGGTCCGTGGCCGGGAAGCAAAATCGTGTTGATCGACGAACTCGAACTCGGCGCCTATTTCTTTGAAGTGGCGGATACTAAAACCAAGGTTTTACTGTATTCCCGGGGCTTCGGCAGCGTGTTCGGCGAATGGCAGTCGATCCCCGAAGCCGGCGAACAATGGGGCACATTCCATGAATCGGTCCGGTTTCCCTGGCCGAAGGAGCCGGTTACCCTGGTGATGAAGAAACGGAATGCGGAAAACAAATTCCAGGAGATCTGGACAATGAACATCGACCCGGCCTCAAGAATAGTGAATCCGGCTGAACGTGCCCATCCGGAGAAAGTGGATGTGGTCCAGGAGAATGGCCCGGCTACGGAAAAGGTTGATATCGTGCTGCTTGGCGACGGATATGCAGCTGCCGAAATGGAGAAATTCCGAACCGATGCCAGGCGGATGTCGGAAATCCTGATGTCGGCTGAGCCGTTCAAATCACATCGTGCCAATATCAACATCCGGGCAGTTGAAACCCCCGCCGCTGAATCGGGCGTGTGCAAGCCGCATCCCGGCGTATACAAGCGCACTCCCCTCTCTGTTCAGTATGGCGCCTTCGACTCGGAGCGCTATGCCCTCACTTACGACAACAAGGCCGTAAGGGATGCCGCTTCAGCCGTTCCCTATGATTTTATGGTGATTATGCTGAATGAACGCACCTATGGCGGCGGCGGCATCTACGGACTTTACACCACCGTTTCGGTCGACAACAAGTTCGCCCCCTATATCATGATCCACGAAATGGGCCACCACATGGCCGGACTGGCCGATGAATACTACACTTCATCCGTTTCCTACGAGATTCCGGAAATCAAGGTGGAACCCTGGGAAAAGAATATCACTGCCCTGTTTGATAAAACCAACCTGAAATGGAAAGACCTGATCGATCCTTCAACCCCGATACCCACCCCGTGGAATAAGGAAGCTTTCGATAAATTCGGATACCAGATCCAGAAGGAGCGCGACAGCCTGCGCGCCGCCAAGGTTCCCGAAGAGGTGATGGAAGCCCTTTTCCAGCGGCAGTATGACCAGGAAGACCATTATTTCAGCCAGGAAAAATACCGTACCGTCGCCGGTGCCTTCGAAGGAGCCGGATACATGGCCAAAGGTCTCTACCGATCACAGATTGACTGCATCATGTATACGAGGCATTTGGAGTTCTGCAAGGTGTGCCAGCGTAGTTTGGTGGAGGTGATTTCGCAGTACGCGAAATAAGGCA
>CAYQFT010000038.1:24002-25862 GCA_964416825.1 uncultured Porphyromonadaceae bacterium
CCTTCTGCCCTACTTCCGCTCCATAATCGCCCTCAGTTTCTCCTTATACTCCTCCGTCTCCTTCCGCACCTGGATGATAAACTCATTCTCCTCCACGGTACCCAGGGCAGCCTTGAGTTCGGCGTCGCTGTCGTAGGTAATCTTGCGGAAAGGATTGTCGTAATCCTTCTTGCGGGTCTGGTACACCTGGTCGGAAATGTATTCCTGAACCTGCATTGATTTGTGCATTGCCTGATGCCACTGCTCTTCAGTCAGTCTCTTTGTTCCAAGCAACTCACACAGAATGGCACAGGCATGCTGCTGCTTGTCGAGCGGGTACCGCTCCCATAACTGTTCATACCGGCAGTGAATCTCTTCCCAGGTATTCAGGCTACCGGACGCGATATCGGCTCTCAACTCATCAACATCCTTCTTTGGCACCAGCTGTCCGCCAAGATTTTCCCAGCTCTCGATCCGCTGGCCATCCAGCGCCTCAACCATTTCCGTAAAACCTGAGCCTGGATTATTATCCAGATACCCGACCAGGTTCTTAACAGCATAATCAATAAGCATTTCATTATAGGCACGGTACGCTGCATACGGTTTCAGAATGAGCGCTTTCCGGGATGAATTCTCCATCCGCTCTCCGAAAACCTTCAGCCCTGCCAGTTTGCTGTCATCGCCCGACAGAAGTTCATGTCCCAGATGATCCAGTTCTTCATCAGACTTTTCTCCTCCGGTGCCGCTGGCATTCAGCCAGGCCTTGGCCGTCCATTTTCTCAGCAACCTGCGTGCGATGAGAATCTCCTCAACCGTGTCGGGAGCCAAAGCCTGATATTCGATGTGCTGGACTTTCCGCAGGCGCTTGTCGCGGACCTGGTACTTCCATGTATTCCGTGCCAAAGCGTACATATTATACATCCACCAGTAGGCAGGCATAACCTCCAACTGGTTAGCCGATACATTGTTATTGACCAGTGAGAAAGGCAGCCGAATATCCAGCTCTGCCGGGTAATCCGATTTTGAGAGGAGCACAAACGAGGCAAAACGGCTCGAATGCTTCAGACTGGTGCAAAGCCCCGGCCAGAACCCCCTGCCTGCGCGGATCTCATTGTCATTGGCCCTGCTGTTGTGATTGGACCCGATGGTAGCCCCTGCCGCAATATTGCTCTGGCCCATCACGATAGCCGCCACCAGAAAGGAGTTGTTATGATGCTGTTCGTGGGCCGGAAATATCAGGTTATTAAGCACTTCGCAGCAGGAAATCGTAGAGTTGTCGCCAAGGAAGGAGTTGATCAGTCGTGCCCCATACTTCAGGTTCGAATTGTTCCCCATGATAAACCTTACTGCCTTGCAGCCATAGAAAATCCGGCAGCCAAACCCCACGATCCCGTTCACCAGTTCCACTCCCTCACCAATTTGTGTAGGCTCATCAGTGGAGGAATTGATGGTCACATTCTTGATCTTGTTGGCCCCCTTGATGTAGCAGTTCGATCCGATCGTCACATCCTTCACAATCTGGGAATTCTTGATCACGCTGGAGGTTCCGAGCGTACCATAATATCCCCTCCGAGGGTCAATGGATCTCTGCGTTATATTCTTCAGCTTGTCCATCAGGGCTCCGTCATCGCGGTACCGCGCCCACAGATAAGCGTCGGCAGTGATCATCCCGTTGAAGGGCAGCACCTGACGCGAGCCGGTTTCATTCATCAGGTCGATCCAGACCCGAACCGATTCAGGCTCGCCCTCCTTAAGAATACCGTTGCCAAACTTGGCATGATCCGTAGTATTCATCTCATTGATATTGAAAAGAATACAACGGTCACCCACAATATAATGCGAGAGGTAGCGAACATTGTGAATGGCCACATCATCCCCGAT
>CAYQFT010000039.1:0-20399 GCA_964416825.1 uncultured Porphyromonadaceae bacterium
GAACCTCCCTACCCTCCAAGATATCCGGATCGCAGCTGAACGTATCCTCCCATACATCCACCGCACCCCGGTCCTCACCAGTTCCAGCATTAACCGGATACTCGGTGCTGAATTCCATTTCAAGTGCGAAAACTTCCAGAAGGTGGGCGCCTTCAAATACCGGGGCGCAACCAATGCGGTTCTCTCCTTGCCACAGGAGGAACTGTCACGCGGGGTGGGCACCCATTCATCAGGGAACCATGCGGCAGCTCTGGCATTGGCCGCCCGAACTGCAGGCGTTCCGGCCTATATCGTGATGCCCCGCACTGCACCGGAAATCAAGAAGGTGGCTGTAGCCGGATATGGTGCGCTAATCACCTTTTGTGAACCGACTCTGGAGGCTCGCGAATCCACGATGCAGAGGGTTCAGAAAGAAACAGGCTGTACCTTCATCCATCCCTATAACCGCTTTGAAATTATTGCAGGTCAGGGGACTGCAGCCCTGGAATTGCTCGAGGAAGAGCCAGACCTTGATATTATTATGGCCCCGGTTGGCGGCGGCGGATTGCTGAGTGGCACAGCCATTGCCGCCAGGGGAATAAAACCTGATATAAAAGTGTGGGCGGGTGAACCGCAGAACGCTGATGATGCCTTCAAATCTTTCTATTCTGGTGAAATAGTCCCGTCGATAAACCCCCAAACCATAGCCGATGGTTTGCTTACCTCCCTCGGTTCCTTAACCTTTCAGGCCATCCGCGAGAATGTCGATGCGATTCTTCTCTGCCCTGAACCGATGATCAGGGAAGCACAGCGGATGATCATCGAACGCATGAAAATACTGATTGAACCGAGCTCCGCCGTACCCCTGGGAGCGCTCATGTCCGGACCCGAAAAACATTGGAAAGGGAAGAAAATCGGAATTATCCTCAGCGGCGGCAACACACAGCTCATTTTATGACGGATGACCGATGACCGATGACTGACGCTTTTCGTCCGTCGTCCGTCGTCCGTCGTCAGTCTATCCTGACAAGCGTGCTCACCGGCCTGTGATCAGAGAACTTCACATGGCCAATCTCATAACCCGATGATTCCATCTCTTTGCTGTGAAGGATATAATCGATCCTTAACGGGGCCTTCATATTCGGAAAAGTAATTCCCATTCCGTTCCCGCCCGACCGGAAACTGTCAAACAGGCCATCACGGATTTTTCGGGTCGTGAAACTTACCGGAGTGTCGTTAAAATCCCCGCATACCAGAACCCTGTAAGGAGATTGTTTAATATGCTTATTGATAACAATGGCCTGGCTGGCTCGCCGGATATAGGCCCCTTTCAGACGCCTGACAATATCACCGACCTTGTCACGGGTAATTCGCATTTCATCGGTCTTGTCATCGATCAGTTCAATCTCATCCCGGTCAAAGTGTATGGATTCCAAATGATTGTTGTACACACGGATTGTATCTTTTCCGATTATTAAATCGGTATAAATCACCATATTCAAAGTTTCCGGGAAATGTTCATGGCCTGCATTCAGGATCGGGTAGCGGCTGAATATAGCCAGACCATGTTTGCGCGCTTGCATCGTATAATTGTATTCGATGTATGAATAGGGTAGCCAGCTCAACTCACTCTTTACCCGGTCGAGTGGTAGTTTACCGGGATCCTGAATCATAAACTCCTGCAAGCAAAGGATATCCGGATTGCTTATCTTAATGTAATCGAAAATGCCTTCAGCAGCCTTCTTCTGGCCCGACCATTGAAAATAGTCAAACAGGCGTACGTTGTAACTCATCACCTTGACTTGGTTGGCCGACGCAGTGGATTTCCGCGCGTGCATTGAAATCTGGAAGGTATGCGCAATCGGGTTCCAGTTGGCCAGAATAAATAGTATAGGCAAAACAACTGCTTTGCTGCGCAACAGGATGAAGGCTACTAAAAAAGCTATCTGTATAAGGACAATCAGTGGAAAGAGAAGCCCGAAAAAGGCAAGGGGCCAGGCAATGGCGGGATTGATCCATTGACTCAGAAGTCCGCCCAGCATGGGTATCAGGGTAATCAGATATACCAGAAGGAGGATCCGTCTCAAAATTTTGCCCATCAGCTATTTTTTACTGTTCCGGAAAAGCAGTTCTTTTTCTTCTTTCGAGAGTCCGTCGTATCCGTTCTTCGAAATCTTTTCCAGAATCCGGTCAATATTCCGCTGCTCCGCCGCTTTTCGCGCGTTGTATTCCATATCCGTTTCCGGCCTGCCCTCGGGCTTTTTGTACTTGACCTTCATCCTGGGTTGCCGACGCCGGAACAGGCTGAAGATGCTGTCCATTAGTCTGTTGAACCCCTTTGTCAGATCCTGGCCCCTCCTAAGTTGCATGGCATAAATAAACCCGAAAAGGGCGCCGCCAAGGTGAGCCAGGTGGCCTCCTGCGTTATTCGACCGGATACTTAGTATATCAATCAAAACGGTAACAAGGGCAATATGTTTTAATTTAACCGGACCAAAAAACATCAGCCTTATGGTGTAGTTCGGGACATAAAAGGCGGCAGCCATGACAACCGCCAGAACTGCAGCTGAAGCACCTAGCGCCACAGATTGTTCAACAGCGCCAGAAAATGCGGGGGAAAGATTATAGGCCAGGATGTATACCCCGCCACCTGATAAGCCACCAAGGAGATAAACCGAATAGAGCTTTTTCTGATTCAGGTAATCCGTGAAAATCTTCCCAAACCAATACAACCAGAGCATGTTGAACAGGATATGGAAGAAGTCATAATGAAGAAACATATACGAAACCAGAGTCCATGGTTTCTTCACAAGCAGCTCAGGGTCAGCGGGCAGAGCCAGATAACCTAAAATCAGTTGTTCCAGACTCTCCCGCTGGATCAAAAAGAAGAGAACACCCAAAAGTTTCAGGATCAGGAAGACCCCGATATTGATTATGATCAGCTGGATCAGCGCACCGCCCTGCTTAAATACCCTTTTAAGTTCGTCGAGAGGATTCATGATTAATAAAAATGTTTCCGTTGTGAACGGTTCCAGAACTTAATCAGGATAAAACCGAAAATCATTCCGCCGAGATGCGCGAAGTGAGCTACATTGTCGCCCGGCTGGTTTAAAATGGCAAGCCAGATCTCGAGCGCTCCATAACCCAGGACAAACCATTTTGCCTTGATTGGGATCGGCGGGAAGAGCAGCATGAGCTGAGTATTGGGGAAAAGCATCCCGAAGGCCAGCAAGACACCGAAAACTGCCCCGGACGCTCCAACGGTCGGTATATTGATCCGGGTATCAATCACCTGATTGATAAATCCTGTTGCTTCCGCAGCAAATCCGGGATTATTCGGATCACTGACCCAACCGGATAAAAAGGTGGAAACCTGGTCGAAATACTCAGGTACCCTGGATTTGATGAAAGCCGAGAATGTATCGGGATCAATTGAAGCAATCGTAGATTGTGCATCCCTGATCAGCCCACTGACCGAAAGGTAATTTACAAAAAGGTGAAGACTCGCAGCTCCGAGCCCGGTGATGAAATAGTAAATAAAAAACCGCTTCGGCCCCCATACCGATTCAAGAACCCGCCCAAACATCCACAGCGCAAACATGTTGAAGAAAAGATGCATCAGACTGCCATGCATAAACATATGGGTAACCAGCTGATAGGGCTGGAAATAGTCCGACCCGGGATAATACAGCGCTAAAGCTCGCGTAAGATCAATGCTGCTTCGCCCCAGGATTTGCGTTGCAAAATAGAGTAAGACATTGATAATTATGATATTTAAGACGACCGGTGGTGTTGAACCACCCCTTCCTCCAAACCTTTCAAACATATCGGTCTATTTCTAAAGTTTTCTTTCTTCTTTTTTCTTTCTTCTTTCTTCTTAATCTTTCGCCTTTCGCCTTTCGCCTTTCGCCTTCCTCACCCCAACCTCTTCTCCAGCTCATCCATCTGCAAAATAGTCAAAACCGCCTTGCCACCCGGAGTAAACTGCGGATCCCGGCAGGCAAAAAGCCGGTCGATCAGCGCCTGGATCTCCTCATCATGCAGAAGCCTGACGAACGACCGGGCCGACAGCCGCGCAACTTTCCTGGCAATGACATCCCCGATCAGGTTATTTACATCAGAAGTGTCATTTTTTACATCCTCCAGCAGCTTTTCGATCAGCTCTTTTGGATCGCCTACATCAGCAGAAGCCGGTGTTGCCCGGAGTATTACACTGTTCCCGCCAAAAGGTTGCAGGTCGAAACCGATGGCTGCAAGATCGTCAGAAATTGCACTGAGCAGGCTCAAGTCGACCGGATTGAGTTCAAAGGTAACAGGGAAGAGGACATGCTGTCCTGTTCCGGGCTGACCCTGAGCGTTTTCGAGAAACTCCTCATAGAGAATCCTTTCGTACGCCCGAACCTGGTTAATCACCATGATTCCTGATTTTACGGGAATCAGGATATATTTTCCCTTGATTTGCATGGCCGACCGGGATTCAGGTTGCAGGGAGGGGGCCTGTGTTTCCACATTTTTTTCGAGCCCGGAATAGAGATCTTCCCATCCTGTCACCGGCTGCTGCTTAGGCCACCCATCACCGGCTGCCGGCCGGGGTGGAGTTCCTGACGATGCTATGAAAGGGTTATAATCCGGGTTTATCCTTACTTCCGGCATGTTTACGGTCTTTTCAGGCCTGAAGATGGGCATCTCAAGGGCACCCCTCCGGTCAAAATCCAGTGACGGAGTCAGGTTGAATTTGCCGAGGGCTTCCCTTACGCTGGCCTGAAGTATCTGGTATATAGCGCGTTCGTCTTCAAATTTGATCTCGGTTTTGGTCGGATGGATATTGACATCGATCTGGGCCGGATCAATTTCAAGATAGATGAAATAGGCCGGAAACGAATCGGGAGAGATGAGGGCCTCGTAGCAGGAAGTCACTGCCCGGTGGAGGTAAGGATGCTTCATGAACCGGTTGTTGACGAAGAAAAACTGCTCTCCTGATTTTTTTCGGGCAAGCTCCGGTTTTCCCACATACCCGGATACATTTACAATGGTGGTTTCTGTTTTAACCGTCACCAGGATCTGGGCCATGGCCTTGCCAAAAAGATGCTGGATCCGCTCGTGGACTTTTACCGGCGGCAGGTTATATACTTCTGAATCGTTGTGGTGCAGCGTAAAAGCAATTTCCGGGCTGGCAAGGGCGATTCGCTGAAATTCAGTAATAATGTATTTAAGCTCCGTCGACTGGGCCTTCAGAAATTTCCGGCGCGCCGGGATGTTAAAGAAAAGATTCCTGACAGATATACTGGTGCCATTGGAGCAGGCAACCGGTTCCTGCAATTCAAACCTCGAACCGTTTATGACAATCCGGGTTCCGGCTTCGGAATCGTGGGTCTTGGATTTAAGTTCAACCTGCGCCACTGCTGCTATCGAGGCTAATGCTTCGCCCCTGAATCCCATGGTCCGGATGGCAAAAAGATCTTCTGCGCGGTTGATTTTTGAGGTAGCATGCCGTTCGAAGCATAGCCGGGCATCTGATTCCGACATACCGCATCCGTTATCTGCAATCTGAACCAGCGTTCTTCCGGCATCCCTGATAATTACCTGGATACGGTCGGATCCGGCATCAACGGCATTTTCCATAAGTTCCTTAACCAGCGACGCAGGACGCTGAACCACTTCTCCGGCTGCAATCTGGTTGGCAACCGAATCGGGTAAGACCTTGATGATATCTGCCATTAATAGAAAGTGGATTTACCCGGCAACGGAAAGAATCCGGATAATATAATAAATGATGGCCAGCACAAATCCAATATAGACAATCGTAAGGAACCTCCGGCTGATGGCCTTTTTGCCCGGCTTGGCTGCCGCTCCATAGAGGGCTTCATGCCGGCTTCGCATCCGCCCCCGGATATTCGGGACATAGGTTCCCTCGCTACCGGCTTCCGTTTCCTGTTTGATACTGTTGATCTGGTTTTTGAGCTCTTCCTTGCGCTCATCGTAAAACCGGGGTATATAGGTGAACGGTTTGGGCTTTTCGAATTTTAAGAAGGCCATATGGGTCTGTTTGGATGTAAATATGTTACAAAAATACGAAAATGATTCTCCATCCTGTCGGGTTTTCTGCATCTATATATCTATAAACAAACAGATATGCTGGTAAAAACTTACACAGGTGCAGTATTCGGAATCCTGTCAACAACCATTCGCGTTGAGGTGCAGGTAACTGAAGGGATCGGATATTTTATTAGTGGGTTGCCTGACAATGCGGTTAAGGAGAGTCAGCAGCGGATCGTTGCAGCCCTCATGTCCCTTGGCTACCGGTGGCCGGGACGGAGGATCGTGATCAACCTGGCTCCGGCAGATATCAGGAAAGAAGGCTCGGGCTATGACCTGCCGCTTGCTATCGGAATCCTCGGTGCCAATGAGCAGCTGGATCCTTCAGAGCTCGGCAATTTTATGCTGATGGGCGAATTGTCATTGGATGGTGGATTGCAGCCGGTTACCGGCGTGCTCCCGATGGCAATGAAAGCTCAGAAAGAGGGGTTCCGCGGAGTCATGGTTCCCAGTGTCAATGCAAGGGAGGCCGCAGTGGTTGACGGACTGGAGGTCTACGGTATGGAAACCCTGAAAGAGGTAATTGCTTTCTTTACCGGAGAGGCGCGCCCTCAGCCGGTTCGGGTAGACCTGGAAGCCGAGTTCAGAAACCAGTCGAACCGTTTCGAACCCGATTTCTCCGATGTGCGGGGACAGGAAAACGTTAAAAGAGCTCTCGAAGTCTCGGTAGCCGGGATGCATAACGTCCTTATGGTTGGTTCCCCGGGTGCCGGGAAAACCATGCTGGCTCAGCGTCTTCCCGGCATCATGCCCCCGCTGACGATCCAGGAAGCCCTGGAAACCACCCGGATACACTCCGTAGCCGGAAAGCTCGGTACAAACGCAACCCTAATAACGAGAAGACCTTTCCGGTCGCCGCATCACACTATTTCAGACATCGCACTTGTCGGTGGCGGTTCTACCCCCAAACCCGGCGAAATTTCGCTGGCTCATCACGGTGTCCTTTTCCTCGATGAGCTGCCGGAATTCAAGCGGTCGGTACTTGAAGTTATGCGCCAGCCCCTGGAAGACCGGGTAATAAACATCTCACGGGCGAAGTTTGCCGTTCAGTACCCCGCAAGCTTTATGCTTGTGGCATCCATGAACCCATGCCTGTGCGGGTTTTTTAATCATCCCGATAAAAAATGCACCTGTCAGGCTGGTTCCGTGCACACATAGCTCAGCCGGATTTCCGGCCCCTTGCTCGACCGGATCGATATCCATATCGAAGTGGTGCCGGTCAGCTTCGAGAAACTCGCCGACCTGCCGCCGGCTGAGCCCAGCAGCGCCATCAGGAACCGGATACTGGCCGCACGCCGGATACAGTCGGATCGATTCAGCGAAATCCCCGGATTTTATAGCAATGCACAGATGACCGCACGATTGATGAGAAAGTTTGTCAGGATCGATGAACCCGGAAGACTCATCCTGAAGCAGGCGATGGAAAGACTTGGCCTTTCCGCCAGAGCGTATGACCGCATTCTTAAAGTTTCAAGAACCATTGCTGATCTTGACGGAAGCCAGGAGATACGCCCGCATCATATCGCCGAAGCCGTCAACTACCGGACACTCGACCGCGATATCTGGGGAGCCTGAAACAGAAAGGGCGGCCAAAAGGCCGCCCGATCATCGTTCGAAAAACAAACACTTACTCCTTGCAGTAAAAAATCTTTATTATCGTGTTAAATAACCCGGATCTTTCATCCAGCCTTCAACCTGATTGATTTCGTTAGTGAGATGCTGGTCATCCAGCATCCAGTTCTCTATATCCGAGGTGTTGCCATTGATCAGATATTCCGGTTGAAACATCCAGTTCTCCAGTGATCCTGACTCCATGCTCACAATTTCGGTACCAGTCGCTTCCAGGATCATCTTGCCAGACACCCGGGTAACAGGGTAGTCAATGGTAATGGCTGAAGGTGTTGATGGCGTCCAACTCACCGATTTGGTTGCGATATCTCCCTGGGCCTGAACCGTAAGGGCGAATCCCATCATAACCATTGGAACTAATTTTATAAGATTTATTTTTTTCATTTTTCTGACTCCTAAATTCATTTACTTTTGTTTTCTACTCATAAGACGGCTAAAACAACATTTCGTTACACCGTTCATTGTTAATTAATGTCAAAACTGATCCCTTTTTAGTTAATGATTTGTTAATACTCGTGCGGGTTTCAGCCTTCATTGTTTGTAATTTCATGAAGCTATAACATATTTCATGCCAAAAAGTTTATTTCAATAACGATATTCAATCAAATTCAATTGTATGAGAACAGTTAAACTTTGTTATCCGGCCCTTCTTTTCCTTCTTGCCGGCATTGCCCCGGCTTGGGCGCAAACGGTCAAGGTGGATTTTCAGGAGTATGACCTGCCGAATGGGTTGCATGTAATCCTGCACGAAGACCATTCAACACCGATTGTTACGGTTTCTGTCATGTACCATGTCGGCGCCAAGAATGAGGATCCTTCCCGAACAGGCTTCGCCCATTTGTTTGAACACCTGATGTTCGAGGGAAGTGAGAACATTCCCCGGGGTGAGTATACTCGATACGTTGAAAAAGCAGGCGGAACGCTCAATGCAAATACCAGCTGGGACCGGACCTATTATTATGAGGTGCTGCCCAGCCACCAGCTGGCACTGGGCCTTTGGCTAGAATCGGAGCGAATGCTTCACCTCAAAATGGATTCCCTCGGTATAGCCACTCAAAAGGGGGTAGTCATAGAGGAAATCAAAGAGCGGGAAGAGAATCAGCCCTACGGAACGATTCTTCGCGAAACCTTTAAAAGGGCTTTTACCGTCCATCCCTACAAAACAACCGTACTTGGCTCACCCGATCACCTTCGCGCTTCTTCAGATGAAGATGTCAAGAACTTTTACAGGAAATTTTATGTTCCTGATAATGCTGTCCTTACACTGGCAGGCGATTTCGACCCAAAAGAAGCTAAAAATCTGATCAAGAAGTATTTCGGAGAGATTCCGGTAGGAAAAACAGCCATTACGCGTCCTTTGGCAAACGAACCTGTGAAGACCGCGGAAATCCGGGATACAGTATGGGACAACATCCAGCTTCCTGCCATCATCCAGGCCTACCACGTTCCTGCGATGGGGACTCCGGAGTACTATGCAGTTAGCCTCCTTAATACAATCCTTTCCGATGGGCAGAGCTCCCGGTTTAATAAAACCCTGGTCGATGAGAAACAGCTCGCACTCCAGGCCGTATCCGTACCCTTGCCCCTGGAGCACCCCGGTATCACCCTGGCGCTCTTGCTGCCGAATATGGGAACCGACCTCTCAACCCTCGAGGCAGCCGCCGATCAGGAGATCGCCCGGCTTCAGCAGGAATTGATCCCCGAGGAAGAGTTTCAGAAACTCAAAAACACAATCGAAGCCGGAATGATTGGCCGCCTTGCAGGCATTGAAGGTCGCGCAGAACTTCTGGCAACTGCATATACCTACTATAAATCAACCTCTTCCGTAAATACGGAAATTGATAAATATCTCAGTGTTACCCGGGAAGATATACGCGAGGCAGCAAGAAAATATTTCCGGAAGGACAACCGGGTGGTTCTGTACTATCTGCCCAAAACCAACTAAAAACAATCCGCAACCATCATGAAAAATATACTATATATACTGATAGCCTTCCTGTCCATTTCGGCAGCGACAGCCCAAACAGACCGGTCAAAGGCTCCGAAGCCCGCCAAGGCAAAAAAAATCCAGCTGGGCGATTCGCAGACATTCAAGCTCAGCAACGGACTCACCGCCATTCTGGTGGAAAATCATGAGCTTCCAACCGTCTCTTTCAGCCTCCAGATCGCACTCGAACCGGTCCTTGAGGGAAAAGTGGCCGGCACCGCCTCCCTGGCCGGCCAGCTATTGCGAACGGGCACAACCACCCGGTCAAAAAGCATGATCGACAAGGAAATCGATTTTATCGGGGCTTCGCTCAATACAAGCCAGTCTGGCATATTCGGTTCCGGCCTGAAAAAACATCAGGATAAAATTCTGGAACTGATGGCCGATATCCTGTACAACCCCACCTTCCCCTCCGAAGAGTTTGAAAAGCTGAAGAAACAAACCCTGTCAGGACTCACTATGAGCGCCTCAGATCCCAACTCAATTTCCGGGATTGTAGCGGATGTGCTTCGCTATGGCAGGAACCATCCTTATGGCGAACCCGTCACTGAAGAAACGGTTAATGCGATAACACTTGAGGGTGTCCGTCAATATTTTAACGCATGGTTTAAGCCTGATGTAGGGTACTTTATCATGGTAGGAGACCTCACACTGTCAGAAGGAAAAGCACTGGCCGAAAAGTATTTCTCTACCTGGAAACCGGGAAAAGTGGAGTTCGGTAAATATGCAGATCCAACCCCGCTCCCGGGCAACCTGGTTGCATTCGTCGATAAGCCGGGTGCAGTTCAGTCGGTTGTGACTATCACGAATACCGTCAAACTGAAACCCGGAGAACCCGATATCCTGCCTGCTTCCCTGATGAACAATATCCTGGGGGGCGGCGTGTTTTCCGGGCGCCTCATGATGAATCTGCGCGAAGATAAGGCCTATACCTACGGTGCCAACTCCAGCCTGAAATCCGATAGGTACATCGGAAGTTTTACCGCCGGGGCGCAGGTCGGTACTGCCGTCACCGACAGTGCCGTCAATGAATTCCTGTTTGAAATGAGGAGATTGCAGAATGAATTAATTAGCGTTGAAGACCTGAGAATGAACAAGGATGTGATGGCAGGGGAATTTGCCCGGGCTCTCGAGAGCCCTTCAACACTGGCCGCCTTCGCACTCAACACCATCCGATACAATCTTCCGAAAGACTATTATGCCACATACCTCGAGCGACTGGAGAAGATTTCCATCGAGGATGTTCAAGCCATGGCAAAGAAATACCTCAAGCCTGATAATTGCATTATCCTGGTTGTGGGAAATAAGGCAGCGGCTGCTGACAAGCTGGCACGTTTTGCAGGGAATGGTACCGTGACCTATTTCGATCGATATGGAAATCCACTGGAGACTACTCCGCTGGCCCTCCCCGAAGGAATATCCGCCCAAACCGTCATAAATAAATATCTCGATGCTATTGGCGGCAAGAGCAATCTGAAGATGGTTCAGCATTTTACCATGAAAGCAACCGGAAAGGTTGAGGCCATGGGCCGGACGGTGGAACTGAGCATCAGGCAGTGGCAGGCTGATGGTGACAAAACGTGCCAGGAAATGCGCATGGGGGATATGCTGCTGAACAAACAGACCTTTGATGGAACAGCTGGCTGGTTGGAAGGAATGGGTGGTTCCAAGGAAATCCCCGCCGACGAAATCCCCAAAACAAGGGAGAGTGCCGTTATTTTCCCGGAACTCTTATATTTTACCAGCGGTTATGAAGTGAAACTCGCCGGTAACGATGCTGTTGAAGGGAAAAGCTGCTACCGCCTCGAAGTTAAAACTCCAGCAGGCACGGTTCAAACCGAGTACTATGAGATCACCTCAGGACTTAAAATCCGGGTAACCACGGTAGTTGAGATGCAAGGGCAGACAGCTGAAACCGTAACAGACCTGAGTGATTACAGAAAGGTGGACGGTATCAGTTTTCCTTTTGCAATTAAACAGTCGGTGGCCGGTCAGACTATAGATACACGTGTCGACAGTATCGACATTAAAACCCCTGTCGATTCTGCCGTATTCAAAAAATAGACCTTTCGTTATTCAAACTCCTTGAGTATATTTCGGACGATTAAGCTAAACTACTTACGAATGAAAAAGCAATTCCTATTACTTCTGGGACTATTAACCATGGTTCCTTTCGCTTTGGTTGCCGGTGAGGCCGACCTGCAGATTCCTGATCTCAAGAATGCCACATTCTTTAATGGTGCATTGACGGGTTGGGACCTGCTTTTCTACGGGCTGGTGATTGTTCTTGTCGGATTATATTTTGGATATATGCAGTTTCGCAGTATCCGGAATCTGCCATCACACTCCTCAATGCTCGAGGTATCTGAAACGATTTATCAGACATGCAAAACCTACCTTCTTCAGCAAGGTAAGTTCCTGATGATTCTTTTCGGACTGATTGCCGTGATTATGGCTTACTATTTCCTGGGCCTCAGTAGGATGGAAATTCCCAAAGTACTAATGATCCTGCTCTGGTCCGTTCTGGGTATTCTCGGCTCGTACGGCGTTGCCTGGTTCGGAATCAGGATTAATACCCTTGCAAACAGCCGCACCTCTTTTGCTTCCCTCCGCGGAAAACCATTCGAAGTAGTATCCATTCCGCTGCAATCGGGGATGAGCATCGGCCTTCTGCTGATCTGCGTCGAGCTGGTCATGATGATCGCCATTCTGCTCTTTGTCCCCGGTGAATCTGCCGGTGCGTGCTTCCTTGGATTTGCCATTGGTGAATCCCTCGGCGCCAGCGCCCTGCGTATCGCCGGCGGTATCTTCACCAAGATTGCCGATATCGGTGCAGACCTGATGAAAATTGTCTTTAAACTTCCCGAAGATGACCCGAGAAACCCCGGAGTTATTGCCGACTGTACCGGTGACAACGCCGGCGACAGCGTCGGCCCGACAGCTGACGGCTTTGAAACATACGGCGTTACAGGTGTCGCTCTGATCTCCTTTATCGTGCTGGCAGTGCTTAAGATCGACTTTCAGGCATCCCTGATCGTCTGGATCTTTGCCATGCGCCTCCTGATGGTGGTTACCTCCATGCTCTCCTACGGGGTCAATCAGGTATACAACCGCAAAAAGTATGGCCATTCGAAAGAATTTAATTTCGAGAATCCACTGTCATCACTGATTTGGATAACTTCCGTTATTTCCATCATCATGACTTACCTTGCCAGCTGGTTGTTGCTCGGTGACTCTCTGGGTGCCGGCCTCTGGTGGAAACTCGCAACCATTATCTCCTGCGGAACGGCAGCAGCTGCGATTATCCCTGAATTAACCAAGGCATTCACAAGCTCAAAGTCGCGTCATGTGGGCGAAATTGTTAATGCTTCCCGCGAGGGCGGACCTTCGCTTAATATCCTTTCCGGCCTTGTAGCTGGCAATTTCGCCGCCTTCTGGTCGGGCCTTGTCATTATTGGCCTGATGTTTACGGCATTCCGTATCTCATCCCTGGAGCTTGACACCATCATGACCTATCCGAGCATTTTTGCTTTCGGGCTTGTAGCTTTCGGATTTCTGGGTATGGGCCCGGTTACCATCGCGGTCGACAGCTACGGACCGGTTACCGATAATGCCCAGTCGGTGTTCGAACTCTCAAAAATTGAGTCTATCCCTGATATTCACCAGGAGGTGAAAAAGGATTTTGGGTTCGATCCAAATTTTGAGGAAGGCAAGCACTATCTCGAAGCCAACGACTCCGCAGGAAATACCTTTAAAGCTACGGCCAAACCGGTTTTGATCGGAACAGCGGTCATCGGTGCTACTACAATGATCTTCAGCATTATCCTGATTCTTAAGAAAGTCGGATTGCTCAGCATCAATCTTACCGATGCGCCTGTGATTCTTGGTTTTATTGCAGGTGGGGCGGTAATCTATTGGTTCACAGGCGCTTCTATACAGGCTGTGACTACAGGTGCCTACCGTGCTGTCGAGTTCATAAAGAACCATATTAACCTTGACAAGGAAAAGGCCGATATCAATGACTCCATTGCAGTTGTTAAGATCTGTACGGTCTATGCACAGAAAGGGATGTGGAATATTTTCATAGTCCTGTTCACCATTACCCTGGCATTTGCCTTCTTCGATCCTAACTTTTTTGTAGCATACCTGATCTCAATCGCCGTGTTCGGATTATTTCAGGCCCTGTACATGGCAAACGCCGGCGGTGCCTGGGATAATGCAAAAAAAGTGGTGGAGGTCGATCTGAAGGAAAAAGGAACTCCTTTGCACGAAGCAACCGTTGTGGGAGATACAGTAGGTGATCCGTATAAAGACACCTCATCCGTAGCACTTAACCCGATCATCAAATTCTCAACACTGTTCGGACTGCTTGCTGCTGAAATCTCCATCGAAATGGCACTTCACGCCAGAGATGCAGGCTCAACAAACTTCGCACCCTATATCGGTCTTGCTTTCCTGGCCGTGGCGCTGGTGTTTGTTTACCGGTCGTTCTATTCGATGAGAATAGTTAAAGAATAGAGATTAAGGCGAAAGGCGAAAAGCGAAAGGCGAAAGAAAGAGAGAAGATTTTAAGATTAAAGAGGGCCAACCATCTTTTAATCTTTGTTCTTTGTTCTTTCTTTCGCCTTTCGCCTTTCGCCTTTCGCCTTTAACTCAAGTTCCGTTCCGTCAAACACCGCATACGTAAAATGCGTCATCCAGTCCCCAAGGATGATCAGCCTCGTATCCTCGGTTAACTGGTAATCCACAGGCACATGGCGGTGGCCCAGGATGATGTAATCATAGCCCTGATCGGAAAAGTGCTTCAATGCGAATTTCACTACAGGTTCGTCATTTCCCAGAAAGGGATCGACCCCGTGGATCATGCGGCTGTGCTTCGACCAACCCCTGGCGATCCAGAAGGCAAAATTAGGATGTAACCGGGCAAAGGCCCATTGCAGAAACCGGTTGGTAAATAATTGCTTCAAAAATCGAAACATGTGATCAGACTCGTCCATACCATCTCCATGAGCAAGAAGGAAGTGCTGTCCGTTGATCGTCAGTGCGGTAGGCTGCCTGTATAGCGTCAGTCCGATCTCTTTCTGTAAATAATCAAAGAGCCAGATATCATGATTGCCTGTAAAATAGTGCAGGCGGATGCCCTGATCCGATAATTCGGCCATCTTTCCAAGAATGCGAGCATATCCCCTGGGAACCACATGTTTATATTCGAACCAGAAGTCAAACAGGTCGCCAAGGATATAGATGTCTCCTGCAGAATCCTTCACTTCATCCAGAAAGGCAACCAACTTCTTCTCCCGAAGCAGGCTGCTGCTATAATCCGGAGTGCCCAAATGCGCATCCGACAGAAAATATATCAGGTTTTTCTGATCAGGCATAGACTATTTGAACAACTGGCTTAAGGTGGATTCCAGCGCCGCCCCCCGAAGATTCCTGGCGAGGATTTTACCCTCCTTGTCCAATAATAGGTTTGCAGGTATGGATTCAATGCCGTAAAGTTTGGCGGCCGCTGATCCCCAATATTTCAGGTCACTCACATGGATCCAGTTCAATCCATCCTGTTTAATGGCATTGACCCAGTCTTCACGGGTCTTGTCAAGGGAAACCTGCATGATTTCAAATCCTTTTGAATGGTATTTTTTATAGGCTTCAACCAGAACCGGATTTTCCCTCCGGCAGGGCGAGCACCAGGCGGCCCAGAAATCCAGCAGAACGTACTGGCCTCTGAGGGATGAGAGACTGATTTGCTTCCCATTCGGATCCGGAAGGGTAAAATCAGCGGCCAGCTTGCCGGTTCCGGTTGCTTGCTCCAATTTAACATTGGATTCCAGCTGAGGCTTCATAGCCACAACATACTTATGCAGATTTAGTGCCAGGATTGAAGTCGGATATTGTTTCATCAGGCCGGCATCAACCTTTTCAAATAGTTTGAAATCAAGCCGTGGATTAAGCACCGGTTGGCGGGCAACCTGATGCGAAAGCGCCAATAGGGAGGCGGGTTCGTTCGGATTCCGTTCAATGAAAGCCCGGACAAATGCTCTCTGATTTTCCATCAGTTTGTCAAATTCGGATTTCATCCATGTATCTACTTGTGGATCATTGCCTTTCCCTATCAGCTGACGATATTGAATCTCCAATGAATCAAGTAATTTGGTCGCCAGAAGTAATTCCGAGTTCAGCTCAAAGACGAGCTCCGATTGACGCGAACCGCTAACCTTATAGGTTTTGTTGATATTTCCCAGCTCTGCGCTAAGTACAACTTTATCTCCATTAACGACCATGATGGTCATATACTCATTGGCGCGCGTTCTGAGAAACAGGAATCTGGGATTGGCAGCAGTGTCTCTATAAACAAAATTACCCTGATCATCAAGAAGGATCGATGTCCTTATTTCCATTGCATTAGCCGTCATTTCCTCAAGGGTCAGAGTGTCTCCGACACCGCCATCAAGATGACCCGAAATGGTAAATCCATTCTCCCGGCCGCAACCTGAAGAAATCACCAATAACACCGCAAATATCTGAATGATTGATCTTTTCATTTGTCTTGATTGTATTAAACGCCCAAATGTATTGATTTTTTTTACTTTTGACGAAATTTGACCCTTGTGATCACCCATTCCGGTATCCAGTCTTTTGGCGTAAAATCCCCCGTGGTGACATTGGGAATCTTCGATGGAGTGCACTGCGGCCACCAACTTCTGCTCTCAGAGGTTGTAAAGGCTGCTGAGCAACTTGGCCGGGAATCTGCTGTCATCACCTTCTGGCCACACCCCCGGTTTGTACTGGGAAAGGCTGACGATGATTTCAAGCTGCTTAACACACTGGAGGAGAAAACGGAAGCAATCCGTTCTTCCGGTATCGACCACCTCATCGTGATTCCTTTTACACCCGAATTTGCAGAAATATCGGGGGCCCAGTTCATATCGGAGCTATTGATAAACAAACTTCATATCTCCTGTGTCGTTGTAGGCGATGATGTGAGGTTTGGCGCCGGTGGCAAGGGATCAGTCCAGTTGCTTAAGGAGTTGGCCGGCGAATCGGGATATTGCGTGAAGCACCTGGACACTCACCTTCGCAATGAGACCCGCATTAGCTCCACTTTTATACGAGCCTGCCTTCGGGCCGGTGACCTTGCTTCTGCCAACAGCCTGCTGGGAAAACCCTATTCACTTAGTGGCACTGTAACCACCGGTAACCGGATCGGTACGGGTCTGGGGTTTCCAACCGCTAACATCAGCGTCTCAGAACATTTTAAACAAATTCCCTCTGATGGGGTTTATGCTGTTTATGCTGAAGTTAAAGACAGAACCTATGCCGGAATGTTAAATATCGGAGTTCGCCCGACTCTCCAGGATCATGACCACAAAACCATAGAGGTTCATATGATTGGCGCTGAGGGTGATTTTTATGAGGAGACACTAACCGTTCGGTTTATTCAGCGGCTCCGGGATGAAATGAAATTTGGAAGCCTGGAGGAATTGCGTCTGCAATTGGAGGAGGACAGAAAGGC
Source organism: uncultured Porphyromonadaceae bacterium (assembly GCA_964416825.1). Lineage (GTDB taxonomy): Bacteria > Bacteroidota > Bacteroidia > Bacteroidales > UBA12481 > UBA12481. Next base: position 17,205 of record CAYQFT010000039.1, read on the forward strand.
CACAATGAATATTATTACTTTTGACAATATTTAATTCAGATAAGATGTTTAAGCAAGAAACTACCACTAACGATTTTAAAGTCAAAGATTTGAGCCTTGCGGAATGGGGCCGCAAAGAAATTCAGCTTGCAGAGGCTGAGATGCCCGGACTGATGTCACTGCGTCGGAAATATGGCAAAGCCAAGCCGCTTGCAGGGGCCAGGATTACTGGATCACTCCACATGACCATTCAGACGGCTGTCCTGATCGAGACGCTTACCGAACTTGGCGCCCAGGTCAGATGGGCCTCGTGCAATATCTTTTCCACCCAGGATCACGCAGCTTCGGCCATCGCCGTGGCAGGAATCCCGGTTTTCGCCTGGAAAGGTGAAACCCTTGATGAGTACTGGTGGTGCACATTGAAAGCGCTCTCATTCCCCGGGGGGATTGGGCCGAACCTGATTGTCGATGATGGCGGTGATGCCACGATGATGGTGCATCTTGGGAAGAAGATGGAGGATGAATTGGTTGAAATGGTTGAATTGGTTGAAATGGTTGAAGATGCTGAGGAAGGGGAAGATTTCCGGGCAATGATGAATTGCCTCAGGGAAACACTTAAAACCGAGCCTGGGAAATGGAACCAGATGGTTCCGGGGATCCGGGGGGTTTCTGAAGAGACCACTACAGGCGTACACCGACTTTACCAGATGCTCGAAGAGGGCGGACTTCTATTCCCGGCTATCAACGTAAATGATTCGGTTACAAAATGAAAATTTGATAACCTTTATGGCTGTCGCGAATCCCTTGCCGACGGCATTAAGCGGGCTACCGATATTATGATAGCTGGTAAAGTGGTTGTTGTCTGCGGGTACGGCGATGTGGGTAAAGGATGCGCCCGTTCCATGAAAAGTTACGGAGCCAGGGTCATTGTAACCGAAATTGATCCGATCTGCGCCCTTCAGGCCGCTATGGAAGGGTTTGAAATAAAAACCGTCGAAGAAAGCCTCGCCGAAGGAGATATCTATGTTACTACAACTGGCAACAAGGATGTCATCCGTTTCGATCACATGGTACAGATGAAGGATAAGGCTATTGTTTGCAATATCGGGCATTTCGACAATGAAATCCAGGTTTCAAAACTGGAAACCTCGAAGGGAATGAAACGCAACAATATCAAGCCGCAGGTTGATCAGTATATTTTCCCCGATGGTCATTCAATCATCCTGCTCGCTGAAGGCCGTCTCGTTAACCTGGGCTGCGCCACAGGTCACCCAAGTTTTGTCATGAGCAACTCCTTTACGAACCAGACGCTCGCCCAGCTGGAACTCTGGCAGAACAAAATGGAACTTGGAGTATACCGGCTGCCAAAACACCTCGATGAAGAAGTTGCACGCCTTCACCTCGAGCACGTCAGCGCAAAGCTTACGATTCTGACAGACGATCAGGCTAAGTATATCGGTGTTGCCAAGGGTGGGCCGTATAAGCCGGAGCACTATCGGTACTAAGGCAAAAGAAAAAAGGCGAAAGGCGAAAGATGTACTTCTTTCGCCTTTCGCCTTTTTTCTTTCGCCTTTAATTATAAATTCTGACCGTATTCCCCACAATGCTGGTCGCATACTCCCTAAGCGGCCACTTTGCCGGTCCCTTCGCTACCAGGCCGTCCCAGATGGAGAATTCTGACCGGCAGCATGGACAAACAAGGTAAAAGCCGGTTGAATCCACCGCCAGCTTGCACTGTTCAAGAGGTTCATTGGAGCAGGTTAGGTCCAGCGCAATGAAATCGTCCGGGTTCCCAAGCGTCCTCCTATATAATATTATACCCAGATTACCCTGATCGGGGATGATGAGGTAATTGCCCGGAACGCGGAGATGAGCGTTTGACGGATTGGACAAATAAACGGTATAATTTACCATCACGTAGGGGATGGGAACCTGCTTCTCTCGGTTGCAATTCGTACCTGCGAGGAGAAGGGTCAGTAAAATGAAAACGTATCTCGTTGATTTATAGCTCATATTGTAAAAGTGTGCTAATTAGTTAACGTATTTTCAGTAAATTTATTTTTTTTTGAAAGATATTTGAGAAACATCTAACTTTGATAAGCTTATGGACAAGGTTAACGGCGACCTGATTTATATTATTCTGGGAGTCATATTTGTCCTGGCGCAGTTGCTCCGGAAACGGAAGGTAGTACAGGAAAAAGTTCCGCAAGCAGTTCCCGAGGTCCAAAGAGAGGAGAAGGAAGAGGACCCGGGGGAATTCTGGAAAAAATTCCTGGGTGTCCCCGATGAAGCCGACCTTCGGCCGGAGCCAGTAGTAGAAAAAGTACCCCCATTTGATACCCCCCCCGTGTCTTTCCGACGGATTGATCCCGGCCATGTAGCGCCAGTTCGTCCGGATAGTTCTTTAACGGATAACAAGCAGGCAGCGTATGTCATGCAATCTGGAGAGGTGAAAGAGCCTGATCCTGAGCATGAAGAATTTCCGTTTGATCTCCGCTCTGCGGTGATTTCCTCGGTTATTCTGGAACGTAAGTATGTTTGACGGTACGACGGTTTTTTTTTTGAACGAAAGTGTTGGCGATTTCGTATGAGAATGTATACATTTACGCACTTCTACCGATGGGTAGATGTGATATTGCAGTAATTAAATATCAAATTTCTGATTATGTTTCGAAAAATACTCCTTGTAGTTGTTGCTGTCGTTTTAGCTAACGGCGTGTTTGGCCAATCCGGTACCCTTAAGGGTAAGGTGATTGACAAAGCCTCAGGAGAGCCTATTCCGTTTGCAGCAGTTCAGATTGTTGGCAAAGCAGGTGATCTGGCAATTGTTGGTACACAGTCCGACATTGACGGAAACTACACGCTAAAGCCCATCCCTGCCGGTAAGTGGATGCTCGAAGCCAGATGTGTGGGTTATAATTCCCTGCAGATGGAAAATGTGGTTGTGAAGGCAGATAAGATTGACTTGCTCAATTTGGAATTGTCCACCAAAACCGAACAAATCGCGGAGGTGCAGGTTATAGCCTACAAAGTCCCGCTGATCGATAAGGACAATACTCAGACGGGCGAAACAGTTACCGCGGAAGATATCGAGAAAATGCCTGGCCGGTCGGTCATGCAGGTAGCTTCTACGGTTGCAGGTATCGCCTCCCGCGACGGTAACGGCGTGGGTAACGTCCGGGGTGCCCGCGGTGGAAATACCTATTTCGTCGACGG
>CAYQFT010000039.1:20499-25485 GCA_964416825.1 uncultured Porphyromonadaceae bacterium
GGCGGAAGCAGAACACTTGTAGGCTTCTTCCTGGCTGGTGACGTCAACTATGACAGAAACCCAACCAACTGGTGGTACCAGTATAACCGCGTTTTACCTGAAGTAAGGGAGCGTCTGGTCAATCAACCAATCATCCCGAATGCTCAGGGGGTAGTCCGGTATGCCGCCAACTACTTGAAGGCAGAGGATTTCGAACAGATCACCTTCCATGATAACTATTGGGCATACAGCGCAACCGTCGTGCCGAAGGTTACTATCAACTTTAACAGCAACGTTGACCTCTCCTTTGGCGGATCCTTCGATTATAACAACGGCGTCGGATACGGTTTCGGCAACTCAGCCATGAACTCAGAGAACAACGGCGAGAGCAACAGCTACAGCTGGCGTGCCTGGGCTCGTTTTACCCAGCGGTTCTCCGACAGGACCCAGACTAAAGAAGATCAATCCTCATCCTTAATCAAGAATGCTTATTACCAGATCCAGGCTCAGGTTGAGCGTGGCAAAAGCTGGAACTACTCACAGCGGCATGGCAAAAACTATTGGGACTATGCCTATATAGGTAAGTTTGAAACAACAAAACAGGAAACTTTCCAGTTCTCAGATACTGTGTCCGGTTTTCCTAACGGTGTATGGGTAATGAACGGATGGAAAGACGTCCTTTATAAATTTACTCCCGGCGAAAAAAACCCTGAACTGGCAAATGTTACATCACAATATTACAGCTCCTACGATAACCCGGTTGGCCATTATGAAAACTGGCAGCAAATTATCGCTGGAGGAGGTCTGCTGAATGGTGGTAACCTGGGTAATATTTATGGTATTTTCACTCTACCGGGAGCACAGCCTACCGGCTATGGTATCGGTGATAATACGGTTTTCCGCGTTACTGCAGCAGGATCTGCCGATATCAAGAACCATGAGATTTCATTCGGCTTCGAATTTGAACAGAATGACTCCCGCGGCTGGAATGTCGCCGGTGCAGGATTATGGGGACTCGCCCGCCAGTATACGAACCGTCATATCGAAATGCTCGACTGGGCAAACCCGATTCCGGTTTATGATGCCAACGGAGTATTCATGGACACCGTCCGTTACAACCGCTTGTACCAGCCTACCATACAGGCAAAATGGGACGCCAGTTTGCGTAAGCATCTTGGACTCGCCGTTGATGGTACTGACTGGATTGACATTTTTGCACTCGATCCAAGCGAATTTGATATAAATTATTTCAGCGCTGAGGAACTTCTCAACAACGGTAACTCCCTGGTTGGATACAGAGGTTATGACCAGTGGGGCAACAGGCTGAAGAACAAGCCAACTTTTGAAGATTTCTTTACCGCGAAGGATGAAGCCGGTTATTACAAGCGTGAGATCGGACCAAATCAGCCGATTTATGCTGCCGGTTACATTCAGGATAAATTTGCATTCAACGATCTGATCTTTAACGTCGGTGTTAGGGTTGACCGTTATGACCTGAACCAGTATGTTCTGAAGGATCCCTACAGCCTCTATGCAACCAAGAAGGTTAGTGATGTGCCAGGGAGCATGAACCCCTCGGGATCTCACCCTTCCAACATGGGAGAAACTTTTGTAGTTTATGTTGACGATGTCAGCGATCCTTCAACCATCAACGGTTACAGGAATCAGGACACATGGTATAATGCCTATGGTGTTGAAGTACAGGACCCATCAACCATTGCTTCCTCAACAGGTATCGCTCCTTATCTGGTTAACCCGGATCAGTCACAGCGTAACGAAATTACGGTTGACGCATTCGAGGACTACACTCCGCAGGTTGTTGTTATGCCGCGTATTTCTTTCTCCTTCCCGATTTCGGATGAGGCTTTATTCTTTGCACATTATGACATTCTTGCCAAGAGACCCACCGAAGATTTTTCACCGACTCAATACTTCTATCTGGCCAATAACCCCGGTGCAAGTATCAATAACCCGAACATGAAGCCTGAAAAAACCATTGACTATGAATTGGGATTCCAGCAGAGGCTGACCAACTCGTCGTCATTGAAAATTGCTGCCTACTATAGGGAGCAGCGCGATATGGCTCAGTCAATCAGGGTTCTGGGTGCCTATCCGGTCGACTATTTCACACGTGGCAACATCGACTTTGGTACCTCCAAGGGGTTATCCATTTCTTATGACCTTAGAAGGACAGGCAACATGTCACTGCGTGCCAACTACACCCTCGGATTCTCCGCTGCTACCGGTTCAAGTTCAGGCCAGATGGAAAGCCTGCTTCGCACCAATCAGCCAAACCTGAGGATTCTTTCTCCGACCAACTGGGATCAGAGGCATAAAATGAACGTCAGCCTTGACTATCGTTTTGGTGAAGGAAGGGATTATAATGGTCCGAAATTGTTTGGTGCCGACATCCTTTCGAATACCGGTGCAAACTTTACGGTTATTTCCGGTTCGGGATATCCCTACTCAAAGAGCCGTGGTGTTGGTGAACCTGGTCTGAAAGGGTCATTAAACGGATCACGTCTGCCATGGACTACCGTTATAAAAATGCGCCTTGATAAGGACTTCAACCTGACTTTTAAGAAGACCCGCAGCCAGGATCGCAGGCAAGCCAGTATCAATGTTTATCTTGATGTTGACAACCTTCTCAATACTAAAAATATTGATGGCGTTTATTCCGCAACCGGTGATGCTTTTGACGATGGTTACCTCACGGCTCCTAAGATGCAGCAGCAGATTAAGACCCAGTACGATGAGGAAACCTACCGCATGCTATATCTGATGCAGATGTATAACGGTGCCGGGTACATGAATCCTCGTACCATGCGTTTAGGTATTGCTCTTAATTTTTAACCGGTTGTAATCCTTAATAGATCGAAACCATGAAAAAAATTCTAAAATATTTTCTGATTGCGATACTCGGTGCATTTCTCAGCCAGGGACTTTTTGCAGAGAAATATGTCGGAGCCCAAGGGAAGGAGCCGGAATCAAAGGATTTGAAAGGTTTTGCCGCTGCCTGTCAGTTGGGTAAAACCGTTACTGAAATTTCGCTCAATAATATACGGACCTATATCCGTATGGATGGCATTCTCTGGACCGATATTGGTGGGGGAACATCGGGATATGAAGTTCCGAAAGGATCGGGAAAAACCTCTCTTTATGCAGGGGGTATCTGGATCGGCGGTACTGATGTAAACGGGCAGTTGAAACTCACTGCTGTGAAATTCATCGGAGCTCGCAACTACTGGCCTGGTCCGCTGATTATGGAAGGCGAAGACCGTGGAACCACTGATGTTGAGGTTTGCTATCAGTATGACAGACATTATCAGATAACCCGATATCAGGTTGAGGCATTCCGCGAGTGGTACAACACTCCGGCAGACAAGCGTGATGCTGAGTTTAAGGGATACTCTATTCCTCAGATCATTCTGGATTGGCCGGCTCACGCCGATGCTTCAGGAGGCTACGATTTTTATCTTGCTCCTTTCTGGGATAACAATGATGATGGTTTCTATAATCCTGCCGACGGTGACTACCCGTTCTACGATCTCGACGGAATCCTTCCCTGCGGTACTACCCGCGAGCTGAGACGTCCGCGTCTGTATGGTGACGGAACCGCATGGTGGGTTTATAATGACCGCGGTAATATTCACTCAGGGCCTAACGGCGAACCGATCGGGATGGAAGTTCGGGCACAGGCATTCCAGTTCTCAACGAACGATGCCATGAATGACATGAGCTTTTACAACTATGCCCTGATCAATCGTTCCACCTACACCCTGATCGAAACTTATTTCGGCGTTTATGCCGACGGTGACCTTGGATATGCCTACGATGATTATGTTGGTTGCCATGTTTCCAAAGGAATAGGTTACTTCTATAACGGTATGGCGGTTGACGGCGGCGGTGAGGTTTGGGCCTATGGCGCCAATCCTCCTGCTGTTGGCCTCGACTTTTTCGAAGGTCCCTATCAGGATCCGAACGGAAAGGACGATTGCACCAGCTATGACCAGCAGTATAACCTGATTTGTAATGATTGTATCCTGAATGGAAACATCAACGGACTGAACTTCGGCGACGGTATCGTGGATAACGAACGCTGGGGCATGCGCCGTTTTGTATATTATAATAACTCTGGCGGTGTCCAGGGTGACCCGGGTTCCGCACCGGAACATTACCAGTACCTGCGTGGTTACTGGAAAGATAACGAACGCATGCGTTACGGCGGCAACGGCCACCCGAACAGCGGTTCAACCGGTCCGGCTTGCGACTTCATGTTCCCGCGCGAAACAGACGTTTGCGGATGGGGCCAGGGGGGTGTCAAGCAGGGAATCTGGACCGAAGAAACTGCAGGTAATGAGCCGGCTGACCGCCGTCTCCTCCAGTCATCAGGGCCATTTGTTCTTGAACCAGGCGCCGTTAATGATATTACTGTTGGTGTTGTATGGGCCCGCTCTTATGAAGGGGGGCTTCTTGCTTCCGTGGATAAAATGCTTCAGAGTGATGAGAAAGCACAGCGACTGTTTGAAAACTGCTTCCAGGTAGTTGACGGTCCGGATGCTCCGGAACTCACCGTTGTCGAACAGGATAAGAAGCTGATCTTCCACATCTGGAACAAGCCTTCCTCCAACAACTTCATGGAAAAGTATAGCGAGCGCGACCCGTTCATTGTTTGCCCGGTGACTATGCCGGATTGCAATACAAACTACAACTTTGAAGGTTATCAGGTATGGCAGCTTAAAGATGCCAATGCAACAGTTACCGATGCAACTGAGCATGATGGACAGAAAGCCCGTGTTGTATTTCAGTGCGATGTGCGCAACGGAGTCGGTCGGCTGATCAACTTCACATGGAACACTGATCTGGAAGCTAACGTCCCGGTTGTAGAAGTTATAGGACGCGACCAGGGTATTGAGCACACCTTCGTAATGGAAGAGGATATCTTCGCCGAGGGAGTCCGTACCCTGGTGAACTTCAAGAAGTACTACTATGTTGCGGTAGCCTATG
>CAYQFT010000040.1:0-25464 GCA_964416825.1 uncultured Porphyromonadaceae bacterium
CCATGGGGCGACTGTCCCATAAGGACCGTCGAAGCCAGCAGCAACGCTATTGCAAGTGACAGTCGGCGCATTTGATCGATTTGAATTTGTACTGTATGTATCGGTTGGTTCCGGATACTATTTCCTTGTGGCATTTGGCACAGGCCACATCCTTGTGCTTGCCGTCAAGTTTGAAACGAGTGTTGTCATGATTAAATTGCTGAACTTTCCAGTTTTCAAAACCATGGCAACGTGAACAATAGGCACGGTCAGGAGCTTCGAATTGCCCGGCATGAATATCAGTATGGCAATCCAGGCACTTCTTGGTCTCTCCCGAGAACCACTGGCCGGTTACCCCGGTTGCCTCATTTATATGACACTTCCTGCAGGATACGGCCGCATGCTTGCCCGTAAGCGGAAAGGAAGTTCCCTTGTGATCAAATGTAATCTCTCTCCATTTCGATACAGAGTGACAGGCTTCGCAATTCTGATCCGGGAGGTATTTTGAACTGATTTTATTCTGATGGATATTCTCATGGCAATCAATACACCGCTTCCCGATGTCCCTGAAGTTCCACTCCACCCCCTTCTTGTGGCACGAAATGCAGGGCGTGGCCAAATGGGCCCCGACTAGCGGAAACGAGCTTTTGTTGTGCTTCTCAAGGCTATAGAAGGATGATTTAAACCCTTCAAGGGTATGACACTCTTTACAGTCAGGTGCTGCTCCCCCTTTGAGGAACTGTCCTTTGTGATAATCGGTATGACAGTCCGTACACTTGGCGAATTTCAGCTTGGCAGTCAATGATTGCTTATGGCAGGCCTTGCATTCAATATACTGGTGCCTTCCCTCCAATTGATAATCGGTTTTAGTATGGTCAAATGTTTTGATGGCCGAAATCTTGTGAAAGGACTCCTCGTTATGGCATTTACGGCAATCACTTCCAAATTTGCTTTCATGCGGATCCTTATGGCAATCCGTGCAGTTTTTAAACGCCACACCGGAGAACTTCTGAAACTTTTTTCCAGCCGTCTCTGTTACTTTATGGCATTTCACGCATTCAACTGTGACGTGTTTTCCAACCAATTGAAACTTGGTCTTTTTATGGTCAAATCCGGTAGCCGGTTTGAAAGCATCGGGATTATGGCAGTCTAAACAATTTTCCGATAATGTCTTCTGATGATAGTCAGCATGGCAGGCCAGACATTCGCGCCCCAGGTCAAGGTAGGATCCGCTGGTTTTCTGGGAAGTTTTTACCCTGATCAGTTCAGGCTTATGGCAGGCTTTGCAATCCAGGGTTTTATGCTTGCCAACCAGGTCATAGCCAGCTTTACGGTGATCGAATGCCTGCTTGTCAAAATGTATAATCTCGAAATTCCGTCCATGGTGTTCATTATGACAGGAATAGCACTCCTTGCCTGTAACCTCTGATGAAACATGGTAGCCACGCCTGGCATCGATCAGGGTCTTGATCTCTTTATGGCAGGCCAGACACTTGGCGGAAGTCACCTTTTTCCCAACCTCATGGCACTGGTTGCAATGTGATATTCCCTCCATGCTGGCATGAGCACGGCTCAGTTCGCCCGGGGAAATCTGCGGGAAAGCCCTGATCCCAATGGCAAGACAGGCCACGATTAATATAGCCAGCCTCCCTGATCTCGCAAAATTCCCAGACTTCTTCATTAATGCTTTAATATTGCCTCCCCAAATTTTCGGGTGATCAGTATTCCTGATTTTTCGAGGAACTGCGTCGGCAATTCACCGCCCGCGAAAATAAAAACCAGGTCGTTTATCAGTTCAATGGGATCCTCCAGATCATCCGAATGGTAATATACGAATTCCCGGTCAATGGATGTCAGGTTAGTTTTAAAACGAACATCTATCTTGCCTGATTGGGCAGCTTCTTTGATTTTCTCACTGTTTTTGGGCTTCAGCCTTCCAAAAACCTCGCCGCGGTACATCAGGGTAACCTGATTCTCATCCATTAAAAGCAGGGCCGATTCAACCGCCGAGTCTCCACCGCCCACAACCACGATCCTTTTACCCGATAAAAGCTCAGGCTCCAGTAACCGATAAGCGACCTTCTCGAGTTCCTCACCCGGAATGTTCAACTTTCGCGGTGATCCCCTGCGACCTAGTGCCAAAAGCACTTTTCGGGTCGAATAATGATCCCCCGCGGTAGTACCTACAATAAAACGCCCATCTCCGGCCACAATCGAATCAACTTTGGAATTCTCAGTAATGGTAATCTTATTCTTATTGAGTACACTAACCCATAGATCAAGCAGTTCTGCCTTACTGGTTTCAAAAAGTTTTATCTTCCCGTGGAGGGGCAGTTCCATGGCCGAAGTCATTACGATCTTAGAACGGGGAAAGGTATAAACTGTTCCCCCAAGGGTATCTTGTTCCAGAGTCAATACCTTTAACCCAAGTTTACGGGCACTCAGCGTGGCTGAAATGCCTGCGGGACCTGCCCCGATCACGACCAGGTCATAATCGGCCTGTATGTTTTTCTGAATCGTGCGGGCAAGATTCTCTACAGCCTGCTTTCCCTGCTCTACCGCATTCTTGATCAGCCCCATCCCTCCAATCTCTCCTGCAATGAAGATCCCCGATACATTCGTCTCAAAATTCTGACTGACATGCGGCAGTTCAACCCCACGCTTTTCCGTACCGATGCATAAAGTAATGGCCTCCACAGGGCACGCATGGAAACAAGCCCCGTGTCCCACACATCTGGAAGCATTAATGATCGTTGCCTTGCCATTGCTGATCCCCAGAATGTCCTTTTCGGGGCAAGCGCTGATACATGCACCCGTTCGGATACATTTATTCACATCCACAACGGGATGAAGGGACACCGGTTCATGCAGCCCTTCTTCCTTGGCAATTCTGATTTTTTCATCAACCTGCCGGGATTCAACCTTTTGCTTCCTGAGGTAAATGAATACAATAATTATTATCAGCAGGAATACTCCGGCATAGATGAGGATATTTTCAAGCAGTACTTCCATGATTTAAAAAATCCATTTATACCCTAACGTGAGAACTACCACAACATGTATAATCATCACGATCAACATGGCAAGGGCAAATGGCAGGTGTATCACATGCCAGTATTCAAGTGTTTTTCTCATTGACTCCAGCATATCAATCCTCCGGTAGAGCCTGATCTCCTCTTTCAGGAGTTTTCTGGCTTTTTTGAATTCAACCTTTGAAATCTTTTCTTTTCTTAATTGCCGGACTATCTTTCTATTGGCAGCACCGTCATACCTGTATCCAATCAACATCTTGCTCACCAAATTCTTTTGGCTTGTATCAGGACGATTTTTAAAGGCATCCCTTAGCAACAGGGCCACCGGACTCTCTGTCCCTGCCTGATTGGCGGCTGATTCGGTCAGTTTGCTTTTCATCAGACTGATCTCACCCAGGCTGAGCTCCCGACCTTCCATGGTTCGTGGAATCTGGATATAAATAAACCTGCCGATAAACCCGCTGAGCACCACTGCAACCATGCTCCAGAAACTTATTGCTACGATCCCGCCAAACTTCATACTGGTATGAAACAAAACCAAAATCGGTCCCAGTATGCATAAAAAAATATGGAACTCAAGCCAATGTTTCAGTAATCCCAACCTCGATAATTTTCGCCACCTCTTTCTCAGCATATAGGAAGAGATTCCGATTATAATCATGGCAGATCCGACAATTCCAAACCCATGACCCAAGGTTCCACTGGGCTTCAGAACCTCATGCTGTTCGTGGAAAAACCTGTTTTCCAGCGAAATACCATAATATGAAACGCCTAACCATGTTAACGCGGCAAATGAAAAAACCACAATGGCGGCCAATACGGAAATGTACAGGGTATGTGCTCTCGGACTCATAAAATACAACAAAAAAGTTAGGTTTGCGCTGTGTGAGGTATCAAGAAATACCTGTGGCAAAGGTATGCAAAGATCTGTGTAAAACTCAGGTTCAAGGATAAGCCTGTCGGCCGGGTACCGGCAAGAATCAGGTCGATGTCCTCATCACATCGGTATAAGGATATACTTTTCTCATAAAATGGCGGGGGATTCTCAAAGATAATTAAACCCCGGGGAACTGCAAACTCAACCTTCTAAACCTTCTCAACCTTCTAAACCTTCTAAACCTTCTAAACCTTCTAAACCTCTTCAACCTCTTCAATAAATCAGCTCCTCCACCTCCTCCTCATCCCTCTCCAGAATCGCCCGGGTGGGTACTTCCTCGTCCGCTTCAATCAGGCGGATTCGTTTGTGAAACGTAAGAAAGACTTCCGACGGAAAACTGCCCCGGGGTATAATGTATTTAATCAGGGCGTTGCGGCCAGCCTTGCCCTCCTGAATCAGAATCATGACTTTCTCCCTTTCAGTGCCTTCAGCAACAGAGCCGGCATAAACACCGGGGGGAGGCAGCTCCTTCTCATCTTCCTCCCGCAGAACCTCGAGCCAGTCTGATCCCTCGGGCGCACTGGCAGGTAAAGGCTTTTTAACCGGACCGATCATGAAGAACTCATGATCCAGATAGGCATTGGCTCTCTGGATATTTCCGTCGAGGATTGCCTTGCGGATCTTGGTCGAGCTCACAAATTCATTATGAATATCCTGCTCAGGAATCTCCTCCACCGTGAAATTGTAAAACTTTCCAAGCTCATACAGATAGTCATAGTTGCCTTCACGGTTATGGCCGAAATGGTGATTGAACCCGACTACCACACAGGCGGCATTCAGCTTACCGACCAATATCTTGCGGATAAAATCAACCGACGAGGTTTTGGAGAATTCGAGCGTAAAAGGGATGATAACAAGGTGGTCCAATCCGGCCTTTTCAAGGAGGCGAATCTTTTCGCGCTGGGTGTTGATCATCTGGAGATCCTTTCCCTGCGCATTGGGATACAGCACCTTACGTGGATGAGGAAAAAAGTGACCAGTACAGAACTCCCGCCAATTTCTTTAGCAATTGTTCTCAGCCTGTTGATAATGGTTTTATGACCGATATGCACCCCATCGAATGAGCCTGTGGTAACAACGGCCTTATGAATGGACAATCCTTCTAAACTTCGGTGGACCAGCATGGTGTAAAACGAGGACAGCAGCCCCTATTGAATAAGCGCTGCAAAGATAATCCTTTCGGGCAGGTAGAAGTTTTAACCGCGGTGAAATTTCACGAAATAAGCCACTTTTTCCAGGGAAGTGATCATGTCATACTCCTCAAGGAACACATGCGGCGGCATATTCAAAGGAACGGTTGTGAAATTGAGAATTCCGCGAATGCCAGTTGATGAAAGCTGATCCGCTATTTTTCGGGCATGTTCAGTCGGCACAGTCAATACTGCTATCGAGATCTGAAGCTCTTCAATATTCTTTTGAAGGGTTTCCATGGAGTAACACTTTACCCCGGCAATGACCCTCCCAACCTTATCGGGATCGATATCAAAAGTTGCGACAATGTTCAGTTTAGAGCGTTTCCCACGGAAATAACCTGTAATAGCCCTTCCGAGATTTCCGGCCCCAATAACAGCAACATTCAATCCATCGGTCGTATCAATCAGCTTGCCGATTGCATCAATCAGTTCCCTGATATCATACCCTTTGCGCTGCATACTGGTAAAGCCCATCAGCATCATATCCCTCCGAACCTGGACCGCTGTGATATGATTCAAGGCCGCAAGATCATGTGAGAAAATGTGAGTCTTCCCATTGGTCAGGCAATCGAGCAGAATACGCCTGTATTCGCTGAGCCTTTCAACTGTCCGTTCCGGTAAGTTCATGGTTATCAGTATTTGTTCGGGTCAAACATACAAAATCAACCGATGATTGGCAATACCACCCGGAATGTCGATCCTTTACCGGCCTTGCTCTCAACTTCTATCGTTCCATCATACATGTCAACAAGTCTTTTTACAATGCTAAGCCCCAACCCTGAACCCATGATATTCTTCGTTTCCTTTCTGCGGATACGGGTAAACTCGCGAAATAAGGTGGGGATTTCATCCTCCGGAATGCCCATCCCGGTATCAACTACCTCAATTTTAAGCTGTTTACCTTCACCACTCAGCCTGCAAACCACGCTACCGCCTGTTTTATTATATTTTACCGCATTGGATATCAGATTATTCAGAATAATTTCAAACTCTTCTGAATCCCCGTTTACCCATAGCTCATCAGGACTCTCAACCTTAATACTCACTTCCATCTGGATAGACAGCGGCCCCATCGTTTCTGCAGAAACCCTGGCAATTTTTACCAGATCTGTCGAAATAATCTCTCGGTTCTTTTTCCCCGATTCTATTTTTGTCAAATCAAGAAGATCCATGATCATTGACCGCATCCCTTTAACACGGTTCAGGGAGCGCCCGATCATCTCATCATATGCAGCGAGGGATTCTCCAGCCTGTCTCTCCTGCATCATCCTAAGGTAGCCCTCAATCGAATTTAGCGGGTTCTTCAATTCATGCGAGAGCATTGAAAGGAATTGAAAACGAACGATCTTTCCCTCACGGTTCATTTTTTGGGTCATCCGCTTAAGGAACAGGTGCTTGGTGATATTATCCATCGATGACCGAAGTTCCTGTGGCGTGAATGGTTTGGGGACAAAATCGTAAGCCCCCATATTTGTGGCCTTTACGGCCAGCTCCAGCGAAGCAAAGCTGGTAATCATCATAACTTCAGTATCGAGCTGGTTACGCTTGATATACTCCAATACCTCAACCCCGCCCATGCCCGGAAGTTTGTTGTCGAGCAGCACAATGTCAGGAAGATCCTCATGAAAGATCCGGATTGCTTCCTCCCCGGTTGCGGCCTCCCCTACAGTGTATCCAATATCCTCATCCATAAAAGGATAGCCCACTGTATACTTACTCAAAATCCGGGTTATACCCGAACGGATGCCTGGTTCATCATCCACTACCAGGACCTTCAGCATTTCCATTTCTACCTGTTTATTAGGGTATTGATGTGAGAAATAAGGATCTCGGTCAGCAGCCCCTTCTCAAGATAGAGATCGGCTTTGATCCATGGATCCGAATCCTGGTCATTTAGCCCGAAGTTCCGGCCGGTTTCAGCCATCACAGCAGTTAACAAAATCACCGGCAGATCGGGATACTTTTTTTTTGCATGATAGGCCAGGATAAACCCTGAATCATCCTTTTCCATCATAAGGTCAAACACGGCTATATCAGGCCTGTGCCTGGTAAGGTACAACTCGGCATCATCCTGTGAATCTTTCGCTTCAACAATAAAACCGGCCTTCTCCAGAGCAAAACGAATCTGAAAGAGGTAATCCGGATCATCATCAGCCAGCAGCACAACCGGTTTCTTTACTGTTTCGGTCATGATTATGATTGGTTTATTTTGGGTAATAGAATTTTAAAGCAAGTGCCTGTCGGGCCCTTCAACGGATCATCATTGGATTCCACTTCGATTTTGCCCTTATGCATTTTAATTATGCCATAGGTTGTGGCCAACCCGAGCCCGGTCCCTTTGCCAATTTCTTTGGTCGTAAAAAACGGGGTAAAGACTTTATCCATATTTTCAGGTGCAATACCGGTACCGGTATCCCTAACGCTGATGACAATGAACTCTCCCTCGGATTCAATCTTCAGGGTGAGAGCGCCACTGGCCGGCATGGCTTCAACCGCGTTTTTAATCAGATTGGTAAGTACTTGGGTCATCTGTTCATGGTCAATCCAGCAAAGGGGTTCTCTGAGCCTTGACTCAACATGGGTCAGTATCCTGTCGGGAATGATTACTGAGGCCAGGCTGTCATTCGCCAGTTTCAGCAAATCGGTCTCCTCAAGCCTTACCTGGTTTTTCCTTGCGAAGTTCAGCAGGTTTCCAACGATTCGCTTGCATCGGTCAGCCTGGGTAACAATCAGGCCGAGGTCCTGCCTGATCTGGTCATCCTGACACTCGTCCAGGAGTATGTTGGCATACATGATCACCACACCCAGCGGGTTGTTTAGTTCGTGCGCAATACCCGCTGACAGCTGACCCATGTGCGCGAGTTTTTCAGAATGTTTGAGTGCCTGCTGCACTTTTGCCAGCTGTTCATTCGACAGGTTCAGTTCCTGGATCGACCTGTGCATCTTTTCGATGGTATAGGGCAGGCACATATCGCTCTCCGCCAGGCCTTGGGCAATGGCAATAGCATGGTTCTCGCAGGAATCATACCCGCAGGCGCCACAATTCAGATGGTCCTGAGGATTTTGCTTTCCTATGGATGCCAGAACTTTGCGGATCTTTGATGGCGAAGGTAAGTCGAGTCGCCGATCCGATGGCTCAAAGGTTTGGGTCAGATCAATAGCAGAAAACTCTTCGATATTCTTTTTCCATGCCTCCGGGTCCCGCTCCAGCATCTTTTCACGCACATAATTTCCGATCATCGCCCGCCGGGCATATCGCTTGCCGTCAGGGGTCATGCCCGGTCCCATCAGACAGCCCTCACAGCACAGCAGCTCAAGGTGCTGGTTTGAGATGGCTCCATTCTCAAATTCGGCAATGGCCGCAGGAAAATTGACTTTCCCTTCTGCAACCAGGATGTTGCCATCAAAAAGGTCCTCAGGGATATTCAGGGTCTGCAACATTCCACGTTTTACCGGGAAGATCATCCCCCTCCCTGCATGGGGCGGATCAAAATCAGATGGTTTTACTTGCCCTGCCTTGATTCCCTGGCTCTTTAAAAGGTGTCTCAGTTCCTGAAAAGTCAACACGCAATCGACCTCATTGGATTCAGCCTTTTTGCTGATACACGGTCCGATAAATACCGTTCTCAGGTTAGGACCATATTTCTTTCGCACTACCCTGCTCATTGCCACCATCGGGGATGCCACACGCGCCAATGATGGGACAAGGTCGGGGTGATAATGCCGCACGTAATATACAACAGCCGGACAGTCGGAACTGATAACTGCCGGATGGTCCTCATCAGAAATCACCTCCCTGAAATCCTGGGCAACCAGATCGGCGCCAAATGCCACTTCGCACACATAGGTAAAACCTAAGGCCCGGATCATCCCGATGAGCTCCTCAAGATTATCAAAATCAGCAAATTCAGCGGGAAAGCTGGGTGCAACCATAGCGGCAACCGGCAAGCCCGATTTAAGCAGAGCCAGTACATCCTTCTCCTCGTTAAGGTACACCTTGGCATGCTGAGAGCATACCTGAACGCAATTTCCACAACCGATGCACCGTTCGTGCATAACCTCTGCCTGTCCGTTTTCAATGCGGATCGCCTTTGCAGGGCATTCACGCACACAGGTATAGCAGACCCTGCATAAATCGGGAATCGTGGTAACGAGTTTTTTATAAAGTACTTCTGTCATACGCTTTTACCGAATTACCGGCCGGCTGGAATAATCAACATTCAACTCATTGTCCCCCCATTGAAAATCGAACGGGATACAGACTGAACCTCGCTGCTCAACACCGGAATAGAGTTCGTCCATTTCAGCCACAGCCTTGCTTCTTGCTTTCAGGTTGCGATCCGCAACCCCAATGGGCTGCCCGCCGCCGTTGATGCAGCCAAACGGACAGGCCATAACCTCAACCAGGTGAGTTCGTTTCTTTTTCGACTTTGATTCCTTCATCCAGGACTCAAATTGAGACAATCCACTGATAGCCGTAACATTTATGGACTCACCATCAAGATCAAAGCTACATTCCTTTACCTCCTTCGACCCCTTCAACCGTGCGAGCTTGTCGGTCTGAACGGCCAATTCTGGTTTACGGACCTGGAGTATCCTTATGGCAGCTTCCAGACTGCCGCCCGACTGTGCATGAAGGTAACCCGATCGAACGTCAGTGCCGAACAGATCCTCAGGGTATTCAGGGTTAAGCTTGTCTATCTGAGTCCCGAACAGACGGATTAGCTTATATACTTCACGGCTCGTCAGAACAATATCAGGGTAAAATGAGGGGTGCCTCATCCGGTCCGGTGAATGAAGCTCACCTTTAGCTGCCGTGCATGCCGTTAAGTATATCACCTGTATGCCTGAGGCCGGCAGATTATTCTGGGCTGACAGCATGGCTTTCAGCAAATGAGTCATGATCTGGCGACCGGGTCTTATGGAAATGAGCGATGGAAGGAGGTCTTGCCGGTTTTGTTCCAGATATCTGACAAAAGAGGGGCAAGTTGCGGTAAAAAGTGGGCCTTCATTCTTTTCATCCAATTTTTTCTCAAACTCCGTGACAAGCAATCCGGTTTCAAACTCATTACCCCAGGCTGATGAATACACCTTTTTAAACCCGATACGCCGCAAGGCTGTGGCCAGCAACGAGGTGAATTCCTGCCCTGAGCGATAGCCAAACTGTTCACTCAGGCTTATCTTGAGAGCGGGATCTATAATGGCCACTGTGTATTTTTTCGGATCCTGAAGAGCCTGAATAGCTTGATCCACATGGCTTTTATCCTGCAATGCCCCCGATGGGCATACCAAAATGCATTGTCCGCAATTGACACACGAAGAGTAGTTCAACCCTTTATCAAGTACCGTCCCTACCTCAGTCCGGCTGCCCCTTCGGAGAAAATCCAGCGCTGCAACCTCCTCCACCTCTTCACAAACCCTTACACAGCGTCCACACAGCACACATTTGGAAGGATCGCGCAAAACCGACTGACTGGTCGTATCCATTTTCTTTCGTTTCCGCCCTGTGCTGAACCGATGTTCCCCAACATTCAACTCGCTGGCCAGTTTCTGGAGCTCGCAGGTCTGGTTGCGGTCGCAATAGAGGCACCCCCCCGAATGGCAGGAAAGCAGCAATTCAAGTATGGTTCTTCTCGCTTTGATGACCCGGGAGGAATGTGTCTTGATTTTCATCCATTCCTCAGCCGGAAATGAACAGGCTGGAATGAGGTCCTGTCTTCCTTCCGCCTCAACCACACATATACGGCAGGCTCCGCTGGGCTTGAATCCCTCCAGGTGACACAAGGTGGGAACATGTATTCCGTTAGCCTTCAGAGCATCCAGAAGCATTTCCCCCTTGCGGGCTTTAATAATCTGGCCGTTTACTTCTATTTCGATATTCATAACGTCCTGAATTAGCTGACCACTATGGCATTAAACTTGCACACCTCGAAGCACTTTCCACATCCGGTGCATAAATGGTCCACGATATAGTGCACCTGTCGGGGTGCCCCGATAATTGCCGATTCAGGGCATTTGAGGTAGCAAATATTACACCCGTTGCACGCAACAGGATCCACAGAAAAGGTCCTTAGATTCTGACAAACTCCTGCCCGGCAGGTACGTTCGAAAACATGCTCTTCCAATTCCGACCTGAAAAGCTCGAATCCGCTGATCAGCGGGTTTGGTGCTGTTTTTCCCAGGCCGCAAAGGGACGTGTCCTGCATTACATGGGCTAATTCAGCAACCTTGGTAATACCCTTGAACCGGTCGAGCGCTGCATGGCTTTTGTCTTCAGCAGGCTTGCTGGTAACCATTTCAAGAATCTCCCGTATCCGAAGTGAACCATCCCTGCAGGGAATGCATTTACCACAGCTCTCCTGATGAATAAAATCAATCATATTTTTCATGAGGCTTACCGGACAACAGGTGTCATCGAGGATCACCATGCTGCCAGATCCCATGTCAAAATTTTCCTTTTGGAACCGGTCAAATTCAATCGGCAGGTCAAGTTTTCCAGGAGGCATAAACTTACCAGAGGGGCCACCGAGTAAAACCGTCTTAATGGATCTTCCATCGGGTATCCCACCCCCCGCCTTTTCCACAATGTCGCGTACCGATGTGCCGAAAGCCACTTCCACAACGCCCAGACGCCTGATCTTGCCCGACAGGCTAAACAGTTTGGTCCCGCTTGATCCCTCGGTACCGTTGGACTTATACCATTCCGGGCCGTTTTCGATTATGAGAGGCACCTGAGCCAGAGTCTCAACATTGTGCACCAGTGTTGGTTTTCCATACAAGCCCTGCGATGCCGGATAAGGAGGTTTTGTACGAGGCATGCCGCGCTTCCCTTCAAGGCTCGCAATCAGGGCAGTCTCCTCTCCGCAAACAAAAGCACCGGGACCCCGGCGAAGCTGAATATCCAGCGTATAGCCGCTCCCCAGAATATCCTGGCCGATCAGGCCAAGGGCACGTGCCTGATTAATGGCGCATTGAAGCCGCGCAACCGACATTTTGTAGCGGGATCGGGTATAGATGATCGCCTGACTGGCGCCGATGATATAGGAAGCCAGCATGACTCCCTCGAGAACCATGTGAGGATTGCTTTCAATCAGTATCCGGTGCATGTATCCACCCGGATCACTTTCATCGGCATTGCAAAGGACATAGCGCTTGTCTCCAACTGCCGATGCGGCAGCAATCCACTTCCTGGCTGCTGGAAAACCAGAGCCTGAGCGGCCTCGTAGTCCGCTACTCTCGATCAGTCCCAGCAACTCTTTGTCGGTGTAAAAATGGATGCTTTTTGCAAACGCCCGGTAACCACCCCAACCCACAAAATCAGCTACCGAACAGGGATCAATGATCCCGCTGAGCTTCATCACATGGCGAACCTGATTTACAAAAAACGGGTGCTTATCAAGCAGCGGGATGCCTTCCCATGACTGCTGTGAACTGAATACCACCTGCCCCAGCAGGTTCTCTTCAGGAACTACCTGTTTGTGTATGGCATTCAATATTCCGTCGATATCGGCTGATTCAACGGGTCCGTAATAAACTCTGGCCCTTCCCGGAATCTGAATCCCGATTACCGGAGTAGCTGAAATCAGGCCAAGAGAACCGGTATCAATGGTTTCAACCACAATTCCGGATGCTTCCGACCAACCGGCTATAGCCTCACGAATCTTGCTGATCGGGTAGATCGAGGTTGGCGTTGTAGTGTCAATAAAAACAGTGGTTCCTGTTACCCGCTCCCTTCTCAGTGTTCTGATTCTTTGACGTAAAGCCGGATCAGTGGCAGGGTTATCGTGCAGCAGCAGTTCCCGAAGGTCACTCCTTACTTGGTCGTCCATACGATTAGGGGTCATGGCTCATTCGGGTTTTTAAGTTTATCAGTCAGTTCCTTGACCTTTTTTGCAGTCATCCGTGGGTAGAATACCCCATTGACCGAAATCACCGGAGCCTCCTGGCAAACACCCAGGCACGGAACCCATTCCAGACTGAATAAGCCATCCTCAGTCGTTTCACCAGGACTAATTCCCAGCAGGCGGCCCAGCTCCCGACGAACCCTCTCGCTGCCATCCACCTGACAGCCAATCCCCTGGCAGGCCTGTATATGGTGGCGCCCACCCGGATCAAACCTGAATTCATTGTAAAAGGTGGCAACACTGTATATTTTAACGGCAGGCATTTCAAGATGAGCCGCAACTGCCGCAACAGCCTCCTCGGGAATATGTCCCCGGCTATCCTGTATCTCCTGAAGGATCGGAATCAGGTTCTCCCGCCTGCCTTCGGGATATTGCCTCAGAATCAGACCAAATTCTGAATCCATATGTTATCTGAAAAACATTGTTATTTTTCTAACATTATTAACTAAGTGCAAATTTTACAACTTTTTCCGATAAAATCCCAATGATCGCGTCTAGATTTGTTAATTTTGAAACAATGATAGTACAACAGCGATGGATGTGAACAAGACCGAGATCACCATTTGCCTCGGAAGCTCTTGTTTTGCGAGAGGAAATAAAAAAATGGTTCAGGTTATCCAGCAATTCCTCAAGCAAAACTTTCTGGAAGACCGGGTTGTTTTTCATGGAGCGCACTGCTTTGGAGAATGCGGCGAGGGTCCATCGATCCGGATCGGCGGCAAAACCCTTCGGTCTGGCAACGAGGAAGAGGTTATCAGTTATCTTAAGAACCACTTTGGCCTATGATCAGCCCTTCACCCGATAGCGGAAAACAGTCTAAAATAATCTGGGTTGAACCCGATGAATGTATCCTTTGTTACGCATGCGTCAGGGAGTGCCCGGTGAGAGCCATTGCAGTCAGGCCAAATGTTGACCACGTCAGCATCATTGACGACCGGTGTATCGCATGTGGAAGTTGCTATGCCATCTGCCCAACCCGGGCAATCAAGATAAGCTCAGACCTCGAACAGGTTCGAATTGCTCTTGAATCCGGCAAAACCTGCTACGCAATCATCGATCCCAGTATCTCAGCAGAATTTCCCGATATAACCGACTACCGGAACTTTGTCGGGATGATCAGGGCACTCGGGTTCAAAGGAGTATTTGACATGTCCTTTGCAGTCGACCTGAGCGCTCAGGCACATGCCGAAATCTTTACCGATTTCAAGGGCAAATACAGAATCTCGGCCAAATGCCCCTCGGTTATTTCCTTTGTCAGAAAATACTATCCTGAGCTAACCGACAACCTGGTTCCCGTGCCTATACCCGCTGTCATTATGGCGGAAATCATCAGGAAAAGGAACCCCGGCGAAAGCATGGTTACCCTGATCAATCCCTGCCTTGCAAGCCGTCTCAATATCCGAAGTGCTGAGGCAGCATCACCTGTTGATGCTCAGCTGACTTTTCCTGAACTTCGTGAACTTTTTGCCCTTAAAAAAATATCGGAAAGCTCTGTTGAGTTCTCTGAATTCGACCCGCCGAACGGCCGGGCAGGCTCCCTCTTCCCGATCTCAGCCGGGTTAATGCAAGCGGCCGGACAGTTCGAAAACTTGCTCGACAGCAATTTCCTTTCAGAAGATGGCCGCCAGAACATGCTCGAAGCAGTTGATGAATTTGCCAAAACATACGACATAAGAAAACACCTTGACCTATTCTATTGCGAAGGTTGTATCATGGGGCCGGGGATGTCGGTCAATGGACATAAATTCCGCCGCAGAACACTTGTGACCGAATACGCAAGGAAGAGGACGGGCATTACCGGAAAGGATGAATGGACCCAGGAAATCAAGAGTTGCCCGATCACCAGTTTCACGCCCGACTTCACTCCGGACAGCCAGGTTTTACAGGAACCGGATGAAGCTGAAATTAATGATATTCTGAGTCTGATCGGTAAAACCGGAAACGACGATATTGATCGGGGATGCCAGGCCTGCGGATACCGAACCTGCAGGGCTTTTGCTGTTTCCGTCGCACAGGGGCTGGCTAAGGCCGAAATGTGTCACCTCTATGGAACGAAAAACCGGCAGGAGTACATACGCTCCCTGAAAACGTCGAACGATCAGCTCGCTAAAGCCCAGAAGGCTCTGCAGGAATCCGAGAAACTGGCCCGCGAAGAGAAGGAAATGACCCGTGAGTATTCGGAAACCCTCTCGGCACTGATTCAAAAAATACCTTCAGGCGTGGTTATCGTCAATGAAAACCTGCGTATTATCCAATCAAATCACGCATTCATCGAAATTCTCGGCGATGAGGCTAAAACTATCGATGAGGTAATTCCCGGATTGAAAGGTGCCGACCTTAAAACCCTGCTTCCTCCTCAAATGATCAACCTGTTCAGCCATGCCCTGCAAAACAACCAGGAAGTCCTTCACAAGGATATCCAGATGGAAACCCGGATGCTGAACCTTTCTGTTTTTCCGATTAAAAAAGGAAATACCCTGGGTGCGATTCTTCGCGACCTTTCCCTTCCCGAAGTTCAGAAGGAAGAGGTAATTAAAAAAGTTACTGAAGTGATCGACAAGAATCTTGAGATGGTTCAAAAAATAGGTTTCCTGCTGGGCGAAGGTGCTTCCGACACGGAACAAATGCTCAATTCAATCATCAAGTACTATCGCTCTGAAGACTAATTGATGGATCCCCAGCAATTCCATATCGAGATCAACTGCCAGCAGAAATTTCAGGATGGAGAGCGGATCTGCGGCGACGTGTTCCTCAGCCAGAAAATTCCGGAAGAGGGTCGCACGATTGTTGTTCTGTCGGATGGCATGGGGCATGGAGTAAAAGCCAACATGCTGGGAACGCTCACCGCAACCATGGCGCTTAATTTCACCCGCGAGCACAAGGATGTGGAGAAAATTGCAGAAATCATCATGAATACACTGCCGGTTTGCTCCGACCGCAAAATCTCCTACGCTACCTTTACTGTGCTCGATATCGAAGACAACGGCCTTACCCGGATCCTGGAATTCGATAACCCCCATGCACTGATATTCAGGGGAGACCAACTTCTAGAACCGGAATGGAACTGCATAATAATGTCGTCTCAGAAGAATGCCGGCAGGGAAATATTAACCTGCTCATTCAGGGCAAGGAAGGAGGACCGGATCATCCTGTGCACGGATGGGGTGGTCCAATCGGGAATGGGGTATACAGCTTATCCATTCGGTTGGGACCGCGACAAACTCGCTGACCATATACGCGACCTGATCTCGCGGGATCCTGAAATATCAGCCCGGAAACTGGGAACTCGGATTGTTAATGTTGCCGTGCAGAATGATAAATTCAAGCCGCAGGATGACACCTCGTGTGCAACCGTCTATTTTAGGGAACCCCGAAAACTCCTGATCTGTACCGGCCCTCCTTACGAAAAAGATAAAGATGCCCAGCTGGCAGAACTGGTCAGGGACTTTCCGGGCCGAAAAATCCTCTGCGGTGCTACCACCGCTGACATTATTGCCCGGGAAACCGGAAAGAAGATTATCGATTCCATCGAATTTACAGATCCCGATCTGCCTCCCGTTTCACATATGGAGGGTATCGATCTGATTACCGAAGGCATACTCACACTGGGGAAAGTGTCCGTACTCCTGGAAAAATATCAGGAAAACCATAACCTCAGCAAAGGCCCAGCAGATGAGATCATAAAAATGATTCTGCAGTCCGATGAGGTCCACTTCATTATTGGAACCCGGATTAATATTGCACATCAGGACCCAAGCCTTCCGGTTGAACTTGAAATCAGACGCACCGTGGTCAAACGGATTGCACGGATTCTCGAAAAAAAATTCCTCCTCGAAATAAGGCTTACATTCATCTAAGTATCTTTCGCCTTTCGCCTATTATCTTTCGCCTTTCGCCTATTATCTTTCGCCTTTCGCCTTTCGCCTTTTTTCTTTTTTTTCTTACTCAGCCAGAATCTCCTTTACCCCATCCGGCGATACCCGTCCATACGTCTTATCACCCACCATCACCACAGGAGCCAGACCGCAAGCACCCACACAGCGAAGACAGTTCAAGGAGAACTTGCCATCGGGAGTAGTTTCACCCACTGGAACCTTCAGCTTTCGCTTAAACTCATCCAGCACCTTTTCAGCACCTCTTACATAGCAGGCCGTACCCATGCAGATCGAAATCGGATGCTGGCCTCTTGGAACCATCGTGAAAAAAGAATAAAACGTAACCACTCCGTATACCTTTGCAACCGAGATCTTGAGCTCCCTGGCAACAATTTCCTGCACCTCGGCGGGCAGGTACCCGAAAATTCCCTGTGCCTTGTGTAAAACATTTATCAATTCTCCCGCCTCATTGTTGAATGAGTGGCAAACTTCAACCAGTTCTTTTACCTGGTTTTCATGTAACTCTATTTTTATGCTTGACATGGCATTTCTTTTTACAGATATTATTCCTTCTCCTTCTTGATGATAACCTTGGTTTTGCTTCTGTCAAAGTAATGAGTATGAAGCAAATGGTGCGACTTTTCACTTAACGGACTGCCAAGAAACTCATCATATAGCTTCATGATATAAGGATTCTCATGGGATTTCCGTATCGGTTTACCCGCATCCTCCTGATAAAGAGCTTTCTGACGAGCGACAATGACTTGTGAATTGCCGTGGTGAAGGGGCTGGCCGCCTCCTCCGATACAACCGCCAGGACAAGCCATAATTTCGATCGCATGGAAACTGCAGGTGCCGGCTTTAATGCTTTCCAGCAATTCCCGTGCATTTCCCAATCCATGTGCAATCCCGATATTGATGGGTAATCCGTCAAAATCCAGGGTTGCCTGGCGAATACCTGCCATACCCCGCAATTCCTCAAACCCGATCTTTTCAAGCTTCTTCCCGGTATATAACTCATAAGCTGTTCTGACTGCCGCCTCGATTACGCCGCCGGTAGTTCCGAAAATTACACCCGCGCCGGTCGATTCTCCGAGTGGAGTATCGAAATCATCATCAGGAAGGGAGAGAAAATCAATGTTGGCCTGCTTGATCAGCGCCGCAAGCTCTCGCGTGGACAATGAATAATCAACATCTGGATTCCCGTCAACCTTAAACTCTTCCCTCTGGCATTCATACTTTTTCGCCAGACAAGGCATAATGGAAACCACAATAAGGTCCTTCCTGTCAACGCCGATCTTATCGGCAAAATAGGTTTTTGCTATGGCTCCAAACATTTGCTGGGGGGAACGTGCCGTGGATGGAATATCACTGAGTTCCGGGAAATACTCCTCGAAGAAATTCACCCAGGCAGGACAACAGGAGGTAAGAATCGGCAATGATTCGTTCTTATCGCCATTCAGGTAATTCGTAAGACGCTTGAGCAGTTCGGTCCCCTCCTCCATGATGGTGAGATCCGCAGCAAAATCAGTGTCAAAAACATAGTTAAAGCCCAACTGTTTTAAGGCTGTAACCAGCTTCCCCGTAACCAAAGTTCCGGGTTCCATTCCGAATTCCTCACCCAACGCGGCCCTGACCGCCGGGGCTGTTTGAACAATGACCGTCTTTTTGGGATTTGCCAGTAAGCGGATGATCTGATTGGTATGGTCAACCTCAGTGAGTGCTCCGGTAGGGCAAACTGCCACGCACTGACCGCAATAGGTACAGGGCGACTTCTCAAGATCCTGCTCAAAAGCAGGAGCAACAACAGACATGAAGCCTCTGTTTATTCCCGATAAGGCTCCGACTGTCTGAAAATCGTTACACATCATTTCACACCGTCTGCACATGATGCACTTATCCATATCCCGGATGATCGAGGGTGAACGGTCTTCCTTGTAGTGCGACTGCTCGCCTTTGTAATGAATTTCGCGGATACCCAGGTCCTGTGCAAGCTTCTGCAGGTCGCACTGGCCACTTTTGGCGCAGATCAGACAGTCGAATGGATGATCCGATAGGATCAGTTCCATCACCGTCTTCCGTGCATTCAATACACGCATTGTATTAGTCTTTACTATCATGCCATCCTGGCACTGCGTGGCGCAAGCCGGAGCCAGGTTTCTGCGACCGGCAACATCAACAACACAAATACGGCATCCCCCAGGCTTATTCTCAATGTTGAGGTCTTCCAGATGGAGGTAGCAAAGAGTGGGTATCTTAATCCCAGCCGTATCAGCCGCTTTCAGCAGGCTGGTGCCGGGATCAACTTCTATCGGTTTGTTATCTATGGTAATCTTTATCTTGTTCATGGCCTCAATTTCATTTAGGATACCAAAACAGCATTGAATTTACATTTCTCGAGACATGCACCGCACTTAATGCAAATGGCTTGGTCGATGACATGAACCTCCTTGCGCTCACCGGCAATAGCTCCAACCGGGCAAACACGGGCACAAGCCGTGCATCCGACGCAGTTTGCCGGATCAATCGTATAGGTCATCAGATCGCGGCACTGCCCGGCGGGACATTTAAAATCAACCACATGGGCCATATATTCATCATGGAAATGCTCAAGGGTGGAGAGCACCGGGTTCGGCGAGGATTGCCCGAGACCGCAGAGGGAAGTATCCTTGATAACTTCACTGAGGTTTCGCAGGCGGTCAAGGTCTTCAGGTTTACCTTTCCCTTTTGTGATCTCATCGAGAATTTCATGCAACCGTTTATTTCCGATCCTGCACGGTGAACACTTTCCGCATGATTCTTCAACCGTAAAATCCAGATAATATTTCGCCACAGAAACCATGCAATCCTCTTCGTCCATTACGATCATGCCGCCGGATCCCATCATTGAACCGGATGCAATCAGGTTATCATAATCGATCGGAATATCGAGGTGTTTTTCTGTGAGACACCCCCCCGAGGGACCGCCAGTCTGAACACTCTTGAATTTCTTCCCATCCTTTATCCCGCCTCCGATCTCGAAAATCACCTCCCGTAAGGTGGTTCCCATCGGAACTTCAACCAGCCCAACATTGTTAACCTTGCCAGCCAGAGCAAAAACCTTGGTCCCTTTTGACTTTTCAGTTCCGATTGAACTGAACCAATCCGCTCCATTCAAAATGATCGGCGGAATATTGGCGTACGTTTCAACGTTATTGACGTTGGTTGGTTTACCCAGATATCCTTCTTCGGATGGAAAGGGCGGCTTAAACGTGGGCTCGCCGCGGTTGCCCTCCATCGAGTGAATCAACGCGGTTTCCTCACCGCACACAAAAGCACCGGCTCCATAACGCAGCTCAATATCGAAATTAAACCCGGTGCCGAGAATATCCTTTCCTAGTAATCCATATTCCCTTGCCTGATTGATTGCAGTCTTCAGTCGTTCAATGGCCAGGGGATACTCAGCCCTGATGTACACTAAACCCTTGTCGGCCCCAGTACAATACCCGTTTATGGCCATCGCTTCAATAACCGTGTGCGGATCACCTTCGAGGATGGATCGGTCCATAAAGGCGCCAGGGTCACCTTCGTCCGCATTGCAAACTACATATTTTTGATCAGCCTGGACTTTAGCCGTTATCTCCCATTTAAGACCCGTGGAGAAACCGCCGCCACCCCTCCCGCGCAAGCCGGATTTTTTTATGGTATCGATTACTTCGGCCGGGCTACTTTCCGTGAGCACCTTTGCCAGGGCTGCATATCCATCTCTGGCGATAGCTTCTTCTATCTTCTCCGGGTCGATAAACCCGCAATTGCGCAGAGCAATACGCAGCTGTTTCTTATAAAAATTCATTGCTTCGGATCCATCTACTTTGTTCTGGGTTGCAGGATCGGTATACAACAGAGCCTGAACCTTAAGCCCTTTGATAATATGCTCCGATACAATACTGGCGGCATCCTCAGGCTTAACCTTTACATAGAAAGTATTGTCTGGCAGGATTTTTACAACTGGCCCCTGCTCACAAAAACCATAGCAACCGGTCATGACAACCTGAACTTCATCTGAAAGACCCTTTTCAGCAAGCTCTGCTCTGAGGGCGGCGGCAAGAAGGTCGCTAGCTGATGATTTACATCCGGTTCCTCCGCAAACCAAAATATTCATTTTGTACTTGCTCATGACTACACCTCCTGCTGTTTATCTGTTATCGTGTGATACGTGACCGGTATGATACCGTCCACTAGCTCTCCGTTCTTGATGTACTTCTCGATAATCTCATCTGCTTTCCGGTTATTTACAAAACCGAAAACCAATGGTGATTTTCCAGGCAGTGTCACCTCAACGGTCGGCTCAGCATAGCAGTAACTCATGCATCCGGTTTGCGTTACAACCGCCTCAATGCCTCGCTTCTCAAGCTCCTCCATAAAAAAAGTCATAACCTCTTTTGCCCCGGATGCTATTCCGCAGGTTGCCATGGCTACTCTAACCTGAACAATGGATTCAGGATGCTCGCCGGATTCACGCAGTTTGATTTTTCCCTGCAAATCCTCGCGGAGCTTTCTCAGATCTGCCAGCGTTTTAACCTTTGTCATATCTTTACTGTTTATCTGTCAATAATTTACGTTGTCATCAATTCTTCTATGAATGTAGTGAAATCCTGATAAACCAATCCATTGTAGGTAAGAGATTCTGGCAACGCAAGGTTAGGACATCACTCTTTAAATCTGAGCAGAACGCCTGATTGATGGTATCCATTTTCCGATGTTCCCCGCAATGAATCATCCCTCCAGTACTGGAAATAACATCTTGGATTGTCATTCTGTTATTAAATTAACATTGTTATTTTTTTCACGCAAATATAAGAGGGTTTTTAGTTTAAAAAAAATGACATATGTGGGTTTCAAAAAAAAAGGAGACCATTTTTTCAACAGTCTCCTCATTTTTAGCTCAAATCGCTCTAGAAGCGCTTTCTGGGAATGTAGTGAGTATGCAGCAATGCATGTGATTTATGGCTATTTGGTGAACCCAGGAACTCATCATAAATCATCTTTACTTCGGGGTTCTCATGCGATTTCCTCAGTGGCAAACCGGCATCCTCTCCATAAATAGCTGCTGCTCTTTTATTTCGGATCTCGTTATTGGTCGGAATTGGCTGACCTCCGCCACCCAGGCAGCCACCCGGACATGCCATTACCTCAATGAAGTGGTAATTCGCCCGGCCATCTTTAACGGCCTGCATTACTTCGCGGGCGTTCACAAGACTATGGGCTACTGCGCAGGATACTTCGACACCCTCAAGAAAACTCCACTCAGGAAGGCATCCTTCAATAGTAACTTTTGCCTCCTTAACTCCTTCCATTCCTCGTACTGGAACAACATCAAGATTCTTAAACGGTATCTCACGGCCGGTTACAACTTCATAAACAGTCCGCAGTGCCGCTTCCATTACACCACCGGTTGCGCCGAAAATCACAGCTGCTCCGGTAGATTCACCCATGATACTGTCGTAATACGAATCTTCAAGGTTATGGAAATTAATACCCGCCTGCTTAATCATCATGCCCAACTCGCGGGTGGTCAAAACGAAATCAACATCCTTATATCCGCTTGAACGCATCTCCGGTCGGTTTGCTTCATATTTTTTGGCTGTGCAAGGCATGATGGATACCACACAAATATCCTGAGCTTTCAGACCTTTCTTCTGTGCATAATAGGTCTTAGCCAGTGCACCAAACATTTGCTGCGGAGATTTGCAGGTTGACACATTTGGTAAAAATTCAGGGAAAGTATGCTCGATGAATTTGATCCAGCCCGGTGAACAAGAGGTGGTCATCGGAAGAGCTACGGTGGTATCCTTATCGACAATTGCACGCTTCAGGCGAGTAAGCAATTCAGTTCCTTCTTCGAGAATGGTGAGATCAGCGGTAAAATCGGTATCAAGCACTGAATCGAAGCCAAGCCTCTTAAGAGCCGTAACCATTTTGCCGGTCAACCTTTCTCCTGCCTCATATCCGAGTTCTTCGCCAATGGCAACCCGAACAGCCGGCGCAGTTTGAACCACTACATGAACATTTGGATTATTTATAGCATCCCAAACCTCCTCTACATAGGTCTTTTCTACCAGTGCGCCTACCGGGCACCGGTTAACACACTGACCGCAATTGGTGCATACAACCTCTACCAAAGGACGGTCCAGAAAGGTCGAGATCTTCATGTGGTCGCCCTTATTAGCCACCCCCAGAGCAGAAACACCCTGCAGTTCCGTACAGGTTCTGACGCAACGCTGACAACGTATACACTTGCTGTCATCTTTGATAATTGAGGGGGAGAGGTCATCAATCATGCGTCTCGACTTACTCACCAAATCGATGAACACGTGATCCCCTACCCGATATTCATGAGCAAGGCTCTGGAGCTCACAATTGCCGTTCTTATAGCATTTGGTACAATCGGAATTGTGCTCAGAAAGCAACAGCTCAATGATGGTTTTACGGGCAGTCCGTACGAGCGCACTGTTGGTGTGAATCTCCATCCCTTCTGAAACTGGCATGGCGCAAGCAGCAACTAAAGCCTTGGCGCCAGTCTGTTCAACGACGCAGACACGGCAATTTCCTGCAACACAAAGATCCTGATGATAACACAGGGTTGGAATCCTGAAATCCAGCTTTTGGGCAGCATCCAGAATGGTGGTTCCCTCCGGAACTGAAACCGGTATATCATTGATTGTTAGGTTAACCAAATATTTATTCATAGTGTAACGGGGTTTCTTAGTAAATGATTTCTTCCTTAAAATTGGTTACGATGGAAACAAAAGGATTGGCAACCGATTGTCCAAGGCCGCATTTGGCCGCGATTTTCATCGTCTTAGCCAATTTTTTTAGATCCTCAAGATAAACAGGATTCTTTTCTCCTCTTTTCACGGCTTCAATCCCTTTTAAAAGCTGCTGACAGCCAACCCGGCAAGGTGTGCACTGTCCGCAGGATTCTTCAGTAAAAAACTCCAGGTAATCATGAAGCACGTTATACATTGAACGCTGGCTGTTGAAAAGCATCATCGAACCGCCAGTCGGAATTCCCTCATAACCTATTATGGTATCTTTAAAAAGCTTCCTTGGCACACAACCTCCAGACGCACCGCCTACCTGAACCGCCTTGGTATCACCATCGCCAAACTCTTCCACGAACTGCTGAACACTCATACCAAGCTCGAGTTCATGTATCCCTGCTTTCGGTGTATCACCGGAAATTGAAAAAACTTTTGATCCCCTTGAGTCCTTGGTGCCAAATTCTTTAAATTTCTCAACCCCGATCCTGCTGATCATGAAGGCATAAACCAGAGTCTCAACATTGTTGATCGCTGTTGGCTTACCCAGATAGCCAGACACTGTTGGATATGGGGGTTTGTTTCTTGGCTCTCCGCGCTTTCCTTCCATCGACTCAAACAGGGCACTCTCCTCTCCGCAAATGTAAGCACCACTCCCCGACCGCATCTGAATCGTAAAATCGAGACCGATTTTTTTCAGGCCTGCGTTAAAGGTGACCAGCTTTTCATTTAGTTTTGGCAGCAAGAAATTGTATTCCCCCCGCAGGTAGATAATCCCTTCGCGGGCACCTATTGTATATCCGCAAATTGCCAGACCGGCGAAAACCTTCTCAGGAACTCTGTCAAGAATCTCCCTGTCTTTGAAGGTTCCCGGTTCTCCCTCATCCGCATTGCAGATCACATACTTATCATAGCTATCCTCGTTGCGCGTGAATTTCCACTTTAGTCCGGTGGGGAATCCAGCACCTCCGCGGCCTTTTAACCCTGAGTCTATCATTTCGAGAATGATGGCATCCGGATCTTTTTTTATTGTTGTTTCAACTACTTTTATAGGGTCAATGCCTTCCATGGCAAAGATAATATCAACCCTTTTTGGCTTAGTGTTTTCCATTGTTCTGATTGGTTTTTGGCTGTTCTTATTCGCCTCTGTATTTGCTTATGATCTCCACGGCTTTCTGCGATGTCAACTCGGGAAAAACCTCATCGTTTATCAGCATAACCGGGCCCTTGTGACACCAACCCAGGCAATTGGCAGATAAAAGAGTAAACTGCTTGTCGACGGTCGTTTCACCTATCTTAATCTTCAGCAGCTGCTCTATTGAATGAATTATTTCATCCTTTCCTGCCATATGGCAGGATATGGTTTTACACACC
Organism: uncultured Porphyromonadaceae bacterium; assembly: GCA_964416825.1. Classification (GTDB taxonomy): domain Bacteria; phylum Bacteroidota; class Bacteroidia; order Bacteroidales; family UBA12481; genus UBA12481. Next base: position 25,095 of record CAYQFT010000040.1, read on the forward strand.
CGGATAACAAATTTTCCACGCGGCACAGTGTCCAGAAAAGTGTAAAAACTTGCTGTTCCATATACCTCTGCAGATGAAAGGTCAAGCGCCTTTGCAATCGAAATCATATCCTGGTCATCCAGATAATTTTTCTCTTTAACTACAGCCTGAAGGATGGGCATGAGTGCTTTTCGCTCTTTACCATAGACTTTTGTAGCATCATTGATAATCTGTTGAACATCAGCCATTTTAAATCTCCTATTTTATCGATTTTAGGTTAAAAAATCCTTTGGGCGAAGAGCCCGAAAAAGATTGTTAAAAATATAACACCCCGCCACAGGTAACCATGACGAATATTAGAAATAAGTATGATAAAAGTCAGAAAAACATC
>CAYQFT010000041.1:0-24629 GCA_964416825.1 uncultured Porphyromonadaceae bacterium
AATATGGAAAAGAAGACGGAGAGGGATGCAGAACGGCATGTGGGGAATGAGAAATTAAGATAAAAGGCTCCCTGCGGTCGCTAATTGGCCTCGCTGCGCTCGGCTAAATGGGGCTTCGCACTAATTGGCCCAGAACCTAATTAGTGAGCGCAGCGAACCAATTAGCGAGGCGTTAGCCGAGCCAATTAGCCGAGCGCAGCGAGGCCATTTATAAATATCCAAATATGAACCTACTAAACGAATACCTCGAAGAATACGGACCTGGAGAAGAGGACCGGAAAGTCAGTCTTGAAACTCAAGCGCTTCTGGCTTCAAGTAAGCCGGACTATTATTCTGCCGGAAACCTCAAAAAGATCTTGGGTCTCCTGGATCTGACTACACTCAATTCCGATGACAACGATGCAACCGCAAGGCTATACACGGGCCGCCTGAACGGATTTAATCAATGGTTCCCGGAATTTCCAGGCGTGGCAGCAATCTGTGTGTATCCCACACTTGTGGAAGAGGTACGAAAAACCCTAACGGCACCCGGTGTAAAGATCGCCGCAGTCGGCGCCGGCTTTCCCTCCTCACAGACCTTTTTATCCGTTAAGCTTGCAGAATGCGAACTCCTTGTAAAAAAAGGAGCCGATGAGATCGACGTGGTTATTTCGGTGGGCAGGTTCCTGGCCGGGGAGTACCGCAGCGTGCTGAATGAGCTTGTGCTGATCCGCGAAGCCTGTTCCGGGGTTACTCTTAAGGTTATACTCGAAACCGGACTGCTGAAAACGGCCCAAAACATCAGGCTTGCCAGCCTTATCGCCATGGAAGCCGGTGCCGATTTCATTAAAACATCTACCGGAAAGAACGCGGTTTCTGCCACTCCTGAGGCTGTGTATGCCATGTGCAGGGCGATCCGGGATTTCCGGGCACATACCGGAAGGTCGGTTGGAATCAAACCCGCCGGAGGAATTGTGGAAGTAGATGATGCCGTGTCGTATTACTTCATCATTCATCAACTGTTAGGCGATGACTGGATTTCCCCGGCACGTTTCCGTATCGGCGCCAGCCGCCTGGCCAACAACTTGCTGACACGGCTTAAAGATCAGGAAATCAAATATTTCTAGATTGTTTCCATGATTTTTATCATATCAGGGTATGTGTATATGTCAAAGTATTCATCGGGAAACATTTATATATTTGCATAAATAAGTAAACACCCTTTGATTATGAACATCCTTGATCTGAAACCGGAACAGCTGGAGAAAGCCGCTAACATGCTGAAAGCCATCGCTCATCCGGTTAGGATAGCCATCCTCAATTTACTCGAAGACGGCCAGAAACTCACGGTTTCCGAGATACATATGAGGCTTGATATTGAACAATCCACAACATCTCACCACTTGGGGATTCTCAAGGACAAGGATGTTCTGGCCAGCAAACGGGATGGAAAGAATACCTTTTATTTCCTAAAGCACGATTCCCTCAGCAAGGTCGTTGACTGCATCAGTAAATGTTCATGTGATTAAATACCAACCATGTCAATAGTCAGGGTAACCAAAATATTCCGTTTTGAGATGGCTCATGCCCTTTGGGGCTACGACGGTCTCTGTAAAAACATCCACGGTCATTCCTATATCCTGAAGGTGACCGTTTCAGGCAAGCCTATCGATGATCCTGCCGACATAAAACTGGGAATGGTTATTGATTTTGGCGACCTTAAGCGGGTAGTGAACAAAAACATTGTCGATATTTTCGACCACAGCCTGGTACTCAGCACCAAAGCGCCCGTGGAAAAATTCAGCGATATCCCGGAAATGTTCGACAGGAAAATGTGGTTCGATTTCCAGCCGACTGCTGAAAACCTGATTATTTACTTTGCGGAAATTCTCAAGCGGGAGCTTCCCGCTGACATCCATCTGCATTCGATACGTCTTTATGAAACCGCCAACAGCTATGCCGAGTGGTTTGCTGAAGACCAGCCAGCCGGTAATGCAAGATAGCCGTCTGTTCCTTCTTGATGCATATGCCCTGATCTACAGGTCCTACTATGCATTCATAAAAAATCCGAGGATAAATTCGAAAGGTCTCAATACCTCGGCGGCTTTCGGTTTTACACTAACGCTCGAGGAACTGCTCCGCAAGGAGGATCCTACCCATATTGCCGTCGTTTTTGATCCTCCCGGCCCCACCTTCCGAAATGATATGTTTGAGGCTTACAAAGCCCAGCGGCCGCCCATGCCGGAAGATCTCCGGGCTTGTGTGCCCTATATCAAGAAAATAATCGACGCTTTCCGGATTCCAGTTCTGGAAGTCTCCGGATATGAAGCGGATGATGTAATCGGAACCCTGGCGAAAAAAGCAGAAAAACAGGGATACAGCGTCTTCATGATGACCCCCGATAAAGATTACACCCAGCTGGTTGATGACAGAATCAGGATCCTGAAACCCCGCCGGTCGGGGAACGACGTGGAAATGCTGGGTCCCGCGGAGGTGTGTCGGGATTTCGGCATCGACCGGCCCGCGCAGGTTATCGATATTCTTGCCCTCTGGGGCGATTCAGCGGATAATATACCCGGCGCGCCGGGTATCGGAGAAAAAACGGCCAAGGATCTCATCAAGCGCTACGGATCTGTGGACGGAGTATATGAAAACCTCGACGAACTTAAAGGCAAGCAAAAAGAGTCGCTGATCAATCATCGCGACCAGGTGATGCTCGCCCGAGAGCTGGTCACCATCTGCCTTACCGTACCCATTGATTTTGAACCCGATGTACTCCTCAGGAGGAAGCCCGATGAGCGGCTCCTGAAAACCATTTTTGAAGAACTCGAGTTTCGCACCCTGCTCACCAAGGTTATGCAGCCGCAGGCCCCTGCTGATCTGTTTGCCTCCGCACCGGCGGCACCCCGGCAGGAATCACTCTTTGAATCTGCAGGAGAAATTCCCGCCGGCGGTCCTGCCATCAGCATTCAGTCTAACGATCATACCTACCACCTGGTTACCGGCTTAGACGAGGTCCGCACGCTCGCTGAGGCTTTTTCCCGGCAACCGTCTTTCTGCTTTGATACCGAAACCACCGGGCTCAATGCCATCCGTGCAGAGATCGTCGGTCTTGCCCTGTCGCACACCCCCGGGGAAGCCTGGTACATTCACTTCCCTGAAGATCAGGCAGCAACCCTCAACCTGCTCGCACCCTTTAAGCCGGTTTTCGAAAACCCGGCTATCTCCAAAACCGGTCAGAATATCAAATACGACCTGCAGGTCCTTGCAAGCTACGGGATCCGGATCAACGGACCCCTGTTCGACACCATGCTCGCGCACTATCTGATCAATCCCGATGAGCGCCATAACCTGAATTTTCTTGCTGATAAATATCTGGATTACAAAATGGTCCCGATCGAACAGCTCATCGGTGAGAAAGGAAAGGACCAGCGCACGATGCGCACGGTGGCACCCGAACTTCAAAAGGAATATGCCGGTGAGGATGCGGATATGACCAACAGGCTCAGGCCGATCTTTCAGGCCGAGCTCGATAAAAACGGTCTGACCCCCCTGTTTACGGAAATCGAAATGCCTCTGGTTCCGGTCCTTGCCTCCATGGAGCGCACCGGAATCCGGCTTGATAAGATTACCCTGGCGGATATATCTCTCGGATTATCCGAAGAGATTGAGACCCTCGAAAAGGACATCATCGGAATTGCCGGAATCACCTTTAATGTAGCCTCCCCGAAACAACTTGGCGAGGTTCTTTTTGGCCATCTTAAGATTGACCCGCAGGCCCGAAAAACAAAGAGCGGACAGTATTCCACCGGTGAGGATGTTTTGGCCCGGTTGGCCCACAAACATCCGATCATTGATAAAATATTGGAATTCAGGGGATTAACAAAATTATTGAACACCTATATCGATACCCTTCCGGATCTGGTGGATCCGCTTAGCGGCAAGATACACACCCATTTCAATCAGGCCATCGCTGCCACCGGCAGGTTGAGTTCCATCAATCCGAACATGCAGAACATCCCGATCCGCGAAGAGCGTGGCCGGGAGATCCGGAGAGCATTTATTGCCTCGGATCCGGAGCATACGATCCTGTCGGCCGACTATTCCCAGATCGAACTCCGCATCATGGCCCACATGAGCGGTGATGAGAACATGATAGCGGCTTTCAACCGGTCGGAAGACATCCATACGGCAACTGCCGCGCTGATTCACCGCGTAAAGCCCGATCAGGTAACCCGTGAAATGCGTTCCAAGGCCAAAGTGGCAAACTTTGGCATCATTTACGGAATATCGGGTTTCGGACTCTCACAGCGGCTCAATATTCCGAGAGCTGAAGCCAAAGAATTGATCGACGGATATTTCCGGTCTTATCCGGGGATAAAAATGTATATGGATCAATCGATCCAACAGGCCCGCGACAAGGGGTATGTGACCACCCTCATGGGGCGCCGGCGTTACCTGGCCGATATTCTCTCTGAAAACCAGGTGATCCGGGGAGTGGCCGAACGAAATGCCATCAACTCGCCGATTCAGGGTTCGGCTGCCGACATCATTAAGATTGCGATGATCCGGATCCACCGGAAAATGGAATCCTTAAACCTGAAGAGCCGGATGGTTTTACAGGTTCATGATGAATTGAATTTCGATGTTTACCTGCCTGAACTCAAGCGCGTAAAAGAGATTGTCCGCCATGAAATGGAACATGCGATTCAGCTGCAGGTGCCGCTTCTGGTTGACATGGGTGAAGGCCGTAACTGGCTGGAGGCTCACGGATGACCGCTACGCCGGTTACCGGCGTAATCCTGGCAGGCGGGGAAAGCCGAAGGATGGGCACACACAAGGCACTGGTTATATGGAAAAACCGTCCCCTGATCCAGTGGGTTTATGATGCCATGTTTCCCTTGTGCACAGAAATACTGGTCATCGCCAATTCCGGTGATTTCTCCTTCCTGAAAGCTCGTGTTTATCCTGATAATTTCCCCGGAACAGGCCCGGCTGCGGGCATTGAAACCGCACTTTCCCGGTGTTCGACTCCGGTCGTCCTTCTTTCTTCCTGTGATACTCCCAACCTGTCAACAGGCCTGTTCAGTCATCTGCTGAGCCACCACGGATCCTTCGACATTTCCATTGCCGGCCATGACGGGACGGATGAACCGCTCATCGGGGTGTATAACCGGTCGGTCAGCCAATATTTCCACACCGCCCTGATGTCGGGAAATGCGCGGCCGCCGAGGATTATACGGCAAACCCGCTGGCAAACCATTCCGATTACCCCGGAGCTGGATTTTTACCGTACCGATTTGTTTATAAATTTGAACGCTCCTGAAGATTTAAACGCACACTGAATGGCAACCGTAAAAATCCTCTATTTCGGCTCAATCCGAGACATTACCGGCACTTCTGCCGAAACCCTGGCCGGCTTTTCCACCCTTCCGGAAATCCTTGGAGAACTCAGGTCAAGGTATCCGGCCATCGATGGTATTCGCTACCAGGTCTCCCTTAACCGCCAGCTCCTCCCCACCCCCCAAACCTCAAACCCCAAACCCCAAACCCCGGCACCCGCCGACGGCGACGAAATCGCGCTTCTCCCCCCATTTGCAGGAGGCTGAACGATGGAAGGAAAAAACCACCTCATTACCGGGCCCATTCCTCCGGCTTTTGTTACGGAGCAACTTAGCCGGCATGCCGATAAACTTACGATCGGAGCACACTCTTTCTTTCTTGGCCAGGTAAGGGCCGATGCAGTGGAAGGGAAAACGGTAGCCGCGATAGAGTATTCTGCCTATGAGGAAATGATTCAGCCGGTTGTAAAAACAATAAAGGAAGAGCTTTTTGGAGAATACGCCGATCTGGTTTGCCTCCACATCTGGCACAGCACCGGCATAGTCAAAGCCGGGGAAGCCAGCCTCCTGGTTATGGTCTCAAGCGGTCATCGCAAAGAAGCGTTTCAGGCGCTTGAAGCCTGTGTGGAATTGATCAAGGAGAAACTGCCGGTATGGAAAAAAGAGCACTTTTCCGACGGATCCTCCCGCTGGATCTAGTGCCTATTTCCCCAGGATTTTTCTGTAATCTTCCTGATTATGAAGCGCTTCAAGGGCCCTCGATAATCCTTTATCATCGCGCAGCATATATTCAATGCGGCCTTTCTGATAATAGTACCGCCCTATGATTTCATCGGCAAGAATGGAAGATATCTCGGGTTTGAATATCGCAAGATCTTTATCAAGGTCATGGGACAAATCTTTCTTCAGTGCCTCAAAAATCGATTTAGAAGACTCGTAGTACCGTTCGGCCGTTGCAGCAGAGATCAGTTGATTTAAGGCCTCCTCTGTTGCCGTTTTATAGGTAAATTTTTGCTCTGCCAGAAAATTTCTGAAATCGGCATAGAGTTGATCCGTCGGGGTAAAATCAGCCGGTCGCGGTATCGCCGGGTTCAGGTTCCTGTACCGGGTGGCAAAATCAAATAGTTTATTCCGATAAATCAGGTGGGTTGCAATGCCGCTGAGCTGCTGGGGCTCAACACTGATATCGGGCCCGATTCCGCCGCCATCCTTAACTACCCTGCCGGTGGTTGTTTTAAAGCTTGTGGTGAGGGAGTCGGGAATATTGCCCACACTGCCATCGGGTCTGCGGTGTGAGTAGTCCAGCGCCTGAATGCATCGGCCGCTGGGAATGTAGTATTTAGCTGTGGTAAGTTTCAGATTGGCGTTGTAACTCAGGTTGCGGGTGGTTTGTACCAGGCCCTTGCCAAAAGTCCTCTGACCTACAATGATTCCCCTGTCGAGGTCCTGCATGGCTCCGGCAACGATTTCAGAAGCGGAGGCCGACCCCGAGTTCACAAGGACAGCCACCGGAATCAGGGTATCAACCGGTTCAGACCGGCAGGTGTAGGTTGCTTCCCATTGCCTGGATTTTCCCCGTGTGCTGACGATTTCCTGACCCTTGGGAACAAAAATGTTCATAACCTCAACCGCCTCAATCAGCAGTCCGCCCGGATTTCCTCTAAGGTCAAGGACAACCGACCGAACGCCTTGTCCCTTGAGGTTTTCCAGCGCCTCCCTGACTTCCCGGCCGGCCCCTTCCGTGAAACCGGCCAGCCTGATGTATCCGGTCTCCGGAGATATCAGTGAATAGTAGGGAACATTGGGAAACCGGATTTTTTCCCTGACCAGTGTGACCGTGATGGTCTCACGGGTATAGGGCCTTTCCACAGTCAGCTTAACCGAAGAACCGAGGGCACCTTTCATAAGAGGGCTGATCTCCGAAGTGCGCTTTCCTGCCACCGAACGGTCGTCGACTTTCCGTATAATGTCGCCAGCCCGAAGTCCGGCTCGCTCAGCAGGAGAACCTTCATAAGGATCTGAAATATATACGTTAAGGCTATCCTGACCTATCAAAGCCCCCACGCCCCCGTATTCGCCGGTGGTCATGAGCTGAAGATCTTCGGTCTGGGATTCCGGGATATACACGGTATAGGGATCCAGGTTTCTGAGCATCTGATCGATGCTGGTCCGTATCATTTTCCCGGGGTCGGTCTCATCCACATAGCAGAGCTCCAGCTCGCGTATCAGGGAGTGATATATCTCGAGGTTTTTCGACCACTCAAATTCCTTGTCATACCATCCGGTAAACAGAACCGGTGTGATCAGGAGCAAACCGGTTAAAAACAGCGTTTTAAATTTTCTTTTCATATCAGAGAATCTAGGGAAGCGGGTCATATCCATGTCCGCCCCAGGGGTGGCATCTCAGCAATCTTCGGATACCGAGATAACTGCCCCTGATGGGTCCATATTTTTTGACCGCTTCAATAAAATAATGCGAACACGTGGGAGTGTAGCGGCAATTGGAGCCCAGGTAGGGAGATATTGCCTTCTGGTAAAATCGGATAAGCAGGATTAAAATCCAACCAAATCCCTTGCCAAGCCATCCCAATATTTTCTTCATTTAACCAGCTGGTGAGAATTCTGTTTCAAGCCTTTTTATGACCAGCCCCATTTTCCGGTCGATCTCATCATAGGGAAGGGGCGTTTCGGCACCGTATACTAACAGAATCAGAAGGTTTTTATTTTGTTCCAGTAACAATCCGCAGAGGCTGTTCTTTCTTTTTCTCCAGGACTCACGGGTTCTTCGTTTGATCAGGTTCCGGACAACCGCCCGCTTAAACTGCTTTTTCTTTACGGTAAATCCGATCTGGATGGGTGGGTCAGAAGGAAGCAACTGATCTTCCAGGTAGATCACCCGGAAAGGATAAATAAAAAAACTTTTACCTCCGGCAATCAGAGCCTCGAACCTTCTTTTCAGACAAAGGCGTTCGCTTTTGCCGAAAGTCTCATTCATGCTCTATTTTGCGATTTTCTTGCAGTTTTCTGCGAGAAATTTATCCAGGGCCATGGTCATCGAGGGAAATTCCGGAGAAGGAACTCTCAGATCGATCCGTAAGCCGGCCTTCTCAGCAGCTTTGGCTGTATTATGTCCGAAAGTGCCGATAAAAGTCTCATTCTGAACAAATTCGGGAAAGTTCTCAAAAAGTGACTCTATACCGACCGGGCTATAAAAAACGAGCATGTCATAATCCGCCATTTTAAGATGCCGTAGGTCAGAAGCCAGTGTTTTATAAAAGAAAGCTTTGGTATAATTGATTTTATACTGAGCCAGCAAAGCCGGAATCTCGTCATTATGGACGGTGGAGGTGGGAACCAGAAAACGCTCGTCCTTATGCTTTACAAGCACATCAGAGAGATCTTCCAGGTTTTTCTGACCGTAGAAAATTTTTCTCTTTCTGTAGACGATATATTTCTGCAGGTAAACTGCGATGGATTCCGACGAGCAGAAATACTTCATGGTATCCGCTACCTGGATCCTGAGTTCATCGCAGATCCTGAAAAAGTGGTCGATCGCGATACGGCTGTTGAACACAACTGCCGAAAAATCAAGCAAATTGATCCTGGCGGCCCTGAATTCCTTGCCAGGAACGCCCTCGACACGGATAAACTGGAAAAAATCCAGATTAACCTTGTATTTTTCAGCTACCTCGAAATATGGGGATTTTTCTGTGGTAGGCTGAGGCTGGGAGATCAGTATTCTCTTAATTTTCAAGTTTTTATACTTTAATTAATGTAGAAAAGAGTATTCTCACCATCCTTCCGTTATGGATTTTACTGCCCACCACAAGGGAAGAATTTCAAGGGTACAAAGGTATAAAATCAAATAGAATAACGAAATACGCAAGTTTTTCAAAATCTGAATCCCCCGGTACATAGTATACAACCACCAAAGAAGCAGAAGAACCCAGCAGGAAATTAAAAGAATAAATCTGGCTGAACCGGTAACAAACGGGAGTCCGAGAGCGGGTATCAGGATATAGGAACTCAGATTCTGAAAATGGAAAAGCCAGAGCTGGTTAAACCGCAGAATTACCTCACTTAATTGCAGGGAGAAGCCGAAAAAGAATAAAATCAGGAGTCGTAAGGAAAAATAACCGGTCACCAAAGCAAGAACTCCCAGGTATCTGAGGAAGGGGTGGTCATACAAATTTTCTTCGCGAAACCATGAGATCTGTATAAAAACCAGCATGGCAATGCAAAACAGCGGCACGAAATTCAGCATAAGGCCGGCCCGCTGGAACAGGGTGCTGCGCTCTTCGAGGAGTTTTCCGGCTTCATAGCGGTTGAAAAATGCATAGGTGAGGCGGCTGTGATACCGTGGAAAAAGAAGCCTGCTAAGTATGTACAGCAAGGTTACAAGCAATGCGATGGAGATTACCCAGTCATTGTTGGGAAAAACCCTGGCCTTGTCTTGCAGGAAAAAGTCGTTCATGTTGCTGCAAAAGTATCTCTTTTTCTACTTTTAGCGATGAAAGCAATCATGAACGAATCAAGACCCCTTTTCACCCGTTGGATCGAGAGCCCGATCGGGTGGATTGAAACAGGGGCAACCGAAAACGGGATCTCCTTTCTCTATTTCCGGGATGCCAGAGGGGCTGATACGGAAAGCCATCCTGTTTTATCGGAGTGTAAATCGCAGCTGAACGCCTATTTTGCTGGCAAGTTGCGTAATTTCAGCCTTCCCATGGATGTTCAGGGAACCGGTTTTCAGATCCGGGTTTGGGATGAGCTGGTAAAAATCGGTTATGGGCAGGTGCTCACCTACCGTGATCTGGCAATCCGGCTCGGGGGAGCCAACTATACCCGGATTGTGGGCCAGGCCAATGGAAGAAATCCACTTTCCGTAATTATTCCATGCCATCGGGTGATCGGCAGAAACGGTTCACTGACGGGTTATGGCGGCGGGTTGTGGAGGAAAAAATGGCTGCTTGAGCACGAACAAAAAGCGGGTACGGGATTTATCCCTGTCCTTTTTTGAAAAAGTCCATCAGAATTTTTGCCTTAGCCTTGCCAACCACTGCTTCGATTTTATCAATCGGGGCTTTCCCGATATCATCCGGTGAATCAAAGGCTTTCAACAGTTTGGTCCGGGTTTCCTCTCCGATTCCCCTGATTTCGTCGAGTACCGAAACAGTCAGGTCTTTCTCCCGTTTACTTCTGTGGTGGGTGATTCCAAACCGATGGGCTTCATTACGCATCTGCTGGATCAACCGAAGGCTTTCTGACTTTTTATCCAGGTAGAGGGGTACGGAATCATTCGGGAAATAGATCTCCTCCAACCGTTTGGCGATCCCGATGAGGGTGATTCGGTTCCTGAGTCCCAGGTTTTGAATGCTTTTCATGGCGGCGCTTAGCTGGCCCTTCCCACCGTCAACAACGACCAGCTGGGGCAGGTCATGACCCTCTTCAAGCATTCTTTTGTACCGCCGGTAAACCACCTCCTCCATCGAGGCAAAATCATCGGGCCCTTCAACCGTTTTAATGTTGAAATGCCTGTAATCCTTTTTACTTGGAAGGGCGTTTCGGAATACAATACAGGCAGCTACCGGATTGGTTCCCTGAATGTTGGAATTATCGAAGCACTCTATGTGAACCGGCAGGTCGGGCAGCCTAAGATCCTTCTGAAGCGTTTCGAGTTTCCGGCTGACGCGCGTCACGCTGATGTGCTTCACTTGCTGCTTCTGTCTGTCCAGCTTAAAGTACCGGGCATTCTTCTCAGAGAGGTCGAGCAAAGCCTTTTTATCCCCTTTTTGGGGAACTGTAATCAACACATTTTCAGGCTTATAAGATAATTGGGCCGGAACGATGATCTCCGGTGCATCACTGTTTATCCGCTGCCTCATCTCCACGATAGCAATGATCAGCAGTTCCTCCTCTGTTTCGTCCAGCCTCTTTTTCAGTTCGATGGAATGGGTCTGGATCAGGGAGCCGTTCATCACCTTCATATAATTGACGTATCCCGCCCTCTCATCCGACACAATCGAAAAAACATCTACATGCCGGATCCGGGTATTGGCAACGGTGGATTTGCTCTGGAATTTCTCAAGCATGTCGATCTTTTCCTTCACCCGGGCGGCATTCTCGAATTCGTACCGGTCGGAGAGGTTCGACATATCTGTCCTCAGGGAGCGAATCAATCCGTGGGTGCTGCCCTTGAGGATCTTCTCAATTTCTTCGATCTGCCTGCAATAGTCCTGCTCATCTTGTTTGCCTTCGCAGGGTCCCAGGCAGTTTCCGATATGATACTCAAGGCAGATTTTAAATTTTCCTGCCTCGATCTGTCCCTTCGTCAGATTCAGGCTGCAGGATCGTATTTTGTAAAGACCCCGTATAAGGTCAATCAGGTTTTTCCAGATTTTTCCCGAGGTATAGGGCCCGAAATAGGAAGATCCGTCATTTATCAGTTTTCTTGTAGTAAAAACCCGGGGGAAGGGCTCGTTCTTAATACAGATCCAGGGAAACGTTTTATCGTCCTTCAACATGACATTATACCTGGGCATGTGGGTTTTGATCAGGTTATTCTCGAGAAGGAGGGCGTCACTTTCGGTATCCACCACCAGGTGGTTGATGGAGCGGATTTTCCGGATCAGGATAGCGAGTTTCGCATTGTCGGGGGTTTTCTGAAAATAGGAGCTGACCCTTTTTCGCAGGTTTTTCGCTTTCCCGATATAGATTATTTCATCCTCTTCATTGATAAACTGATAAATGCCGGGCCTTTCCGGTAAGGTTTTTACCAGGTCGAGCAAGCCCTGCTCAGGAAGAAATTCGGAAAACCGTGTTGCCAATTTATTCCAATCCTAATGGGACAAAGGTGAAATTGTCGCCGTTGAACAAGCCACGGTCTCCCAGCTTAAGGTGAGGTATAACGAGGAGCGACATGAATGACAGCGTCATGAAGGGAGCCTTAAGACCTGACCCGAGGCTTCTCGCCAGGTGAGTCAGGCGGGCATACCGCTCACCGGTTTCTGTTACGGAAAGGGTGCTCATCAAACCCGCAACGGGCAGAGGCAGGCATTCAGAGATTTTATCCGAGAAAACCGAGATTCCACCCTGCTTTTCAATGACCAGGTTAATCGCCGCAGCAAGGGCTTTATCATCGACGCCTACAGCCACAATGTTATGACTGTCATGTGCTATGGATGAGGCGATTGCACCATTTTTCAAGCCGAAGCCCGATATAAATCCTATCGAAACCGGGGCTTTTCTATACCGGTTAACCACGGCTATCTTCAGAATATCCCGATCGGGATCCGAACATACAGTACCCCCTGTTTCTATAAGCCTGGCGCTTTCAGCATGAGTAATCAATTCACCATCCAGGGCACGGATCACCCGGTACTGGCCGGTTGAACCCGGCACCCTCAGATCCTTGGCATTTATGGTCAAGGCGTCGAATCTGTTTATCGGCTTTGCAGGAAAAAGCTGGCCATGGTTGGCTCCATCGCCGAAAACCGGTTCTCCCCCCAGATAGGTGGCTAATACCCTGAAGTCGTCGAGTCCTGTAACAATAACAAAATCGGCAGGGTCCCCCACCCTGAGCCTGCCTGTAGTCAGACGGTAATGCTCCATCGGATTGATCGAGGCTGTCCTGTAGAGGTTAAAAAAATCCAAACCCTTGGTCAACCCCCTTCGGATCAGCCGGTCAATGTGCCCAACCTCAAGATCATCAGGATGAAAATCATCGGTGCAGAGCATAACATGCTCAGAAGACTCATCAATTAAAGGCCAAAGCGCCTCAAAGTTACGGGCCGCACTTCCCTCCCGAATCAGTATTTTCATTCCGAGGGCAATCTTTTCACGGGCCTCAGCTATTGTGAAACACTCGTGATCTGTTGAGATCCCGGCTTCAGCATATTCTTTAAGAGCTAACCCCGTGAGTCCCGGCGCATGGCCATCAACAGGTAATCCAAACCTCCGGGCAAGGCCGATTTTCGCCAGTATACCAGGATCCTTGCTGATGACACCAGGAAAATTCATCACTTCTCCGAGTGCAACGACCCGGTTTTCTTCGAACAGCACCTGAAGGTCAGCGGCTTCGAGAACTGAACCCGATTCTTCAAGTGAGGTCGCCGGAACGCAGGATGGTGCAGTAAAACGCACAATCGGATAGCCCATCTTGGCATCCTCCGCCATATAACGAATTCCCTCAATCCCCAGCACATTGGCGATTTCATGAGGGTCGGAAACGGTGGCAACCGTACCAAACTCCACTGCCTTCTGAGAGAAACGGCTTGGCAGTACCATTGAACTTTCTATATGGATGTGTGCATCCACCAATCCAGGCAATATCAGCGGGAAATCAGGAGAAGAATCGGGCCTGTTGCTTCTGGCTCCCTCAGCTTCGAGGATCGATGCGACTTTCCCTTCTTCTACGGTAAGTTGTCCCTTGAAAAAATTCCTGGCATGAAAGTCGGCAAACCAGCCTTGCTTAACTACTTTTTCCATAGCCGCTAACCGCTTGATTATATTGCTCATTAGAGTTACCCATGCAAACTAAAGATTTCTGTTCCACGTGGAACAATTAACGTCCTAACTGCACCAACAACACATTAATATCACTTGGTGAAATTCCGGGAATTCTGCTGGCCTGCGCTATAGTTTCGGGCTGAATTTTACCAAGCTTTTCTCTAGCTTCCATAGTCAAACCCGTTATTTCTGAATAGTTTAGCTTTCTTGGTATACGCAAGTTTTCCAAACGTTTTATCTTCTCCGCGATCAATTTTTCTCTGTCAATATAACCCTGATATTTTAGCAATATTTCGCTGTTCTCCAGGATTTCGGTTCTCCATTCTGTAAAATTGTCACCCACTCTTTGAAGCTCGGGGAGTACCCCAATCAGCTCCTGAAGGTTAACCTGAGGTCGAGACACGATCTCCTTCAACTTGACCTTTTGTCGGATTGCCGGCGTCCCAAGCCTCTCAAGAGTAGGGTTTATTACATCCGGAGAAACAGAAAACTCTGTACAGAACTTAATAACTTCGCCGATACCCCGCTGCTTCTTTTCCAGGACTTCCATCCTTTTGGCATCAGCCAATCCCATCTCAAAGCTCATCGGAGTCAGCCTTTCATCGGCATTATCCTGCCTGAGCAAGATTCTGTACTCCGCCCTGGATGTAAACATTCTATAGGGCTCATCCACTCCTTTTGTAACAAGGTCATCAATCAATACCCCGATATACGCCTGGTCACGCTTCAAAACAACAGGATCGAGTCCCTTGACCTTACGGCATGCGTTGATACCGGCCATTAAACCCTGCGCCCCGGCTTCCTCATAACCTGTCGTTCCATTGATTTGTCCGGCGAAATATAAATTGGCGATTTTCTTTGTTTCCAATGTTGGATGCAGCTGCGTGGGATCGAAGTAATCATACTCGATAGCATAACCCGGACGAAACCATTCCAGCTTCTCAAAACCCTCGATCTTTCTGAGCCCCTGTAACTGTACTTCCCACGGAAGGGAAGAGGAGAAGCCATTCAGGTAATACTCAACAGTATCCAAGCCTTCGGGCTCCACAAAAAGCTGATGCTTCTCTTTTTCCGAGAAAGTCACCAGCTTGGATTCTATGCTCGGGCAATAACGCGGCCCGATACCCGATATGGTTCCGTCAAACATCGGTGAATCTGTGAAGCCCACCTGTAATGCGTCATGCACATCAACTGAAGTCCAGGCAATAAAGCAGGATCTCGATACCTTCGGCTTATGGATGGTATTCAGATAACTGAAGGGAACGGTCCACTCATCGCCCGCCTGCTCAGCAAGCTTGCTGAAATCTATGGTCCTTCCGTCCAACCTGGCAGGTGTGCCTGTCTTCATACGACCTGTCACAAAACCATAATCAGCCAACAAATCGGATAACCCTTCAACACCCGGTTCTGATGCCCTGCCCCCTTTTACTTTCTCCCTGCCTACGTGCATCAATCCATTCAAAAAAGTTCCATTGGTAAGAATAACGCTCTTACCGGTTATCTTCATTCCAATCCGGGTCTCAACCCCGATCACCCTCCCCTCTTTCAGTATCACTTCTTTCACTGTGTCCTGAAGAAAATCAAGCATCGGAATCGATTCAAGCCGCTTCCTCCATTCGTTACTGAACAGTACACGGTCGCACTGGGCTCTCGGACTCCACATCGCGGGTCCTTTGCTCTTGTTCAACATTCTGAACTGGATCATGGAGGAATCCGTAACCAGACCGCTCAAACCACCCATTGCATCAATCTCTCTCACGATCTGTCCCTTTGCGATACCTCCCATGGCCGGGTTGCAGGACATGAAAGCCATCTTATTCATGTCCATCGTGATCAGCAAAGTCTGGGCACCCATATTCGCGGAAGCAGCTGCGGCTTCACAACCGGCATGACCTCCTCCCACCACTATCACATCATATTCCTTCAACATTCCTCAAAATCCTTTCCATATTTGACATCAACCTGGCCACGCGGCAAGATACAGATCCTCCATGGCAGTCATTTTTGTCTTATTTTCCGTCGTATCATCATTATATCCAATAAGATGAAGTACACCATGAACCATCACTCTCCGTAGCTCCTCCAGGACGGAAATTCCCATTTCTGTTGCGTTTTCTTCAATGCGGTCAACACTGATGAGAATATCGCCGCTGATATCAGGATCAGCTCCGTAATCGAACGTTATAACGTCGGTTAAGTAATCCCGTTTCAAAAACTCCTTGTTGATCTTGACCAGGTAAGAATCACTGCAAAAAACAATATTGGTCACACCCAACCTTTTTCCTTCCTTGCCTATAACCTCCTCTAACCATTTTTTTACAAGAGCTCTCTGCAACTTACCTGGTTTTCTGTCCTCTTCAATAAAATGAATTGCCATTATCTTCTTTTCGTTGATTGAATGTACTGATCATATTTTTCCTGATAATACTGCTTCAATTTAACTTCCCGGTACTTTAACGTTTGACGGTACAGTTTGGTTGGCTGTGGAGCCTGGTCAAGTAAAAGTTCATTTGGAGCAAATTCCCCTTTGAACTCCTTCGACTCTCTCCTATTTTCATTTTCTCTCTCACGTTCCGCATTCTCCGCTTCAAGCAATCGGGTTCTGATCCATTCATCCTTTTCAAGGGTAGGATCACCCATCCTGTTATATACAATATCTTTCTCTACCTCCTTCATCATTTCAAGAGCCTGCATCAAACGTTCCTTTGCGTCTTTCCCCAGCATACCTCCCTGTGCCAAACGTTCAGCCGCCCTCCTCATCATCTCCCGTTCACCCAGCATTTGTGAAAGCCCCTTCCGTCCTTCTTTCGAACTCTTTCCCTGTTTCATCTGCTGAATCGCCCCTTTTAACGACTGCTTTAATGATTCCTGCTGGTTACGCGTATTCCTGATCTCCTCAGAACCCTTCTGTTCACCTTTGCTTTTCTTCTTTGAATCAGTAAAACTATTCTTGCCGCTTCCTGAACCCTTCTGGTTTTCTGTACTCTTGATGATTTCATCCAGTTTCAAAACCAGTATATTGGCATTGTTCATGATCCGGTTTTGTTCAATTCGTACCGTGGGCATACGGCCACTGCCAAAGCTCTCGAAAATGTACTTCATGGATGTTTCCACGTGGAACATTTCATCTCCAAGTAGTTTTGCGATCATTGGCTTTTTGAATCCTAAACTCCTCAAACTATCCCTGACCTTTAAAAATTTCGATTCCAGATTCTTCTGATCCCTGATCAGGTCTGCCGCTACCGGTGAAATCATGTTCACCGAACCCATGCGAATATTCAACTCCTCCTGAACCTTACTGAATTCATTCAAAGAATTTCGGATCTGTCTTAACTCCTCAATATCAACAACTTCCTCCTTCTCCCCTTCACCTTCCAGCATGGAATTCAACGCCTGTGAAAGCTTCTGCAAACGTGACGCAGCCTTCTTTCCTGCAGGTTTCTTGCTTTCACCCTTTTCATCATTAAGCCTTTCAACCGAATCTCTTGCATTTTTCCTCTCTTCAGCTAAATCCTTTAACTGCAAAGGTTCTCTGAATTCACTGCTCTCTTTTAAACCCTCCTCGAACCGTTTCTCCCAGTTCATGTAATCCTCCAAAACTTTTTCAGTCAAAGAATCCGTCAGGGGTTTTGATTCTATATCACTCGCAATCCGTTTTAATTCCTGAACACCTTTTTGCAGCTCTTTCTCTAATTCGAATTTCTTCAATAACTCAAGTCCCATTTCCATTTGCTCTTTCAACTTCTCCATGTTGATTTCCAGCTTTTCACTTAATTCATTCGCATTTTGTTCAGTATACTCCTTTTCGAGTTTCGCGAACTCCTCAAGCAATGCCTTTAATTCATCATCAATTAACTCCTTCAATAATTCTTCGATTTCCTTCGCCTTTTCAGCAATTTCCTGATCTTGTACCAGTTGCTCATTGTCTGTAAATTCAGCATTCTCCTTTTGAAATCCTTCAATCATATTCAGGAGCAGATCCTTCATATCATTTATTTCCTTTACACGCTCCTGCACTTCCCAGGGCTTAAGAGCTCCAGACAAGCGTTCCATTCTGAATTTCATGATCTTATCCTCAAGCTTTTCCACTGAAACAATGCTCTCCTCCATTCCCTTTTCGACCTTGTCAGCCTTTTTACTATTCTCCGCCGCAATTTCGTCCTTCGTTCTTCTCTTTAAATTGATTTTTCGGCTATCCGTATATTTAGGGCCACTAACTCTGTCGTTATCCCACACCCTGAAAAAATAGGATCGTGCATTGGTATCGGGCAAAATCTCGTAATAAAAAAGGTGGTAAATGCTTCCACTGGGGATTTCTATCGGATTAATTTCTTGCTTATTGCCAAATTCAGATATCATCTCCAGCCTGCCAATTCCGTAATCATCCTGAATATTTCCTTCCACAAAAACGATTCTGCTTTGAACAGAATCGATTCTCTCCACAATCTCTATTTCCGGGAATAAATCCTTAACGCTGATAATTCTATAGAAATATTCAGTGCGTAATCCTTCATTATTGCGGCATATCAGCGAATAATCCTGATTTTCATTAAATATTGCCTCATGAGTAACTATATTTCCCTTCACAGGTATCACTGTAGTATCCTTAAAACAGAAATAAATTTCATCCGAATAATTAGTTCTGATATTCCAATTTACTCGCGAACCAGCCGGAATTTCGATATTACCATCACCTTCGTTTTCCATCCTCTCCAGGCCAGTATAATCGGGTGGAAATACCGTCAGCCGGATATTTGATATTTCAGGCTTATGAACTACATCCAGCGAAAAACTCTCCGACATAATGCCACCCGAATAAAGAAAAAATGTAATTGGATTATTTACACCCCTAAAAAGAAAAGTAAAATAACCCTCTTCCCTTTCAGACTTATATTTTCTATTTCCGTAATAAACCCCAGTCTCCTCGCTGTTGTAATTTCCATCAACTTTAAATTTCAGAATAAAATCTTTTCCGGCCTCAACTTTTAAACTATCACTCAGAATTTCAAATTTTATGCTAACTCCGCTGCTTTTCCCATTGTCCAATTTAATCACCTTATTGTATCCTGATCTCATAAAATCAGGCCAAATAACGATCATCAACAACATCAGGCTAATTGCTAAAAGTGTTCGGAATGCAGTAAATCTTAGTTTTTTGAGTGAAACAGCCTGATTAAAATTAAACCACTTAATTCTTTCTGATTTTTGAGTAATTGCCGCCTCATATAATTCATTATCCAGAACTTTTTCCTTATTTAATTCGATAATATTTATTATTCTATCTGAAATCCCTGAATTAATATCAGAAATTCTTTTTCCAGCCTCGTAATAACTCATTCGCCTGATAAAACCCGCTCTTCTAAGCAAAGGAACAATAACAAAATACAACGAAGCCAGAACAAAGAAAATTGAATTTATTAAAAATAAAACCCTGTCTTCTTTAATAGAAAGCTTAAAAATCCAGTCAATCAAAAAAGTAAATAATACAAGCCCTAAGGCGTAGAAAAGCAAGGAAAAAATACCCTGAAATATTTTAATTGTATAAAATCTCCGAATAAATTTTCTGACTTTCTTCTCAATGACGAGCGCGCTTTGGCTATCTGCAGCGCCTTTCATCGTGCAAGCCAGTTTTCAGGATTCAGGTTGGTTCTCTCTTTCCAGATCTCGAAATGAATTTCACTGGATCCCGAACTGGTTCCTCCCACAGTACCTATCACCTGCTTAATTTTCACATTCTCTCCTACCTTAACGCTAACCGACTCCAGGTTTGAATAAACAGAAAAATACTCTCCATGCTGGATTAATATTGCCTTCAGATTTGTTGCGACTACGACAATTGAAGTAACCTTTCCCTCAAATATTGCAAGCACGCTGGCATCAGCTTCCGTGGTAATGTCAATGCCCTTGTTGTCGATCTGAACCTTTTTGAGCCCAGGATAGTTTTGCATTCCGTAACCCATGGTAATTATTCCCTTAGCGACAGGCCAGGGCAGACGTCCCATATTCTGGCTAAACTCATTAGATATGATCTTCATCTCTGGTGTCAGCCGCATACCTGATGAGGATACTTCCGTTCCGGTAGCGGCAGCAATAATTCTTGAAATTTCATTTTCAAGTTTCTTAAAAATAGCTCTCTGGTTATCCAGATCCTTTCTCAGTTGTCGTTCCTTTTTCTCGAGGTCTTTAACAAAGCCTTGCTGCTGCTGCTTATCGTTATTCAAACTGGCCACTTCTTTTCTACCCGATGATAGCAGTTCGCTTTTCTTCTCCTTATCTGTGCCAAGATCAGACACCAGTTTTCGTAGTTCATCCGTCTTTATTTGAATCTTCTCGGCCTGAGTTTTTCTGAATTTTGCATATTGCTGCATATATTTCAGTCTTTTAAATGCCTGGTTAAAATCTGAGGCAGCAAAAATGTACTGTGCCTTATTATAGGCATTACGATTCAGGTAGGTTCGATAAATCACTTTTGCATAATCTTCCTTCAACAACTGTATTTCCTCTGTCAACTGACGAATATTGTTTTCACCATTGCTTATCTGCCTGTTGAGAACCCCAATTTCCTGATTGATACTTTTGACAACACTTTCCCTGGCGCTGATCTTTTTATTCAACAATTTAAGGTTCTGCAACTGAGCCTTCCGGTTGGTTTCTGTTTTTCGCAGAAGTTCTTCCGTTTTGCTGATTTCGCTGAGGCTTTTTTCCCGCTCGCTCTTTAGCTGATTAATGTCTTGGGCCAGAGCAGATCCTATAAAACCTGTCAGCATAAAAACAACCGTTATTAGCGCTCTTAGCATCAGAATTTTTCAAAAGTAATCACCAAGTTTTCCTTTACATCAAACAATACAATGTTCAGTTCGGCTGAATAGCTGTGCGATTCATCCATCCCGTTAATTTCGATCTTTTTTATGACATTTTCCCGGGTATACTGAAATTGTGCTTTCGAAACCCACCTACCAGCGCCGTCTTTAAGGTCGGCCTGACTGATTATCCGGTTCACCGGATCCACGAGGAACTGAGTCAGATATTTGCTTTTTGCCGGGTCATCCTCTACTTCAGGCTTCCATGAAATCCAAACCGAATTATCCTTCCGCCGAACAAGAAGATCACTACTAACAATGCTTTCCGATATCCCCCCTGAGGTAAAAAGACTGTGTGTCAGGATTCCCTGAAGAGCATTGAAATCCAGCTCGTATCCTGTCATCTCCCGGATCAGTTTCCAGCTTCCTTTTTCCTTCATTTTCAGGACTTTTGATACAAACCAGACACTATCCGGACTGGCCATAAACCGACCGATTTCTATACCGATAGGGGACCGCAGGGATACCCATATAAGGCTGTCTTTAACAAGCTTTGCACTTCCCATGAAAGATACTTTCTCTTCATCGAGGTCGGTTTTTCCCGTAAACCGAATTTCAATATACTTCGGCTGCAGATTCGTATCATAAATGGCTTTAATCAGCCTTTCATCTTCGGTGGCCAGCCTTTCTGTTTTAGCTATCTTCTTGCCGATATGGCAGCTGCCCAAACCTGCAACCAGGGCCACGGCAACCAAAAGCCTTACTATTCCGGAAAGTTTGTTCATTTTTTGATTCCGCTTTCAATTTTCAATTTGAGACCGGTTGAAGTCTCACCTTTCTCCAGTGCCTTAATCCACTGAGCTCTTGCTTCCTCCTTCATACCATTCATGAACAGGATATCGCCAAAATGCTCGATTACTTCACCACTGGGTTCTTTGTCAAGTTCAAACACTCTTTTGATAACATTCAAAGCGCCCGGAAAATCACCGGTTTTGAACAGAACCCATGCATACGTATCCAGGTAGGTGGCATTATCCTTCTCCTTTTCCACGCACTTTTTAATCATGGCCAGCGCCTTATCCAGGTCTCTTTCCTCAAGCGACAGATAGTAGGCATAATTATTCAGCACCAAAACATTATCAGGCTCAAGGCCGAGCAGCATATCAAAGTTTTTAAAGGCATCCGTTGAGTTGCCGGTATGGTAAAGCGCTTCAGCCAGAGAGATGTAAAACTGCTTCGTTATTTCGGGATTCTGTCCGGGGTAGGTGAGTCCCTTATTGAGTGCAGCAGCTGCTGCTTCATAATCTTTCATTCCGATTGCACCAATGCCCTTAAAAAGATAAAAAAGCCCCTGTGAGGGAAAAACCTTGATGGCCTGGTCGCTAACCTGAAAGATTCTTTCAAAATCGGACTTCTGGTTCAGAATAAACAGGAGATTTTGCCAAACAACAAACTCACCCGGGTTCGTTTGTGTTAAACGGGTATAGATCGGTTCTGCCTCATTCAGGCGTTCTTCGGCGTAAAGAAAATTTGCAAACAGAACATCAACGGTTGGCTCTCCCTTATCCGTTTCGTACAATATCTGAATAAGCTTTCTCACAGGCTCATCCAGAGTAGTGTTGTTCTTTTGGCCTTCGATAAACTGTTTAACAATTTCAATTTTGATAATCGGGTTCACGCTGGGTGACCTGAAACCGCTGATAAACTCCTCCAGGGCTTCCTCCTTGCGGCCCAGTTTAAAATAAAACTGCCCCAGGGAATAACTCACTGCAGGATTATCGGGGTTTTCCTTTTTTAGTAAAGCGTACTGTTCCAGTGCCTTATCGTTTTGTCCGGCTTCTCCGTAGGTTTCAGCCAGGATGCCTCTGAGTTCGAAATCTTCCGGGTGCTGATTCAGCCATTTTTCAATAACCTTAATTCCCTTTTTAGGCTCCTTCTTCGCTTCAAATATCTCCTTTTGGGTAACCACACCCCACCTTTTCAACTCATCGTTGTTCTGAATTTTTTTAAGTCTTTTCAGGGCATCATCAAACTTTTTGGCCTGTACAAGCATTTCAATTTCACCGGTCACGTACTCTTCGCTTTCCGGGAATGCTTTTTGAAGTTCATGGTACACAGGTATGCACTCCTCCGGCTTTCCAAGCCTTGCAAGGCACTCGATCAGCAGCTGGCCGTAAAACTTATTCGCAGGATCTCTTTTCCAGGCATTGCGGGCATAACCCGCTGCTGCGGCAAAATCATTTTTGAAGGCATAAAGATTTCCTAGTTCATAGAAGGGATCCGGCTTTTCCGGTTTCAGCTCCACGCATTTCTCAAAAAATGCAATCGCATCCTGGGGTTTCCCCAGCATTTTGCTGTTGAGGCCCTCGGCAAAACACCAGGTAAACCGGGCATCCAGCGTACTCAAAGTATCAGGAATCACCTGTCCCTGCAACGCCATCCCCGCCACTAATCCCAATCCTAAAAACATCCCTTTCAGCAATCCTTTCATTCTTTCTTCCTTCTTCATTCTTCTTCCTTTACTTTTGCCTTCTGCCTTCTGCCTTCTGCCTTATTTATGGCCTGTGTGTCCAAACCCTCCAGCCCCCCTCACGCTATCTTCAAGGCTATCCACCTGTTCCCATGCGATGGTCTCATGCCGTGCGATGATCATCTGGCAGATCCGTTCGCCATCTTCTATGACTACTTCTTCGCCCGAAAGGTTTACGAGGATGATTCCTATTTCACCCCGATAATCGGCATCGATGGTTCCGGGCGTATTCAGCACGGTGATTCCCCTTTTTAGTGCCATGCCGCTTCTCGGCCGTATTTGCGCCTCGAAACCTTTGGGAAGCTGTATAAACAGTCCGGTAGGTATCAGCTTGCGCTCCAAGGGTTTAAGCGTAACGGGCGCATCCAGGTTTGCCCGAAGGTCCATTCCGGCCGACAGCTCAGTGCTATAGGCGGGTAATTCATGTTTTGAGTGATTAACGATTTTCACGTTCATATAACGAAAGTGTGGCTGAATAATTACTTTTCTTTTCTTACTACCCTGTCCCTTAGCTGGATCAGGAGAACACCGACCATTTTTCTTTCCCTGAAAGTGACCAGTGCCATAAAACCGCCTAAAAGCACGGTGTTCATCAGCAGCCTCCATCCAAGCTGTTCTGGCCTCAACCAAACCGAAATAAAGTAGATCAACACAGCAGCGGCAGTCCACAGGATCATCCGGCCAGTTTCATAGGGAACCTGATAAATCCGTCTTCCCCAAATATAGGAAACCACCATCATGACAAGGTAACATATCAGTTTCGCCCAGGCGGAACCAGTATATCCGACAACAGGGATTAGCAGCCAGTTCATTACCAGGGTTATCAGGGCCCCGATTCCGGCCATTACGGCGGCATAACGGGTGAGATCCCGGATTTTATACCAGACTGACAGGTTGTAATACACTCCCAGGAACAGGTAACCGAGCAGTATATAGGGAACTATCGGAAGACCTCCCCAATATTCGGCATCCAGCAGAATTCTTTGAATGATATCGATATACAAGGTCGTACCCAGGAATATCAGCAGGCCGAGCATGACAAAATACTTCATGATCATTGCATACGTTTTGTCGGCATTCTTGTCATCGGAAACTGAAAACAAAAAGGGTTCAAAGGCGTATCGGAACATCTGGATAAAAAGCATCATAATCACCGCTATCCTGTTGCTGGCGCTGTATTCCCCCACACTGGCGAGGGCGTTGGTCTGATCGGTAAGAAGGTACTTAAGGATTATTTTATCCCCGGCGTCATTAATTGCCCCGGCCACTCCCACAAACATAAGCGGGGTTGAGAAAATGAGGAGTTTTTTCATCAGCCGCGGATCAAATCCTGGACGGATATCCCTTAATTCGGGAATAAGGAGAACCATCATGAGGGCGCTGGTAATCAAGTTGGCAATAAACACATAGCCGACTCCTGTTTCCGGATTATAGAGCCAGGACGGCAGGACGGTTCCGTTTTTATGAAGC
>CAYQFT010000042.1:0-7654 GCA_964416825.1 uncultured Porphyromonadaceae bacterium
TCCGTGCGGTCTTGTCCCAGCTGAAGTTCCTGGATCGTTCGAGCCCTTTTGTGATGAGCCCGGCACGCAGCTCCTGATCGGTGGACAGTCGCTTCATCCCATCCGCAATGCTTTCCACGGAGGCGGGATCCGCATAGAGGACTGCATCGCCCCCTACTTCCGGCAGAGAGGTCACATGGGAGGTGAGAACCGGCACCCCGGCAGCCATCGCCTCAACCACCGGTATCCCAAAACCCTCGTACCAGGGCACAAAAGTCAGCGCCAGCGCAGCGCCCATCACCAGGCGAAGCTCATCGGGCTCGAGACGGCCGGTGAAAAGGACTGACGACGGATGACGGGCGACTGATGTTTTCCGTCCGTCGTCCGTCTTCTGTCGTCCGTCTTTTTTCCACATCCTCTCCCCAACCACAACCATCCTCACCTCTGGTCCCGCTTCGCTGCAGAAACGGCTATAGGCTTCCAGCAGGTTGCCGACATTCTTCCGCGGGTGGAGCGAGCCGACATAGAGAAAATAGGGCTGGCCGCCGGTATATTTTTCGCGGGTGGATTGGATCTCTTCAGTCGTGAGGGGTTGGTAGGCGGCATTGGCGCCATTGTGAACCACCCGCACAATCGCCCTTGCTGTATCCCAGGTGCGGTTCATGTCTTTCTGGCTGTGAAGGGATACGGTACAGATCCGGTAGGCTTTCCGTGCAAATCGGGGAAAGAAATAGTTGTAATAGACACGCGGCCAGAAAGGCAGGTCATGGGGCCGGTGGACAAAACTGATGTCATGGATCACAGGGATCGATTTCACCTTTGTGCGAAGGGAGAGAAATCCATCCGGGCTAAAGAAAATATCAGCCTTGTATTTTCTTAGCACCCGCGGGATCACAACCTCAAACCAGAGCAGCCACAGAATGGGGTGGCGCGTAGGAAACCCTGCCACAACCGGGGTTATATTATCAGAAAAAATAAATTCCGATGAATAGGGGCGGTCGAAGATGAAAATAAACTGATGCTCCGGATGATCGCGCGTGATGCGCCTGAGCGTTTCATAGGTGAACCACCCGATGCCCTCGAGCCTGTTTTTCTGGAGTAAGCGGCAGTTGACAGCAATAACCATCAGGCAAAGATAATCAGAGTAAGGAAAATATCAGATGGCGGGCATGAATGGCTGCGACCGGTAGATGATGAGATCGCCCATCCGGATGCGGCCGGCTTCCCAAGGATTCATGATTTTCAGCCGGATCACATGGGGACCGTCGCTGAGGCCGAACTTCCAGCAGACCTCAAGTCTCCGGCTCAGGTCATTCAACGGCATGACGAAAGTAACCGGAGTCAGTTCATCCACAATCATTTCCACATCAATGACCCCCGGAATTTTTTTCAGGAATGAGTCGCGGTCCACCTCACCGGTGAGCACGAATCCCGTTCCCTCAAACCGCAGCTCCGCCGACGTCTCCAGGTCATTTCCTATCCGCCGCCGCTCAACGGGATAATAGCCAGTGAAGCCCTGCTCCAGTTTTACAGGGTGCGGAATCTGTGAAGCAATGGTTATATTTTCGCCATCAATGGTTCCGCCATTTTTTGCAACCATTTCAAGAGCATGGGTAAAGCTTGATTGATAAACGTTTGTCAGAGAGAGGTTTGTGAATGAAAACGGCTCGTTTTCAACGGGGGCCAGCGCCTCAAGCCAGAAACCCGGAATCTTGTCATAGCCCAGCACGGTACCCAGGATCCCCCCGGCGCTCGCGGGGTTGCAATCGGAATCCTGGCCGCAGCGTGCTGAGATTTGCAGGGTGCGGGCAAAATCACCTTTGCCATATAAAAGCCCGATCACTACGTACGCCGCATTAACCTTTGCATCGATATTAAAGGGCCTGAATACTCCATCCGGACAGCCCACTTCGGCAGCCCATTTGCGTTCAACCGCAAACCACGCTGCCTTCCAGTCCGACGGATCCTTCCGGTAGGCAGCAATCACATCCTGAATGCACATGCTGAATGTGGATTCAACGGGAATTGTTTTAAGAGCCTCTTCTACAATAAATTTGATATCCTCACTTACAAAAGCCAGGCTGTACATGGCAGCCAGATAAACGCCGCCATACCATCCGTCACCGTAATTCATGATGTGGCCGATCCGGTCGCAGATTTCTGAGGAGGCGTTTGGCATTCCGGGCGACATCAGTCCGGCAAAATCAGCCTCGATCTGGAAATCGATATCATCGGAATGGGGGTTGTTAAGCCAATGACCCGATTCGGGCGGCATCATGCCCTGCAGGATGTTGTGCCGGGCCGCCTGATTTGCATGCCAGAGCGGATAGACCGCATGGGCAAACGCCTTGGCATGGCTGGAAGCCGGTGCATCAATGCCCTCCTTGTTCATTACTTCAACAAAAGTGAGGTCCATGTACACATCATCATACAGCCCGGGCGCATGCTCAAAATACCAGGCAATGCGGCTGTTATCCCACGGTATCGGCTGGTAATCCTGGATCATCGTTCCCTGGTAGCCAAACTCGGTAGGTCCGCCGAACGTGCATCCGATTACCTGCCCTGCCCAGCCCCCTTTGATCTTGTCGAGCATCACGGTTTTGGTCAGAATCGTGCGGTCAGGAACTTTGTTCCCGGTTTTTTCCTGGTTGGAGCAGGCAGCAACCAAAAAAAGCATGATCAGGGTGATTGGTAAGTGTTTCATGGTGAGTAGGTTAAAACGAAAGCTATTAAAAGTCAGCGATTTCCAATAGTTAAAATTACTACATTTGGCCGATAGATAGTAGACTTATCCGCGCAGGGGAAGAAAACCCATACGATTGTGAAAAAGAGTTTTGTTGCCAATCTGGTCCTGGTCATTCTGCTTAATCTCCTGATTAAGCCCCTCTGGATTTTTGGTATCGACCGTAATGTACAGGTTCTGGTGGGCCCGGGGGAGTTTGGACTCTATACCACCCTGTTCAATATCTCCCTGATGCTGAACATTCTCCTCGACCTGGGTATCACGAATTATAACAACCGGAATATCTCGCAAAACCACCATCTTTTGCAGAAGCACTTTTCAAACCTGGTGGTACTCAAGCTGATTCTTTCTGTGGTCTATTGCCTGGTTATCCTGGGGGTTGCCCTCGCCCTGGGCCATACAGGCCGCAAACTGAATATCCTTCTGCTCCTCGGGGTGAATCAATTGCTGATTTCTTTTGCACTCTACCTTCGGTCCAACATCGCCGGCATGCAGATGCACACGGTAAACTCGCTGATTTCCGTGCTGGACCGGGTGCTGATGATAGTGTTTTGCGCTATCCTCCTGTGGGGTAATGTATTGAAAACGCCCATCAGCATAGAATGGTTTGTGTACGCGCAAACAGCTGCATACCTGCTCACTGCGGTCATCTGCTTTTTCATAGTAGCCTGGAAATCGAAATTCCAGAAACTTCGTTATGACCGGAACTTCTTTATCGTAGTGCTCCGGCAGTCGGCCCCCTTTGCCCTGCTGGTTCTGCTCATGACCGCATACACTCGGATCGATATGATCCTGCTTGAAAAGATGCTGCGCCCCGACGGAGAGATCCAGGCCGGGATTTATCAGAACGGATACCGGATTTTCGACGCAGCCTATCAGTTTGCGCTGTTATTCGCGGTGCTGCTGCTTCCGATTTACAGCAAGATGATCAAGGAACGGCAGAATGTCAGAGAGCTGACGCTGCTCTCCTCCCTGCTGTTGTTTATCCCGATGATTGCGCTGGCAATAGGCTCTCATTTTTACAGGACTGAGATCATGGGCATGCTGTATGAGGAGAATATTCACGAATCGGCCGGTTTCTTCGGCATCCTGATGGTTTCCTTCCTGGGCATGTGCGGCACTATCATCTACGGAACCCTGCTCACTGCACACGGTAACCTTCGGGAACTGAATGTTTCATCTGCCGTTGCTGTTGGCATTAACCTGATATTGAACCTGATATTGATTCCCCGGTATCACGCCCTCGGGGCAGCCATGGCCTGCCTGGCAACCCAGGGGTTCGCAGGGCTGTCGCAATACCTGATATCCGCCCGTCTGTTCAAATTCGGGCTGAATTATAAACTGATCGTTAAGCTTTTAGTCTATATCGGGGGTGTTATCCTGATAGGATACGGAGCGGTCCATCTGGATATAACCTGGTGGATCGGATTCCTGGGGCTCATGGCAGCAGCGATGCTGCTCGCTTTTGCCCTCAACCTGATCAACGTGAGGGGGATGGTGAGGATGGTGGTGAAGGGGTAGGGTGCCGGTTGCCGGTTACCAGTTGCCGGTTACCAGTTGCCGGTTACCGGTTACTGGTTACTGGTTCTCGGTTCACGCTTCACGCTTCACGTTTCACGCTTCACGACATAAAAAGGTACAAAATGAGTAATACATGCCGAATGACTGACAGGAGAAAATTTCTTAAAGCAACAGGTCTGGCAGGGGGAGCACTGTTGGCCGGGGGAGCTGGTATGATGGGGCGTACATTGGAGGGATTCGGGTATGAGTCGAAGAGGCCGGCGGTAAAAGACCGGAAATTTATATCGGAGGCGGTGGAGGAGACGATCCGCGAGATACAGGCAGCCATCAAGGATCCTGAACTTGCCTGGCTTTTCGGGAACTGCTTTCCGAACACACTGGATACCACCGTGACCTACACCGAAAAGAACGGCAAACCCGATACTTTCGTGATAACCGGGGACATCCATGCCATGTGGCTGAGGGATTCATCGGCTCAGGTCTGGCCTTATCTGCCGCTGGCTTCCAAAGATCCCGAACTGAAAAGATTGCTGGCGGGGGTCATTAACCGGCAGGTTCAATGTATCTTGATCGATCCCTATGCAAACGCCTTCAATGACGGTCCCGCCGGTAGTCCCTGGAAAGATGATCTCACCGATATGAAACCTGAGCTCCATGAGAGGAAATGGGAAGTGGATTCACTCTGCTATCCGATCCGGCTGGCCCACGGGTATTGGAAAGCCACCGGTGATGCATCGGTATTTGATGCCAGCTGGGACCGGGCCATGGGACTGGTGATTCAGACCTTCCGCGAGCAGCAGCGAAAGAATAGCAGGGGCCCTTATAAATTCCAGCGGGTTACCGGCTGGCAAACCGATACCGTTGCCGGCGGCGGGTGGGGAAACCCCATAAAGCCGGTCGGTATGATCTGCTCGATTTTCAGGCCATCGGATGATGCCACGATCTATCCTTTCCTGATTCCGTCTAACCTGTTTGCCGTTACCAGTCTGAGGCAATTGGCTGAGATCCAGATCGAGGTAAAGAATAATATGCCGCTGGCGATAGAGTGCCGGGAGTTTGCTGATGAGGTTGAAGCAGCGGTATATACCTACGGCCTCCGCGAGTTTGAAAAATTCGGGCGCATTTTTGCGTACGAGGCAGACGGATTCGGCAACCGGCTCTACATGGATGATGCCAACGTTCCAAGCCTTCTTTCCATTCCCTACCTTACGGGCCTGAGCCTCGGCGATGATATGTACAGAAATACACGAAAATTTGTCCTTAGCGATACAAATCCCTATTTTTTCAAGGGAAAAGCCGGTCAGGGAATCGGAGGCCCGCATACGGGAATGGACATGATCTGGCCTCTCGGGCTTACCATGCGTGCCTTGACTTCACAGGACGACGAAGAGATCCGATTCTGCCTGTCCAGCCTGAAGGCAACCCATGCAGGAACCGGATTTATGCACGAATCTTTTCATAAGGATGATCCTGCTAAATTTACGCGGAGTTGGTTCGCCTGGGCGAATACTCTGTTTGGAGAGATGGTGATGAAGGTTTACAGGGAGAGGCCGGGCGTGCTGGTTACTGGTTACTAGTTGCTGGTTACTAATCACTAATCACCAGTCACAAGTCACTAATTATGATATCAACAAGCTAATTGCAAGATATGAAAGAAGTTACAATCGGAATCGACATCGGGGGAACGAACACCAAGATTGGGGTGGTTGACCGTGACGCCAGAATCCTGGCGCAGGGAAAAGTCTTAACCGCAACGTACAAAAAAGCAGAGGATTTTGTGGATGCCGTGCATCGGGAGATACAGAGTCTGCTGAGGGATTCCGGCGAGGTGGAGCTGAAGGCCATCGGGATCGGGGCGCCTAACGGGAACTATTATAAGGGAACCATTGAGCATGCGCCGAACCTGAACTGGAAGGGTATCGTACCGCTGGCGAAACTGTTCGGAAAGTATTATCCGGTGCCTGTTGTACTGACCAATGACGCCAATGCAGCCGCATTGGGCGAAATGATTTACGGCGGCGCCAGGGGGATGAAGAACTTCATCATTCTAACCCTCGGAACCGGTCTTGGCAGCGGTATTGTCATTAATGGAGAACTGGTATACGGTCATACCGGATTTGCAGGCGAAATGGGGCATCTGACCATGGAGCCTTTCGGACGGGAGTGCGGATGCGGCAGGCAGGGATGCCTGGAAGCCTACGTCTCGGCCACGGGTATTGTGAAAACGGTGCTGGAATTGTTTGCCGAACGCCGCGATCCAAGTCCGCTCCGTAAAATCCCTGCCGATGAGCTGACCTCAAAGGCCATTGCGGAAGCGGCCAACAACGGAGACCAGATTGCACTGGCCGCCTTTGAACAGACGGCCGAAATGCTCGCCACCGCGATCAATAATGCCGCTGCCTTCTGCAGTCCGGAAGCTATCTTCCTCTTCGGCGGTCTGGCCCAGTCGGGCGACCTGCTGCTCGACCCGCTCAGCCGTTTCGTGGATGAAAATATTATGGGATACTACCGGAAATCGCTGAAAATCATACCGTCAAGCCTCAAGGAAGCCGATGCCGCGATATTGGGGGCATCGGGGCTTGCATGGAAGGAGGTCGGGAGTAAAGGAAGTTAAGAGAGTTAAGAGAGTTAAGAGAGTTAAGGGAGTTAAGGGAGTTTAGGGAGTGCCCGTAGGGGCGCACGGTGGGCGCCCGTCTTGCCCGCGTCACGAATTAAACATAATGCATAACGATATAAAATGTACCTGCAAATAGTAATGAAAACGATTATGGTTCCCTGGCTGGGGTTCACTGCTCCCCAGCCGGATTTGAATGCGGTTTCGAAAGCCCTCGATGCCCTTGGTAAAGGTCATGAAATCAGTACCGTTAATTGGGACGGGTATGTGAATAAACCGGCCGTAAGGTTCAATATCGGGTATGGTGAATCAGAAATTTATCTGAAATACTATGTCACGGAAAACTTCGTGCTGGCCGAAAAAGACAGTTCCAATGAAAGTGTTTGCGAAGATTCATGCGTGGAATTCTTTGTGTCGCCCGACTCCGACGGTGTTTACTATAATTTTGAGTTTAATCCGATAGGTACCTGCCTTCTGGGCAAGGGAACGGGCAGGGCCGACAGCAAAAAGGTGGATCCTTCGTATATCAGCAAAATCCGCAGGATGGGCACCATGGGAACTAAGCCATTCGGTGAAAAGACCGGACAGCAATCCTGGGAACTAACCATTGCCATCCCGCTGGAAGCCTTTGCAGGCAAAGAAATTGGTAGCCTTGAGGGCAAAACTTTCAAGGCGAACTTTTATAAATGCGGGGATAAACTGTCGCAACCCCATTACCTGACCTGGAATCCGGTGGGCACAGAGAACCCCGATTATCACAGGCCGGAGTATTTTGGGGAGTTGGTGTTTGAGAAGAA
>CAYQFT010000042.1:7754-24252 GCA_964416825.1 uncultured Porphyromonadaceae bacterium
AAACTGCATTATCGGCCAGTCCGGGGGACCCACCTCGGTTATCAATTCGAGCCTGGCCGGGGTGGTGAAGGCCGCCATGAAATCGGAAAAGATAGGTGAAGTATACGGCATGAACTATGGAATCGAAGGGTTCATGAATGAGTGGCTGATCGATTTCGGCAAGCAGCCGAAAGAGGTGCTGAAAGGCCTGAGGAAAACCCCGGGCTCAGCGCTCGGATCCTCACGGCATAAGCTTAAGGATGAGGATTTCCCAAGAATCATGGAGGTGCTCAAAAAGCATGACATTCACTATTTCTTCCTCATCGGGGGAAATGATACCATGGACACGATCAACCGGGTAGAGGCATACTGCAAAACCCAGGGGTATGAACTGATCGGTGTTGGTATACCGAAAACTGTTGATAATGACCTGTTTGGAACGGATCATACACCCGGCTTTCCTTCGGCCGCCAAAAGCAATATCCTGAATGTAATGCAGGGTGGCGTGCTGGCCAGGGATATGAAGAAGGTCGATCAATTTGTTGTATATCAGACTATTGGAAGAGATGCGGGCTGGCTGGGCGCTGCTACGGCCATCGCTAAGCATAACGAGGAGGATGCTCCCCACCTGATTTATTGTCCCGAATTTGCTTTTGACCGGGATAAATTCCTTAGGGATGTGGATGGAGTGTATAAGAAGTTCGGATGGGTTTCAGTAGTTTGCGGCGAAGGGTTAAAATATGCGGATGGAACGGCCGTGAGCGCCTCACTCACAAAAGATAAATTCAATAATACAGAGTTTGGAGCGATGGGCGGAGCCAGTGTCGGACTGAACCTGCACAAGATGATCAGCCAGGAGTTTGGTTTCCGGGGAGAATTTCAGATCACGGAGTCACTCATCATGTCGGACTTTGCCAATGCCGTGGAGCTGGATCTTGATGAGGCTTATCACGCCGGGAAAGAGGCGGTTCGTTTGGCGGAAAACGGCGAATCGGGCTTTATGGTTACTCTGGAAAGAGTTAAAAATGATCCGTACGAGAGCCGGTTTGGGAAGGCCCTTCTGAAAGATGTGGCGGTCCATGCGAAACCGATGCCGAAAGAGTATTTCAATACGGAGGGAAATTTTGTGAGCCATGCCTTTTTGGATTATATTCGCCCTCTTATTGGAAAATTACCCGAATTTGTTCAATTATTATCGGGGCCGGGACAGAAAACCCCGGGCTGAACCCCGGGGTTACTGATGTCTGTCGAAGTAATTTTTCTTTTCATATGAGAAATTCTAAAAATGCTAAATATTAGTTATTTACATTATTCAATGGCTCACTCCACCAAGGAAGAAGGTTACTCTTCAGTAACCCCGGCCTTCAGGCCGGGGATGCTGTCTCACCCCCATCATGTTCATTATGCGAAAATTTAACAACGTCGTCGTCTCTGTCCATGCTCATCCCGATGATACGGAAGCCTGGAATGCAGGTACTCTTAAGCATCTGAAAGACAAAGGATATAAAATTGTTATCGTAACCCTTACTGCCGGGGGCATGGGTGGGATCGGTTCAACCGAAGACAAGACCATAGCCATCCGGAGGGAGGAAGCACGCAAGGCAGCCGCCGTACTCGATGCTGAGTATATCTGTTTGGGCGGACGTGACGGATACCTGTTCGATAGCGCGGTCTACAGGCTCGATGTGACCCGGATCATCCGGGAATATCAGGCGGGTATCGTTATGACCCACCTTCCGATGGATTACCATGCTGATCACCGGGCAACCTGCAACATAGTGGAAGCTGCTACCATGGTAGCTACCCTTCCGAATGTGCCGGTCACCGAAAAGCCGCTGGAAATCACCCCGCTGCTCTACCATACAGCACCCCTTACACTGATGGATCCGATTGGAGCCCCCATCGTTCCGCCGCATTTCTTCGTGGATGTTACTTCCGTGATGGATACCAAGCAGGAAATGCTCCAGTATCATGAGTCGCAGAAGGAACTCATGAAGGTGATGCACAAGATGGACGATTTCTTCGGAGTCGTTTATCAGGGTAATAAAGATTACGGCGCCATGGTGGGCGTTGGATATGCAGAGGTTTTCTGGCAGCACCTGGGCGGGGGGTTTCAGAAAGATCCGGTGGTGCAGGAGGAACTTAGGGAGTTTGTTAAATATAAATAGAAATTGACTCGCTTCGCTCGCTAAATGACTCGCTTCGCTCGCTAATTGGTTCGCTGCGCTCACTAATTGGCGCTTCGCGCTAATTAGCCCGGAGGGCCAATTAGCGACCGCAGGGAGCCAATTAACGAGGCGTCAGCCGAGTCATTTAGCCGACCGCAGGGAGGCCAATTAAAAAAAATCGCTATGAACCTACAAGACACCAAGTACGCAACCTTCGCCCTCGTGCGCGAAATGATGGAGACAACCGAAGTAGTTAGGAAATTTGACCCGTTGGTCGCCACTTCTTATGCCGAAAGGGCAATGGCGAAAAAGGGTCTCTTTCTCACCGGTGAGGGTAGCAGCCGGATTTTTCCTGCCAAACGGGCGATGTATGACATCCTGAAATGGGGTGCGAAAATCCCGGTTTATACCGATGGATCCACCCAGGCAATGGAATATGCACTGAAGGATCTGGCTGTTTTCGGCGCCTCCAACTCAGGCAAAACCAAGGAAGTGGTGAGGCTTTTTATGAAGCTGCGCGAAGAGGGGCATGATGCGCTGTTCGGACTCACCGCCAATGAACACACCAAGCTGGCCGAGCTGGCCCATGAAACCCACGTGCTGAACTGCGGCAAGGAGGATGCGGTGGCAGCAACCAAGTCGGTGATCGAGCAGGGGCTTTTCTATGATGCCATGGTTCGCCAGATGCTTGGCAAATGCATGTGCGGCTTTGATGAACTGCCCGACCAGATTGACACCGCCCTGACCTCCGCGATTGATCCTGAAATTATACTGGCGGCAAAGAATGCCGACAAGATCTATTTCGCCGGCAGAAACAATGGAGCGGCGGAGGAGCTTACCCTGAAAACCAACGAAATCACG
Organism: uncultured Porphyromonadaceae bacterium; assembly: GCA_964416825.1. Taxonomy (GTDB): domain Bacteria; phylum Bacteroidota; class Bacteroidia; order Bacteroidales; family UBA12481; genus UBA12481. The sequence continues at coordinate 10,763 of CAYQFT010000042.1, forward strand.
CGAAAAAAATCGGATTTTCTTGAAGGTACCTATGCAGTCCATGGAATCGAGGAGGTGATGGACAAGAATGAGGTGGTGATCATTGTTGAGCCCTTCCAGAGTGAAGAGGAGAAGTTCATGGAGTGCCTCGTGAAAGGTGTCGGGATGAAGGTGATTGCCATTTCATCCAGACAAACCTCTTTCCCAACGGTAATCATCCCGGATGGAGGAAAGATGGCGCCTTATGTGGAACTGGCTGCCGGCTGGAACCTGTTGGTAGAGATTGGCCTGGCCCTGGGCATCGACCTCGACAAGCCCACCCGTGCCCGCAAAATCGGCAACGAATTTTTTGTTTAATTCCGTTCCCGTAGGGGCGACCGGTGGTCGCCCAATTTAACCGGGCGACCACCGGTCGCCCCTACGGGAAACAATTCATGTCACCGAATTCAATATCAGCATCCCCAGCACCACCGTCAGAAATACGTTGGTGAGGATGAATATGAGCCGGATTTTTTTGTCCGACGGATTCAGGAACAGCACGTAATAGAAGAATCCGATAAAGAGCATGTTCAGGACCGCCAGGAGAAGGAAAACCCACAGATCGATCAGGATGCCAAAAAGCGGAGCAGTCAGCAGGAAAACCGATGAAACGGCCATCCAGAAGAAAATGAGCCTTTTAATCTGATGGTCGTCGAGATATCTTTTAAGGGTTGAAAAACCTGCGGCTTCATATTCTTTCCCATACCGGACAATCAACAGCCAGAAGTGGGGCAATTGCCACATAAACATCAGCGCAGCTATATACAGGATATTGGGATGAAAAAGCGGACCACCGGCGGCAGTCCACCCGATAACCGGCGGGATGGCTCCCACGAGGCCGCCTGGCAGCACGGCAAATGAATTGCGGATCTTCATCGGGGTATATAAGCCATTGTATAATATCAGGTTGATTGCCCCAAGAAGCACCGGAGTAATGCCAAAGCGCGAGAGCAGGAGCAGCCCCGTAAGGATAAAAGCGATTGAAAGAATGAGCGCCAATCGGGGACTAATGTTGCCCGAAGGGATCGGCCGGTTGCGGGTGCGGTCCATCATGGCATCCAATTTTCTTTCCTGATATTCATTCAGTGCAGCGGACCCGCCTGCCAGCATGAACACGCCGGCAATAAGCACTGGTAGGGCCGGGTCTGGGCCTTTGCGGAACAGGAAAAACCCCATGGTGGCCGACAAGGTTACCGCCAGAGAGAGTTTATACTTGATCAGTTTGAGAATGGCAGCCGGCAATGGGAATAAAGGGTATTATTCTTTCAGTGTCCTGAGATATTCGATCATCAGCTTGATCTGATCTTCATTCACCACATTGCCGTAGGCCTGCATTAATCCTTTGCTAAAACCCTTGACTACCTGCTTGTTGGGCTCAAGAATAGAAGTCCTGATATACTCGTCGTTAACCTCAACTTCCTTCTCAGCACCCTCTTCAACCACGGTGTGGGTTTTGCCATAGAAGCCTTTGAAACTGGGACCTACCAGGCGGACTCCATCGAGGGAATGGCAGGCAATGCAACCTGTATTCTTAAGCAGGGTCAGACCTTCCGGATCCGGAATATTTCCGGTTGCGGGCAGGGAGTCGAGCCAGGCAATGAATTCTGCTTCAGGAACCACCTTTACCGTTGAGATCATGGCCGAATGCATTAAGCCGCAGTATTCGGTGCATAAAATATCATATTCGCCTACCTTAAATGCCGAGAACCACAGGTAGTTATCATAGCCGGGTATAACATCTTCCTTCACCCGGAATGCCGGTACAAAAAAGCTATGGTTGACATCCTCTGAACGAAGGTCCACCCTTACCGGCTTATCAGCAGGCACAACCATCGTCTTGGAGATCTTTCCGTTACCATAATCAAAGGACCATTCCCACATTCGTCCTATGGCGGTCACTTTCATGGCATCGGCAGGCACTTTCCTCATCGGGGCAAAACCGATCCAGCCATAGTAAAACATGGCAATGACTATAATCAACGGGATCACGATCCAGATTGCCTCAAGGGTGTTGTTGCCGGTAAACTGCATGGCAGGCTTGCCCTTTTTCCGGTTATACCTGATCACGATCCATATCATGAATGCGGTAATGCCGATAATAAAAAATGCCGCGATAGCGAAAATGAAAACAAACGCCCGGTCAACGCCGTCTGCCAGGTTAGATGCTCCTTCAAACATGGTGCTTGTTTTTTGTTAGCGAAATAAGTAATCAAAAAAAGTAAAAATGATGATGAGTGCATACATCACAAAAACACCCGCTACCATCACTTTAAAAAAGGTGCTTTCGTATTTCAGGTGCATGAAGTATGTGAGCACGGTAGTTCCCTTAATGGATGCCACCAGGAGTGCCACGGCAATCGAAATGGCACCCAGATGAAGCTCTGCAACTAACACAGACAACGCTGTGAGTGCCAGCAAAATCGTCAGCACAACCCCGTGCGACGTATAACTTGAAATATGATGTTTCTCCATAGCTTTTTAAAATCTCAAACCTCAAAAAACAAATCTCAAATAAACCCCAAACCTCAAACCCCAAACCCGTTACCCGATACCCATCAGGTAATCAGGTACATCATCGGGAAAAGGAATATCCAGATAAAATCAACCAGGTGCCAATAGAGCCCTGCATTTTCCAAAAAAGTAAAGCGTTCACTGGTGACCTGCTTTTTGGAAATTTTCGGGATAGTGACTCCCAAAAGGACACAGCCAATGATCACGTGCAGGGCATGCAGTCCGGTCATCATAAAATAGAGGCCGAAAAATAGAAGCTCGCCCTTTGGCAGGTTCCCCAGGACTGGCGATCCCGGATAGAGCTTGAATTCGAATTTGTGTCCCCACTCGAAATATTTATTGACCATGAAAACCAGTGCCAGGAAAATGGTGAGGAGAATAAGCCTGATGGCTCTTCCCGAGTCGCCCTTTTGAATGGCTGATATCGACATGGCAACAGTCATACTGCTGATCAGCAGGACCACCGTATTCATGGTTCCGATAAACACATTCAATTCCTCCGCTGCATGGTGGAAGTCCTCTCCATACTTGGATCTGAATATGGCATAAACGAGGAACAAGCCTCCAAAGAGGAACAGTTCCGTGAAAATGAACAGCCACATCCCCATCTTGGATCCCAGGTGATCGTGGTGCTCTTCGTGAATTGGATTCGTCATATTCTTAACTGTCTTAACTCTCTTAACTTTCTTTTTCTTCTTTTCCAAAGAAATAAGGCTTCCTTGTTATCGTGGGTATCTCATCAAAGTTTTCTAAGGGTGGCGGTGACGGGATCTGCCATTCGAGCGTCACGCCTTTCCACGGATTGGCCGGGGCAATGGCACCTTTCTTCCTGTGATAGATGAGGTTGGATACCATGATAACAAATCCTGCCAGTAAAATAATGGCACCGATCAGGGAGAGGAAGTGGCCCCATTGAAACTCGGGCAGATAATCAAAATATCTTCTCGGCATGCCCTGTATTCCGATAACGAACTGGGGAAAATAGAGGAGGTTAAACCCGGTAAAGAGGAATCCCCAGCCGATATAGGCCCATCGGTTGCTGTACATCCTGCCATAAATTTTGGGGTACCAGTAGTGTATTCCCGCGAAGAAGGCGAATCCCATCCCGCCAAAAATGATATAGTGGAAATGAGCGACGATAAAGGCAGTGTCATGCAGCTGGATATTGGTAGCCAGGGAGCCGAGGGTCAGTCCGGTAAATCCGCCGATCATGAATAGGAAGATAAAGGAAATTGCGTATAGAAGCGGCGGCTTCATGTCGATGGACCCGCCATACATCGTGCTCACCCAGTTGAAAACCTTGATGGCACTCGGAACAGCAACGATAAAGGTGAGAAAGGAGAAAAACCATCTGGACCAGTAGCTGATTCCGGAGGTGAACATATGGTGACCCCAGACGAAATACCCCACAAATGCGATTGCGAGGGACGAAATGGCGATGGCACCATATCCGAAAACCGGTTTCTGACTGAATGTCGGGAAAATTTCAGTTACCACCCCCATGGCCGGCAGGATCATGATATAAACCGCAGGATGGGAGTAGATCCAGAAGAGGTGCTGAAAGAGCACCGGGTCGCCCCCCAGCGCAGGGTCAAAGAACCCGATATGAAGCACCCGTTCGGCAATGACCATCAGAAGTGTGATACCGACGATCGGTGTGGCCAGCAGCTGGATCCATGCGGTTGCATAGAGCGACCAGGGGAATAGCGGCATCTTGAAAAAGGTCATCCCCGGAGCCCGCATTCGGTGAATTGTGACAATGAAATTCAGGCCCGTCAGGATACTCGAAAATCCGAGGACAAAAGCCGCCGTAAGGGCGAATATCACGTTCGTGGAGGATTCTGCACTGTAGGGAACATAGAAGGTCCAGCCGGTATCCGGAGGGCCGTCGCCTGCAAATTGCGAAAGAACACCCAGAATGCCTCCGATGATATACAGATACCATGAAAACAGGTTCAATTTTGGAAAAGCCACATCCCGTGCACCGATCATGATCGGCAGGGCGAAGTTGCCAAAGACAGCGGCCAGTCCGGGGATCACGATGATGAAGATCATGATCACCCCGTGGATCGTAAAGAATCCGTTATACTGCTGGGCTGTCATGATGTCCTGTCCGGGTGAGGCCTTTTCAATCGTCATAAGTAACCCAAGGATGGCAGCCACGGAGAAGAATACCAGCATGCTATACATGTACAGAAGAGCAATACGCTTATGGTCGGTTGACGTAAGCCAGCCCAGCAGCCCCTTGTACTTGCCTTGATGTTCGAGATAACTTACTTGCGCATGTGTTTCGCTAGTGCTCATTATATCAGGATTTAGCTGTTTTTTTTCGTTTCTTAAGGATCAATACTGCCAGTACAATCAGTGCTGCGAAGATGGTGAAGCTTCCCACGATCCGTGTAATCTGGAGCGTATATCCTCGGCTTTTGTTATCATAGGCAAAGCAAAGCTCCAGAACCTTGTTGATGGCTGGCCGTGCAAGCCCCTTCTGGCCCTCGATAAGCGCCATTTTCATATCGAAGGGCAGGAAGCTGATCCCGAAAAGATACCGTGTTATCTTGCCCTCGGGGCTCAGAATGATCACCGCCGATGGATGCGCAAAGTCAAGTCCGGTTGGCTTATAATGATATCCTACCGCATCGGTGATTTTCGTAATGTTTTCCTGCCATCCGGTAAGGTATATCCATGATTTGGCCTGCTCATCAGGTATTTGCTGGATGTAATTGGCCTTTTTAAGCACTGCCCGTTCCGGGGTATCCAGGGGATTAAAACTGATGGTGATAATCTGATAATCCTTGCCCAGTTCCATGCCTACCTTGGGTATCACTTCTGAAATCCCCGACTGGAACGGTCCGCAGATGCTGGGGCAATCAAAATACACAAACGATAGAACCGTAGGCTTGTCGATCAGCTGGCCCAGTGTTACCGTATCGCCAGCTTCATTCAGAAATTTTAGTCCGAGAGGAATTGTCTCTCCGAGTTTTTCCTCAATGCCGATCTCTATTTTCGGCAGGGTCGGCAGATCAGCCTGACCGAAACCGGCGAGGCTGAATAGCAATAAACCGAAAACTACAAACTTTCTCATACTTCCTTAACTATACCTTAACTATACCTTAACGTTTTCAATCTCAGCACGGGCGCACGCCGCGCGCCCCTACGGGAACGGTCGCACACCGCTCGCCCCTACGTATTTTTGGTCATTCCGGCGATCATCAGGCTGCCGCCCAGCAAAGAAACATCCTTCAGCAATGCGATCATGGCAATCATATGCTTTTCGGCATCGAAAAGCTGCGGAATATGAATGGTGGCGATAAAAAGAAATAAAAGTGCAGAGAGCGTAAGCGTACTGACTTTGATATACTTCTTGGTCATGATCGAGATACTTGTAAGTAGCAGGATGACTCCGGTAAGCAGGATCATATATCCCCCGAAAGGGATAAATGAGGTTAGCTCACCGAGGTAAAAGTCTTTCATGATAAAATGATTGATCCCGAACACTGCAAATGGCAGTGCATAAAGGATGCGGCCGATGGTGGAAAGTGCGTTCATATTGCTGTTGGCTGGTTACAGGTTACTAGTTACTGGTTAAAACTGGTTGCCGGTTACCGGTTGCCCGTTTCCGGTTGTTGGAATCCTAAACTTAATTCTCGTCTTTTTTCCTTTTCCCGATATAGAATATTTCCCTGAGTTGGAGCAGGATAGATCCGATCACCCCAAGCACGATGAGCAGTCCGAGCGGATAAGCGATGGTGAGCCAGATCGGGGCTTTGTTGCCCGTGTTCCACATGGCTCTCTTAGCGCGGAGACTAACCGGATGGGTAGCCTTCCCGAAGTTCAGGGTGCTGTCAGTTTCAATGGCGCCAAACTGCTCCTCATTCGTCAGCATAACCATCAGTTTTACACTGCCGGCCGTATCGGCTGGAAGATCGGAAGGAATGCTGAAGAGGATGGTTCCGGCGGAATCAGAGGATTTAGGCTCATCCAGAGGCAGGTGGCCAAAATACCGGTGCGCAAAAACCCTTGCTTCAACGACAGGGATCGGAACCCTGATATTGTTCTCTACGCCCGAAATAGTGGCCTGCAGGATTGTATCATTGATTGCCGCCAGGGTTATTTGTACATCGCTGTACCGCGTATCGGTGCCGCCCTTTGATGCTACCTCCTGTTCATACTCTTTGTTAAAGCTTCTGATGTAAGCAACCACCTGCCAGAGTTCCTGCGAGGTTAGCGCCACACCAAAGGCAGGCATCTGGCCTTTCCCCTTTTGCAGCTTGTAGTAAAGCTCGCCATCGGTGTTTTTTTGCATTTGCTGCGAAACGATATCAGGGGGAAGAGGTACCAGTTTGGTAACATTATTTTTACCGGGATCTCCATGGCAGGATTTACAGTTGACCTGATATATCGCATCGCCTCCCTTAACACTTGTTTCATCGAACTTGAAATCGGCAAGCTTGCTTTTTTTATCGGCTGGCACCTCCCAGGTTTGTGCCTGGACGAAGGCTGGAACCATCAGAAAAAAAAGAAGACCGATGACCGATGACCGATGACCGACGCCCGTCCCTTGCCGTCTTCCGTCTGTCGTCAGTCCTCCGTCGTCTGTCGTTTTCTGTCCTCCGTCGTCCGTCGTCCGTCGTCCGTCTCCTTCAGCGGCGATCTCCACAATTGGCAAAACCGGAAACGTCTTCGCCAGAATCGTTATAATCATCAGGACCATGATCATGGAAGCAACAGTGACAGCCACTTCTATGAGCGTGGGGGTGTAGACCATCCACTCCATGGGAACGTTTTGTTTGGGCAGGAAAGGATGTTCCTGAACCGGAACCACAATGATGAACCGCTTTAGCCAGGAGCCGGCAAAGACAAAAAGTGCAATGATGGTGAGCGGAAGCGGTTTTCGCATGGGTTTCAGGAACAGGAGGAATATCGGGATAATCAGGCCGAGTAACTGAGTGCCCCAGAAGAGGAGTGCGTGACTCCCCGCAAACAACTCCTGAAGGTGAACTGCCTCAAATTTCTTGAGTTTATAGGCCGGAACCAGGAATTCGTTCAGGTTGAAATAGAAATAGACAATGGCCACTAAACCAAGTAGTTTGGCCATCTTGTCGAAATGATAGGGGGTTAAGTAGCTCTGCAGTTTGAAGCTGTGCCTGAAGAAAAACATGGCGATGATCACAGCTGCCGAGCCCGATACAAAGGCCCCCGAAATGAAATACGGACCAAAAATTGTGCTGTCCCAGCCGGGCCGGACGGTTACCGCAAACAGCCAGGAGGTGACCGTATGGATGGCAAAAGCCAGGGGTACGATCAATATCAGCAGGGTCCGGGTCATACGGAACAGAATCTTGTATTGTTCCGATTTATGAATCCAGTTGAACGAGGCAATATTGTAAAGCCATTGGAGCCACTTTGGTAAATGGGCAATCCTTCCTTTTGCGACGGCCAGATCAGGCAGCATCGGCAGGAAGTAGAGCAGGAAGCTAACGAGAAAATAAGTGGTAACCACCGTTACATCCCAAAGGATGGGCGACTGTATCCTTCCGTGCAGAAAGACGTAGGGCAGGCGGTCGGGACGGCCCATGTCGCTGATAATCACGAGACCGGCCACCGCGGCGAAAGCCACCGCTATTATTTCTGCAATACGTGCTATCGGGATTACCCATTTGAATCCGATCAGCCCGAGAACGGAGCTGATCAGCATTCCGATCAGCGAGGAGGCAACAAAGAAAACGAAGTTGGCAATATACATGCCCCAGCTGGTGTGGTCGCGCAGTCCGGTAACCCCGAGGCCATCGCGGAGCTGGATGGTGTAGGCGAAAAGGCAGGCCAAAAGTCCAACGGACAGGAAGCCCATCCAGATCATGAATCCCTTGTTGAGCCTGACGTTGCGGAGGATATCAGAAGCTACCCGATCCAAACGGCCGGGTTCAGCTGACTGGTAAGGATTGGTCATTTCCATGGTCTGGCGGGATTAAACGTGATCATCATGTTCGTCATCAAGAAGGCTCTCTTCGGGGAACTCAAACAGACGGTTCTTGGGTGGCAGGTAGTAAACCCTCGGATCGGTTCCCAGTTCAGGCATCAGCCGGTAGCCACTGTTGTTCCGGATCAGTTCGCTGAAGCGGACAGTTTCCTTGGTGGTTCCGTTGGTAACTGAATCCTCGTTCTCATCCCCGAAATAGAAGACCCCGTTCGGGCAGGCCGAAACACAGTAGGGAAGCTGCCCCTCACGCAAACGGTCGGCACTGAACAGGCACTTGGAGATGGTGCCCTTTTTCTGCGGAACGTTAAGCTCCACATTATAGGTCTTGCCTTTGTCCTCTTCACTGTTCTGTGGCTCCTGCCAATGGAACATCCTGGCCGAGTACGGGCAGGCGGCCATGCAGAAACGGCAGCCGATGCAGCGTTCATTGTCGATCAGGACAATTCCGTCCTGGCGCTTGTAGGTTGCATCCACCGGGCAAACAGAAACACATGGCGGATTGTCGCAGTGCTGGCAGGGCTTCGGCATGAAATAGGGCGCCGTGTTCTTCGACTCCTGCATGGCCAGCGTATTTATATGGTATTCATGTGGACGGAGGTGGTGGGCACTCTGACAGGCGTTAACGCACTGGCGGGCATTTCTGCATTTGGCCAGATCGATAACCATGACCCATCTCCGGCCTTCAATGCCCTCACGGCCTTTTTTCTGAAGGGTTTTCAAGCTCGGATTGATGGCCTCGATTTCAGCCTTGGGCACCATCACAAGACGGTTGTCTTCGGTTAGCACCCTGACCATGTCCTGATTCGGCTTGTCCTTTTCGAACCGGTACCCTGTGTACAACGCAGCGGAACCGGCAACCGTGGCCGCTCCGTACAGTCCGAATTTCTTCATGAAATCCCGGCGGGAAGTCTCTTTGATTTTTTCCTCTTCCTCTTCGCCGGTCCTCTTGATATCTTCTTCCATAAATGGTTATTGTACGGTGGTTATTCCTGATATTTTATACCCGTTAAGTTCAACCGCGTCGCGGATTTTCAGAGTGTCAACCTTCCCGGGCCGGTAAGTCACAGTGGCCCTTGCGCTGTCAAGAGATACCATCACGGTATCAATCCCCTCCAGCTGGGCAATGCTCGAACGGACCGTTTCCACGCATCCCATGCAGTGCATTCCGGTTACACCCATTTCAACCGTTACCGGCTTAGAATCGGCAATGGATTGATTTGTACTGGTTTTCTGTTTGCAGGCCCCGGCCATGACAATCAGAAAGGCTAATAGTACAGTTGTCCTCATGATTCCTCCTAATGATTTGACCTGAAAAGTATAGAAAAAAACGAATCAGCCTATAGTCAGGGCTTTATCTGGAATCAATCTAAATAAACCTGATTTTTATCATGTTTTCACTTCCCCCCGTTTGAATCTCGGCACTATTTTTTTAAATTGCCCCCAATACCTTATACCCAATACTTTATTTACTGGCCCCTATGAAAAAAGTAGCGCTCGGCATTGATATCGGCGGCACTAACACCGATTTTGCTTTTGTGGATTCCGATGGTCATTTTCTGGCTGATGACCGGATCTCTACGGTAAATTTTAAAGAGCCTGAGGTTTTCGTGGCTGCACTTTGGGAGAAAGTTAAGTTGCTGCACAAAAAGTTTGATGAGCCTCTCGATGTAATCGGGATCGGGATCGGAGCACCGATGGGAAATATCAACAAGGGAACTATTGAACATCCGGCCGATCTGGCCTGGAAAGGAATAACCCCGCTGGCCGACCTTATCCATGAGCATACAGACTTGCACGTTCTCGTGACCAACGATGCCAATGCTGCTGCAGTTGGCGAAATGGTTTACGGGGCCGCCAAAGGGATGAAGAATTTTGTGGTAATTACACTGGGTACCGGTGTGGGATCTGGGATCGTAGTAGATGGCAAGTTAGTTTACGGACAGGACGGTTTCGCCGGAGAAGTGGGACATACCATCGTTCGTCCGGGCCGCACCAACCGCGAGTGCGGATGCGGGCGCATGGGCTGCCTGGAAACTTATGTATCTGCTACCGGCCTTAAGCGCACCCTTTTCAAGATCATGTCAGACTCTATTGAGCCCTCTGAGCTTCGGGATATCAGTTTCAATCAGATGACCTCCCTGAACATTGCAGAAGCAGCGGAACGTGGTGATGTTCTCGCGATCCGCGCCTTTGAGCACACCGGTGAAATGCTGGGTCTGAAGCTGGCCGATGTGGTGGCCCATACCAACCCCGAAGCAATATTCTTATTCGGTGGTCTCACCCTCGCAAAGGGCCTCCTGATGGAACCCACACTTCGTGCTTTTGAAGAAAACCTGCTATTTATCTATAAGGGGAAAGTAAAGCTTCTTCCATCCGGGCTGAACAGCAAGAATTCTGCCGTGCTCGGGGCGAGCTCGCTGGCGTGGGATCTTTTTGCAAAAGGGCAGAAATAAAGGCGAAAGAAAAAAGGCGAAAGGCGAAAGAAAGACTTAAGATCTTAAGATTTTAAGAAGGGCTTTGGGTGTATATTTGTGGTTATTGATAAAACCCATCACCCATGGAATCTTTAAAATCATTAGTCTTTGTTCTTTCTTTCGCCTTTCGCCTTTCGCCTTTCGCCTTCCTTCTGATATCTTGTTCCCATAAGGATACCGAAGACTATTCTAAATACGTTGATCCCTTCATCGGCACCGCCGCCCACGGCCATACCTTTCCAGGAGCTGTTGTGCCGTTTGGCATGGTCCAGGTGAGTCCTGACAATGGTACGAACGGCTGGGACTGGTGCTCGGGATATAACTATTCCGATTCGATAATAGTAGGGTTTTCCCACAAGCATCTTAGCGGAACGGGTATCGGTGACCTTGCTGATATATTGTTCCAGCCAACCACCCAGAACATCCCGGCTTCAGAATACCACGGTGGCAAAGAGTTTCACCAGCGTTTCAAGGCTCTTTTTTCCCATGACGAGGAATCCGCTGCACCGGGCTATTACAGGGTCACGCTGCGGGATCCCTTAACCCGTCAGAATCCGGTCAAGGTAGAACTGACCTCTACGGAACGGACAGCCATGCACCGCTACCGGTATCCTGAGGGAGAGGATGCCAATCTGGTGCTGGATCTGGGCTTCGCCATCAACTGGGATACCCCGGAGGCCACCTTCATCAGGGTTGAAAATGATACTCTTATCACCGGATACCGCAAATCCAAAGGGTGGGCCAACAATCAGCAGGTTTGGTTTGCCGCCGTCTTCAACCGGCCCATCTCTTCTTTCATGCTTTATAAAACGGGACTTGAGAACCCCGGAATGAGCAACGTGAGCGGAAAATATACAGAGGCAATACTCTCCTTTGGCAAAGGGGGCGAGCTGCTCATGAAAGTGGGAATCTCCCCGGTGGATGAACAGGGAGCGTTGGCGAATTTGAGAATTGAGAATTCCGAGTGGAAATTCGATAAAGTAAAGAAGGAGGCAAGGGAAAAGTGGAACCGGGAACTCGGTAAGATTGAAGCCACTACCCCTGACAACAAGCTTCGGACCACCTTTTACACAGCACTCTATCATTCGATGATTGCCCCTTCACTTTTTTCTGATGGTGACGGCAGGTACCGGGGCAGCGACAGTGCACGGACGGTTAAACAGGCCGATGGCTGGAATAACTATACCGTATACTCCCTGTGGGATACTTTCCGTTCTGCACACCCGCTGTTTACGCTGGTGCAGCCTGAGCGCATTCCTGATTTGATAAAGGCGATGCTGGCCCATGCCGATGAGAGCGGACTGCTGCCGGTATGGACGCTGGAAGGGTGCGAAACCAATTGCATGATCGGGTATCATGCCATCCCGGTGATCGTGGATGCAGCCCTTAAGGGATTCCCGTTTGATTACGAGAAGGCTTATGCCGATATGAAGAAGAGCGCCATGGATGACGGTCGCGGACTTAAGAACTACAAGGCTTTCGGTTACCTCCCTGCCGACCTGGAGAACCAGTCGGTTTCGCAGACGCTGGAGTATGCCTATGACGACTGGTGCATTGCCCAGATGGCGAAGAAACTTGGGAAGGAAGAAGATTATCAGTACTTTATGAACCGGTCGAAAAATTATCGGAATGTGTTTGATCCGGAAACCCGGTTTATGCGCGGCCGCATGGCCGACGGCAGCTGGCGGCAGAATTTCAATCCCTTGTACAGCAGTCATGATGTACATGATTTTACCGAAGGCAACTCCTGGCAGTATACCTGGTTTGTTCCCCAGAATCCCGATGACCTGATCAGCCTGATGGGCGGCCGTGACCGCTTCATAGCCCGCCTGGATTCCCTGTTCAATACTACTGCCAAAGTGGAAGGCGAGAATGCCTCACCCGATATCTCCGGCATGGTGGGTCAGTATGCCCAGGGCAACGAACCGAGCCACCATGTGGCCTATCTGTATAACCTCGCCGGCGCTCCCGAAAAAACCCAGGAGATCGTTCACCGCATCTGCACCACGCTCTTCACCGATAAGCCCGATGGGCTCTGCGGCAACGAAGACTGCGGCGCCATGTCGGCCTGGTACGTGTTCAGCGCCATGGGCTTCTACCCGATGAATCCCGCCAATGGAATCTACCAGATCGGCACCCCGTCGTTCAGTAAGGTAACCCTCAACCTGCCCGGAGGCAAGAAATTCACGGTAACGGCTGAGAACCTTACACCCGATAAATTCTACATCAAATCAATGACATTGAATGGCCAGCCGCTGGAGAGGACGTACATTACGCATGAAGAAGTTACGGCTGGCGGAGAGCTGAGAATTTCAATGCGGTAATTTGCCAATGTGCTAATGTGCTGATGTGGTAATGTGCCAATGTGATGTTGAGGGTTGGGAGGAGCTTCTATATGTTGCCCCCGAATTTATTCGGGGGGTTAAGAGGCCTCGCAACATTCTTATTGGGGTGGGACAAAACCCCCGGCCTGAAGGCCGGGGTTACTGAAGAGTAACCTTCTTCCT
>CAYQFT010000043.1:0-23817 GCA_964416825.1 uncultured Porphyromonadaceae bacterium
GGGATATACACCGGTGATACCTTCAGCGATCCTTCCAGGTCGGGATAGAATTTGTGAACAAAGGATTTGGTTACCCGGGTTCCGCCCCATCCGCCATCAATGCCAAAATCGGCCGGTTTCATCAGGGAACCTCCAACAGCCGCATGGATAACGAAGGTCATTCCTCCCCAGGTTTTTGTATGGGTTCCGTCAAAGGTGATCGGGAAAATCACTTCGGGAGACTTATTGTTGTCGGCCAGGAAGTTATGCTGATAATTTGGTGCAAGGGTATAGCCGGCCTTTAGAACATTTTCGCAATAGGTCGCACATTCTGTATTCTTCTCAGAACCCATATAAACCTTCGCGTTCAAATAGAGCTTGGCCAGTAAGGACCAAACAGCTGCCTGATCCGCCCGGCCGTACTCATTGGTCTTAGGAGCCGGAAGCATCAGTTCGATGCTTTTAAGCTCGCTTTCGATATAAGCGAAAAGGTCGGCGCGCTGGATCTGTTTTGGGAAGAATGCTCCAACAGCATCTTCTTCTGTAACAAAGGGAACATTTCCAAACATATCCATGGCATGATAGTAGCTGAGCGCTCTCATGAAGCGCGCTTCAGCACGGTAGCCCTGAATATTGGTCTTGTCGGCACCGTCAATTCCACGTGCATCAAGCTTAGCATCCGAGGATTCCCGAATGAATTCATTGCAGAGGGAAATCTGGTAGTAAATCCTGTTATACATAGCTGTAATGAATTCCCCTGAAGGAGTCCAGTCCATGTCATGATAATCTCTGAGGGTACCGTCATTCCAGGCAATAACTGCCTCATCGGTAGGAAGTTCCTGTGCACACCAGTACTGGCGAAGATAGGTCGAGAATCCTTCGTCGATACCGCTGATATCAGCCATACCGGCCGGACCCTGCTGGCCGCTCACGGCCAGACCTGCGTAAACCTTAGCGAGAACCTGGTAGTAGGATGCCGGGTTATCGTAAACGGTTGCAGAGGTTATTTCATCCTTATCCAGGGGCACGGTATCCAGATCTTTAACGCATGAAGCGAATCCGAATATCAGGGCTGCCACCAGGAGCGAATATTTTGAAAATCTTTTCATAATCTGATTCATGTTTTTCTGTTAGTAATCAAGTTTCAGTCCCAGCATGAATATTCTCGGGCGCGGATAGATATTGCCGTCAATACCATTGAATACTTCCGGATCGAGCCCGGTGTATTTGGTTATTACGAAAGCATTCTGAACGGAAAGGGACAAATACAGGTCAAGTTTCTTGCTTGCCAGGTTCTTGAACTGATAACCGAGACTTACGTTGTCGAGCCGCAGGAAGGAGGCATCCTGAACATAGTAATCGGACCAGTATTTCGGATTGACCCAACTGGTGTAAACAGCATCCTGAACCACGTTGGTGGCATAACCTGCTGTGTTGTACATGTAAGCATTCACTCCATTGCCGGAGTTTACGTTATTATATACGTAGTTGCCCAGGTTGATCCTTCCGGCAAATGAGAAATCCCAGTTTTTGTAGTTCAAACGAGAGTTGAATCCCATAAAGGCTGCCGGTGCAGGACTGTGATAGAGATACTTATCGTCGGCAGAAATCTTGCCGTCACCGTTGCGGTCAACATACAGGCCTTCAATCGGCTTGCCTTCCTTATCATACACCTGCTCGTACACATAGAAAGAATAAGCCGGAGCACCAACCGAGTGAATCTGGATGGTATTACCGTAACCACCGCCAATTCCGCCAACGAATACACCTTTGTAGTTTGGATCGTCGGTTGCGGTCAGCTTGGTGATTTCATTCTTGTTAAAAGTCAAGTTGTAACCCACTTCCCAGAAAAGATCTTCAGTGGAGAAAATCCTGCCCAAAATACTGAACTCAACTCCTTTGTTAACCAGATTTCCAACGTTGGTCAGAATCTGGTTTGTCAGGTTTGTCCCTGCGGGAACGGGTATGGTGTTGATCAGGTCTTTCGTTTCACGATAATAATATTCAACCGAGCCAAGAATCCTGTTTTTCAGGAAACCATAATCCAGCCCGATATTGTATGTGGCGGTTTCTTCCCATTTCAGGTTGGCATCATAGCCTTCCGGACGGAGGGTAGTAACGAAACGGTTGCCAAACTGATACTGAGCCGTTATTTCAGAGAAAGTGTACCGGGACAGGTAAGGATAGTCACCGGACATAATATTCTGCTGGCCGGTAACCCCGTATCCGAGACGAAGTTTCAGATCAGATACGGCATCCACGTCTTTCAGGAAGCTCTCTTCCTTGATTTTCCAGGCAAATGCTGCCGATGGGAAAAGACCCCAGCGATTGGCGGGCGAGAAACGGGATGAACCATCATTCCTGAGGGTGAAGGTCAACAAATATTTGTCCATCAGGGAATAGTTAACACGGCCGAAAAAAGATACCAGGTAGCTTTCCGATTCATAGTCGGTATTGCTGTTGGTAATCGTCCTGGCGGCATTGGCCTCAAAATAGTTGCCTTTCCTGTAGAAATGCTGCCATGAATAACCGCCCATAACATCCAGCCGGCTCTTTCCGAACTCCTTAGCGTAGTTCAGGTAGAAATCGACCAGTTCGTTTTTCTTCTGCTGCTTGTATTCGCCGTCAATACCTCCTATCGGTTTCCCGCTGCCGTCAATATCATAATTCTGGCGGGCAGAATCCGGAACTGAAATAAAGCCCTGACTATTCGAAAGGTCGGTTGCCACGTTCAGGTTTGCCCTGAGTTCAGGCAGAAAATGAAATTTATAATCCATCTGTACATTGCCCAAGAGCCTGTTTACCGATGCAAGGTCATTTCGCATCATCAGCTGTGCGAGCGGATTCTGTGTTGCAATCGTTATCGGATTACCGTTTGGCTGCAACCATTCGAAGTAACCGCCATATTTACCGCCTTCTACATATACAGGCTGCGTGGGATCAAACCCGATTGCACTACCGATGGCACCGCGGCTGGCAAACCGGTTATTTTCGCGCATTCCCTTTGCATTAATACTGACTTTCAGATGATTGTCAAGGAACACAGGATCCAGTGACAGAGCACCGGTATAGCGCTCCATGGCGGAAGTTTTGAGAATACCCTTCATGTCTGAATATCCAAAGGAAGCCCGGTACGGCATGGTCCCGGCCGAACCTGTCAATGCCAGGTTGTGATCATGTCCGAATGAATTGCTCAGTATCTCCTTCTGCCAATCGGTATCTGAAGTTCCCAGCACTTTGAGAGCGGTTTCATTCCCGGCATAGAGTTCCTGATAGAATGCCTTGTATTCTTCAGCATTCAGGACATCAATCGTCTTACCGACTATCGAATAGGAGGCCTTGCCGTCATAGGTGATTTTCATCTTGCTTCCGGCAGCCCCTTTTTTGGTTGTGATAATGATAACCCCGTTGGAGGCCCGGGATCCGTAAATCGCGGTAGCCGAGGCATCCTTGAGAATAGTAAACGATTCTATGTCATTCGGATTAATCGCATTCAGCGGGTTCCTCATACCGGAAATCCCTTCGTTATCCAGAGGTATTCCATCGACCACAATGAGTGGATCATTGCTTGCCGACATGGAGGAACCCCCGCGGATCCGGATGGTTGCACCTTCACCCGGAGCACCGCCGCCCGTCGTAATCTGCACCCCGGATGCCCGACCTACCAACAGTTGCTGTGGTGATACAATGCTTCCGCGGTTAAAATCTTTTGAACTGATTGCAGTGACCGATCCGGTGGCATCCTTCTTTTTCTGGGTACCATAACCGATAACTACCACTCCGGAAATGGTTTCCGTGGCCGGAGTCAAAGCTACATTCAGGGTAGTCTGCAGACCGACCGTAACTTCCTGAGTGATGTAGCCGACATAGGAAAAAATTAGGGTTTGCCCCTGGGAAGCTGAGAACCTGAATGACCCATCGACCCCAGTAATGGTTCCTTTGGATGGATCAGATTTCAGACTGACCGAAGCGCCAATTAAGGCCTCGCCACTCTGGGCATCCGTAACCATTCCCGTTAGGCTCTGCTGTGCATAGGCCATCTGGCCAATAAACAGCAGTGTAAGCACTGGCAGGAACAGTTTTCCGAGAATTGAAAAACGATCTCTCTTCATTGTTGGTAAATGTTAATATGAATTAATTGTTAAACTCACGTAACTATTAGGGTTAAATATAGGCAAAAATGCGACCCGGGCGCCTGAAAATTAGAATGACAGGCATTTGACAAGCCTTTTCACGTTAGGGAAATCCCGGATTGCCTGATTTCAACCGATTTCTGAAAAAATGCAGCAGATATTCTTTTTTTTTGCGATCCTGTCTGGAACATGCAATACAAGTGGGTTATGGCGTTTTTTAACCGCGTACTTCTGACTGATAAATGCCGGTTTCCCGGCTATCAAACCTAAAACCCGAACAGGTTCATCAGGATTTGATCTGAAGCACTGAAAAGAACCCTTTGGGAATGGCACAATTATTCATATTTTTAAGATTTCAAACGATTTCGGCGACGATGCTGCAAAAAGGAAATATTACGATTAAGGACCTCGCTGCACAGCTCGGCATTTCACCGTCCACTGTGTCCAAAGCGCTTAAAAACCACCCTGATATCAATATTGAAACCAGGGCAAGGGTTAATGATCTCGCGAAAAAGTTGAATTACAATCCCAATCCCATAGCCCTGAGCCTGAGAAGCAGCCGGACCAAGACCATCGGACTGGTAATTCCTGAAATCGTCCATCATTTCTTCTCCTCCGTGATCAGCGGTATTGAGGATGTGGCTTACGATGCCGGGTACAATGTCATGATCTACCAGTCCAACGAATCATACAACAGAGAATTAATTGCGATTCAGGCCCTTATGAACAGCCGGGTTGAAGGGATACTGATCTCGCTGTCAAAAGAAAGCAGGAATTTTGATCATCTGCAAGATATACTCGACCATGGAGTACCGCTTGTACTTTTTGACAGGATCTGTGATGAAATCGTTACGGACAAAGTTACTGTGGATGACTATCAAGGTGCTTATGCCGCTGTTTGCCACCTGATTCGGACCGGATGCCACAAGATTGCCCACCTTTCCGGGCCTCCCGGTATGCAGATTGCTGATTTTCGGAGGAATGGATACATTGATGCTCTTAAGGATAATAATCTGAAAATCAACAGGGATCTGATTATTTATTGCGACAATTTTAAACAAGCCCTGATCCGAACCAAGCAATTGATGAACCTTCCAGATCCACCCGACGCCTTTTTTACCGTGAATGAATTCACGGCAACGGGTGTAGTAAAAGCTCTCTATGACATGGGTGTAAAAATTCCTGAAACAGTTTCTGTATTTGGATTTTCGAACGGATTGATTACCCAGGTTACCAATCCGGCCATCAGCACGGTAGATCAGCATGCCTACCAGATCGGTCAGACTTCGGTTCAACTCCTCCTTGACAGATTGCTGAACCAGAATGTCGTCCGGCCCTTTATACATCAGGTTATCAAAACCGAGCTGATCATCCGCGAGTCGACCCGCTTCTGATTTTTTTTACGGTCTTGCTCAACCGTTTGAAACAACGATTACTTGATTTTCAAACCCCTGCTGGTATGGCAACCCAATCCATAGTTTTCCTAAATGGATAGACTTTACCTTATATTTGATTGACTATCTAAAAAGCAAACCGATGACCAAACAACCGAAATTAAGTTTCTGGCAAATCTGGAATATGAGTTTTGGATTCCTGGGAATCCAGATGGGATTTGCCCTTCAAAATGCCAATGTGAGCCGTATTTTTGAGACTCTGGGCGCCAGCATAGAGAGTATTCCCATCCTTTGGATTGCTGCCCCTGTTACCGGATTGATCATCCAGCCGATAATCGGACATTACAGCGACAAAACCTGGACCCGGTTAGGAAGAAGAAGGCCTTATTTCCTTGCTGGGGCTATTCTCGCATCAATAGCCCTGATCATTATGCCAAACTCACCGGTCCTATGGATGGCTGCAGGCTTGCTTTGGATCATGGACGCGTCCATCAATGTCTCTATGGAACCCTTCCGTGCCTTTGTTGGCGATAATGTTCCCTCAGAGCAGCGCACCAAGGGCTTTGCCATGCAGAGCTTCTTTATCGGAATAGGAGCCGTAGTGGCCTCCCTCTTACCCTATGTATTCACAAACTGGTTCGGCATAGCAAATACGGCCCCTGAGGGGATAATCCCTCCCTCCGTGAAATGGTCCTTCTATTTCGGCGCCATTGTCTTTATCTGCGCTGTGCTCTGGACAGTTATCCGGTCTAAAGAGTATTCACCTGAAGAGCTGGAAAGCTTTGAGGACAAGCAGCCTGGATCGAGTCACGAGGTTCAGTACACCCAGGACTATCCTGCAAATAAATTCAGGAACGGCGGCCTCATCTGGACACTGGCCGGACTGATCGTGGCTAGTCTGATCTACTATCTTAAACTTGAGCAAGAGCTTTACATTTTGGGATTAGGACTGGTTGTTTTCGGAATTCTGCAACTCCTCGCCGGATATATGGTTAGCCGCAGGATTGTTAACGGACTTACAGAAATCCTGACAGATCTGAAAAGAATTCCCAAAACAATGGGTCAACTTGCGATTGTGCAATTCTTTTCGTGGCTGGCCCTCTTTTCGATGTGGATCTATACCACATCAGCGGTAACGAGCCATGTTTTTGGAACCAGCGATACAACCTCTCAACTATATAATGACGGTGCAGATTGGGTTGGTGTCCTGTTCGGGGTTTATAACGGGGCTGCTGCATTGTTTGCTTTCCTTCTACCCGTAATTGCCCGAATCTCTTCCCGGAAAATAACCCATGCCATTGCCTTGATAATTGGAGGGTTAAGCCTCTGCAGCATTTTCCTGATTAAAGACCAGAACCTCCTGCTCATTCCATTCATCGGTATCGGACTCGCATGGGCGAGTATTCTGTCGATGCCTTATGCAATACTTACGGGTTCGCTTCCTGCCACCAAAATGGGTGTTTACATGGGTATTTTCAACTTTTTCATTGTGATACCGCAGATCCTGGCTGCCACAATTCTCGGCTTTCTTACAAGGCATCTATTCGGCGGACATGCAGTATATGCGCTGGTTTTCGGCGGAGTATCCATGCTGATCGCTGCAGCTTCGGTTCTGTTCGTAACAGACCGTGATGATGTGAAAAGGCTTGCAAAATGATTCGTGCCTGCATTTTTGATCTTGATTGCGGGTACATGAATATTCTATTTCTGGAAAGGACTCCCTTTCCCTGCGATTATAAAGCATAAGCGGGCATTTATGAACTAGTTAAGGATCCGTGAATCTCGAGCTTGATATATATCTATTTTAGTGCAGGTTGTAAAAGGATGAAAGCACCTGTTCTTCTTTGCTTACTGTGTTTGGGTTCCTGGATTTCCGGGCAACCTCAGGGCAAGTCCATGTTCCGTTTCACAGTACCCGAGGATGTAAGCCTGAAGATGCCTTTTGATTTCTCCCAGAATCTGATCATCATTCCCATGAGGATCAATCAATCACCCACGCTGCGATTTGTTCTTGATTCCGGAATCACAAACTCTATCATAACAGAAATGACAGGTGTTGATACACTGCAGCTGAATTCAGTACGGATGGTAAAAGTAACCGGATTGGGAGATGGATCTTCTGCAGAAGCTTACTATTCAACAGGTAATCGGATTTCCATTGACCATGAGGATGGTCTTGGACGTGGACTAGTAAAGGATTCTGGTGAGGTTTTTATTCTTACGGCTAACCATTTCGAACTTTCCAAGCAATTGGGTTTTCAGGTAAATGGATTAATCGGGTCTGAACTATTTAACCAATTCATTATTCAGCTAGATCCCGTAGAAAAGACGATACTCTTTCACGAGCGCAGATCGTTTAACTACAAACACCTAAAGAGGAGCTATTCCAGAATTCCGCTGACCATTAAAGCCGGCAAAGCCTATACTGATGTAACATTTGTTCAGGAGGATGGGTCGGAATTGATTACCCACCTTCTTATCGATACAGGGGCAAGCCTTTCATTCTGGATCGCAACCCAGTCGGATCCGGGAATCCGTGTACCCGATAAAACCGTGAAAGCCATGCTTGGACAAGGTTTGAATGGAGATATTACAGGTGTTAATGGCCGACTGCCCCAGGCACGAATAGGCCCGTACTCCTTCCGGAACCCCCTCGTTTCCTACCCGTCTTCTGCAGCTATCTGTCAGATTGCCCTTGGCCCGGTACGCCATGGCATCATGGGTAATGATATTCTCAGGAGGTTTACTGTTTACATGGATTTTCCCGGGGGCGCCATGTACCTTAAACCGAATAAATGGTTTCATACCGCTTTTACTTATAACCGGAGCGGCATGGAGATTGAAAAACCCTACCCAATGCTACCTATTTTTACAGTTTACAGTGTTATGGAGGGCTCTGCTGCCGATCGTGCCGGCATTAAACCCGGTGACAGGATAGAAAATATTAACTATATCCCTGCCTACACCCTGACATTAGATGATTTTAATCACATTCTGCACGGAGAAGAAGGTCAAAGTATTACTCTTCGCATTACTCGTGACGAAAAACAGATCCGTACAAAGTTCCGGCTCGAAGGAAAAATTTGAGTTATTACGCTGATTATAAAACAGTTTTACCACATTGTTGACACGCGTGTTAGTAACTACATGGCAATTGGAAAAAAAAATACGTCATTTTTACGTTTGTATAAAAAAAACCAATACTTTTGTAGCGAATTTTAAAAGGATATCCTGATAGAAAAATTGGTTCTTTTAAAAAGTAAATCAGAATTTAATCATCATTATTACTAATACCTTAAACGGAGGAATTAAAAAATGAAAATCAAATTGTTATCCGGTGTTGCAATCGTAGGTCTGGCTCTCGTATTTGCTGGTTGCCAGAAGTATCCCCAGACTGAAGTTGATGCTGCTAATGCTGCAGTTGAAGCTACCAAAGCAGTTCAGGCTAATCTTTATGTTCCCGAAGAATTCAATGCTCTTCAGGATTCACTGACCACTGTTCTTGCAGCTGTTGAAAAAGAAAAATCAAAACTTTTCTCCAACTACAAAGACGAAGTTGCCAAGCTGACCGCTACCACCGCTATGGCTCAGACCGTTGCTAACAACGCTACTGCTAAGAAAGAACAGCTGAAACAGGAAACTGCAGCTAATCTGGCAGAAGTTGCTACCCTGATGGAACAGAACAAAGAAATGCTTGCCAAAGCTCCTAAAGGAAAAGAAGGCAAAGCAGCTCTGGAAGCTATCGCAGCTGAACTGGCTACCATCGAAACTGGTGTAGGCGAAGTAAACAACAAACTGGCAAGTGATGATATCATCAACGCTGCTAATCAGGCAAAAGCTCTGAAAGAAAAAGCTACTGGTATCAACACCGAGCTGACCGAAGTAATGGCAAAAGTTAAAAAAAGATAAGCCCAATAAGGCATAATCTTTGATCTTTTAGTAAACCCCGGAATCAAAAAGGTTCCGGGGTTTTTTAAATCAACCGCACGGAATGGCCCGAAGACTGAAAAAAAAATACCGGATTGCCCTCATCTCCTTTGTGGTTCTAATTCCGCTCACCATTGCGGGAATTTTTTACTGGGGAACCCCGGAACCACCTGATCAGGAACTGGATAAGGCAAACAGCGCCATTGCCATTGCAAAGAACACGATTGCGCCCGATTTTATTCCCCAGGCATTACGTGATGCAGTGGTTTTGTACGATTCAGCAATGGTTTTCTGGAGGACAGAAAACGAGAAGTTTATTCTTAAGCGCGACTACAGCAAGGTTCGTACCCTTGCCATACGCGCGGAACAACTGGCTCTGGCCAGTCCTAAAATTGCAACACAGAATTCTGTGGGGTTCCTGGCTGCCATTGAGTCTGATATAGAAAAAGCCAAAAGAGATACGGCCCAAATAGAGCAACTTTACAGCCGGCTCCCCCTCCCGACCAGCATCAATAAAAAATATTCTCAGGGTCTGCTTTTGCTTAATGAAGCCATTCAGAACCTTGAGCAAAAGAATTATAAAGTTTGTCGAACCAAACTGGAATCAGCCAAGGCAAACCTTTCGGATGTCGCCCGACATACCCAAAACCTCCTCACAGATTATTTTGCTAATTTATCGATGTGGAAAAGATGGGTCGATCAGACAATCAAAGAATCAGCGCAGGATCAATCCGTTGCCATTGTTGTTGATAAATTCGCAGGAAAATGCTACTTATACAAAAACGGATCCCTGAAAAAAACGTATGACGTTGAACTGGGTAAAAACTGGATCGGCGAAAAAAAATATTCAGGCGACAAGGCTACTCCTGAGGGAAAGTATAAGATCACTAAAAAGAAAGATGGAAGGCAGACTAAGTACTCTCTGGCCTTGCTGGTCAACTATCCAAACGACGAGGATAAAAGAAGATTTCAGGAAGGTATCCGCAACAAAACCATTCACCGGAACGCTAAAATAGGCGGATTGATCGAGATTCACGGAGGTGGAGGAAAGGGAGTAAATTGGACTGACGGATGTGTTGCACTCGATAATGACCAGATGGCAGATTTGTACAGGCAGGTTTCTGTGGGTACGGCCGTGACAATAGTAGGATCCCTTCAACCGTTAACTGAAGTAATAAAAAGACCAAAACCATGACCGAAAGAGAATTTCTGGTTGATTCCGCTGAACCGGGTCAGCCCTCAGGCTTAAGTTCAGGGCAACCTCAAAAGCCCCGGAAATCATTGGTTAAGAGAATACTGGGTTGGATCGCAGCTTTTTTCGGAGTTATTCTTTTTTTCGTTTTTTGCTTATACCTTTTGTTTGTTGTTATTCCCCAAGGTCCTGAACTTGCCCTTGCGAGAGGCCTCGGAAAGGATACTTCTTTAACCATATCCAAAATTGCGGTTGACTCAGTTAAAGTCAATAAAGAGATTGCCTTGCTGGAGAAAAAAATCGACAAGCTGACTACCCAGGGGCCTTACCTGATAGTGAATACCACTGATAACCGTTTCTATCTTTACAATGGTAAAGTACTCATCCGGGAGGGCAGGTGCTCAACCGGTAAGAACACCCGGCTAATCGCAACCAAAAGAAATTATGAGTTCAAAACGCCACGGGGTGTTCATACTGTTCAATCGAAACAAAAAAACCCGGTGTGGGCAAAACCCGATTGGGCCTTTATTGAGGAAGGCCTTCCCATTCCACCACCAGGCCATGAATCAAGATTTGATGCTTATACGCTAGGTGATTATAAACTTGCAATCGGTGATGGTTATATGGTCCATGGAACCTTGTACAAACGTAGAATGGGACTGCCAGTGACTCACGGATGCATCAGGCTGCTGGATGAAGATCTCGAAGTGGTTTATAATACAATGCCCATCGGTTCAAAAGTGATAATCTATTAATTCTACTGTTTTGAAAGCACTGAAAATAACAGCCTTTCTGCTGGGTCTGATAATTCTCGGAGCCCTTTCCTGGCTCCTGATTTCAGCCATGAAAGCCCCACACAGTTTTATCGAAGAGTTCAAAACGGAAATGGCCAGCATTAAGAATAACAAGGTCATTCTCTCTTATCCCGATAACCTCCTTGAAAGGAAAACCAGCCTTGATTCGAGACTCGCCATGTCGGATGATGATTCCATTGGGCTTCGTATCAACCTGAAGGATAAGTTTTTATATCTGGAAATCAAAGGAATCGTGCTGCATAAAACTCCTATCCTTGAACAAAAGTCTAGCAGTTTTTTCAAACACCTTTCTGTAGCAGAAAAATATGTTCTCTTTCACAACCCCCTTACGATTCAGAAGGATGATGCAACCATTTCGAAGGATCAGTTTCAAGAGGTGATCGCACCGAAAGATACGATTGAAGCAGCCAAGATGACGGAAATCATTCCTGACACCACCCTCACAGAACCCGTGATGTACAGACTTTACCTCAATCATGGGATCCGGGTTCAGATTACGGGTCAACTCCCGGATTCTATTCCTCAATTCTGGCCCCGGTTCCGTTTTGATTACAGTGACAGGTATAAATTCCTGAAGGAACTAACAAGAAGTGTGATTCGCAATAAACCTGCGCCCTACCAGCCCACCATCTCGCTTGTCATCAACTCGAGAGATGCTGAAGCGATCTACAGGGCGGTACCGAAAAAAGGCAACGTCATACTGGAGTTTTAAGCCTATTTCACTTCTTTTGCGGGTTCCTCCTTTTTCATTTTCTCTGCATAGGAAACACCTTTGGTAATCCACTCCTTCGGTTCCTGCTGAAGAAGATAATGGTTAAACCATTCGTTAATCCGGCGGGTATAATCCAGTTGATTCTCCTTTTTTGCCAATCCATGATTCTCCCCGGCATATACAAGCATAACCAGAGGTTTCTGCATTCTGCGCATGGTAGTGTATAGTTCGATCCCCTGATGCCAGTCGACGGCGCCGTCCTGATCCCCGAAGGTCATCAGTAGCGGAGTCTTGATCTTGGCGGCCTGAAACATCGGGGAATTCGCCATGTAATTCTCCAGAATTTCCCAGTAAGGACGGGTAAAGCGGCCCTGGCTTGTTTCAAAGATCTGCTGGTTGGGTGTGCCCGAATTCCAATAGACTTCCGTATACATAGATATCATGTCGGTGAGCGGTGCTCCAGCCACAGCAGCGGAAAACAGATCGGTCTGTGTTATGATAAAGGCAGTCTGATAGGCACCCCAGCTATGCCCCATCAGTCCGATTTTCTTCCGGTCGATCATGCCCGTTTCGAGAACCTTCTCCACGGCCGGTACCACACATTCAACAGCAGACAGTCCCGGGTCATCCAGCCGGTAAACAATATCAGGCTGAAAGACAAAGAATCCCTGCTGAACATAATTTGTCACATTGTAGGAACTTTTATCAGAAGGGTTGATATAGCTATACAGGCTGTTGGAACGAATCTCATAAATGTAGACCACCATCGGATATTGCTTGCCGGCTTCAAAATTAGCCGGATAGTGCAGGACTCCCTGCAGTTCCTGGCCCGATTTATTCCTGAAATTTACCAGCTCAGCCCTGCCCCACGCAAAATCCTTCTGCTGCTTGTTCGAGGTAGCAATAGTGTCCCGGGTTTTGAAAGCCAGATCGGTCCTGAACAGAGAGGGTGATTTCTCATAGGTCATCGTAGTAAATACGAACTGATCTGCTTTCAATGCTTTGGTCAAACCCGTCACCATCTGATCTTCCAGCATCAGAATTTCAGGTTGGGCTCCCCATTTCATGCGGGCATATCCGGTCTTTTTGGTTTTATCCCCATTCAGTGTGAAATATATCAATTCGTTAGTATCCAGATAATTATTCTCATATTCGAGCCTGGTGACCCGATAAACCAACTGATCGGTGCGGCCCGATGTCAGCTTAACAGCACCAGATCCATCTGGTTTAACCGACCAAACATCAAATTCATCATACAGCAGAACGGCCTTATCATCCTTGATCCATCCACCGGAACCAAAGGAAGGACGCACCTCAGCCGGATGATCGTCCTTGATATCCCAGAATGGAACCTCAAGATTCCCGGTAAGATTTGTTTCTTTACCCGTGGCCAGATCATAGGTCCACCAATGTTTTTCCCTGAAAAAAAGTGCATACTTACCCGCAGGAGAGGCTGCTACGAATCCCGTATACTTTTTCAGCATCGGTTCACGTTTTCCGCTTTTAAGATCCACCCTGAAATAATCACCATAGGTTAACCTGAATTGCGGTTCATAGGGTTTTGTTGTGTAAATCCAGGCATTCTTTTGATCTCCCGAGAGGGTAGCATCTTTATGCAGGGAATCAGCGATCTGTAAAAAGCGGTTCTCGCCCGGAATCCACATGCACAGATGGGATTGGTTCTTCAGCATATTATACTGGAGCTTTTGTTGCGGCTGGATTTGCGGATCATTCCAATGCCATACATCAACTCCCGGCTGCTTTTCATTCTTTTTATCAGCCCCCTTCGAGGCTTTAACTCCCGATTTATGTTCCTTGGGATTCCATGACTGAATTCCAAAGAAAACAGCGGTCTCATCCAGGGACCATTGCAGTCTGGAATCCTGAATCCTCATGTTTTTCGGGAAACCGCTGACCGTATCCGGCCTGTAAACGGATTTCATCAACCCCTTGTAAAGATTCTTATATAGGACAATCTCCTGATTTTCTTCAATAAACCCGGTATCTTTTACCTGGTGCAAAAACCCAAGTGAGTTACCTTCACGGGTCCATGTCAGTGAGCTGAAAGGTAAGGTATCACTGGCAAGGATGTGAATAATACTCTTCTTCAGATCATAAAGTTCAACACTATTGCCGGCTGCATTGGCAGGTTGTATGATGCAGGCAAGAAAGTCGCCCTTTTTGTTAAAACTAAAACCACTTACATTTCCGATATTCCGGGTTACGCCCGTAACCGGATCAAGAATAACCAGGTCATTCCCTTTCCCTTTAAAATCTTTTGGTGGGTACATGGACATGGCCAGCAGGGTGCCCTCTTTTGGAAAGGCAAAGGAACTGACTTCCTTGAACACGATCTTGCTCAGAGTTGCCAGGTTCATGACGGCGAGCTTATAATGCACCGGCATTTTTTTCTCCTGCATTTCTTCCTCAGTTTTTCTTGAAACGCCAATTCTCCAGGCTGCCCACTTCGAATCGGCTGAGAACTGCACTCCGGAACCAAAGGCCTCCTTGTAAATACTGTCATTCTTCGTATTCAGGAGGTAAAGGGTGTCATTTCCCTCGTCCGGCTGAACACGATAGGCCACCCATTGTCCGTCAGGACTGACACCCATCATGGAAAGACGTTCCCACTTTTTATAATCATCGGTGGTGAGGGTTTTCTTCTGTTGTGCCCAACTTGCTGCGGATAGCAGGGCAAAGGCCAGCAGCAAATACATACTAATTCTCTTTTTCATATCCTGATGTTTTGGTTGGTCCTAAAATAAGGGATTTCATGTGCCATTTTTATGTTCTCGGGTATTGTTCCAAAAGTTTCCCCGAAGCACGTTCGGCAAGAGCTGAAATGGTGAGGGAGGGGTTTACACCAGGGTTGGCTGAAATCGCAGCCCCATCAATAACAAACAGGTTTTCATACCCGAAAACCTTATGGTCCTTGTCGATTACCCCGCTGCCGGAATCCTTGCCCATGCAGGCTCCGCCCAGGATGTGAGCGGTTGTTGGAATTCCGAATAACGACTCCGTTGGCAGAACCAACGGTTTACCATCTATGATTTTTGCATACTGATTGGCCAGCATCTGAGCCTCGGGGATAAAAGCTGAAGGCGCTGTGCCGTTCTCAACCCGAGTGCGAAGTCCTAACAGGCCCCGGCTCAGCCGAAGTGTCGAATCGCGGGTCTGCATGAACAAAAGGATCTGGGTCCTGTCGGCCCAGTTTCCGGTAAAGTAAACACGAAAATTGGCAACCGGATGCACCAGAAAATCCTTCAGTATCCGGCCAATTCTTCCTAAAAGGGTTTTTCCCGAAATCATGGGAGCCATCAGCAGCCGCCAGAAACCCGACCCGGATGGATAACGCACAGGCTCCAGGTGACTGAATTCATCGGTGTGAACAATTGAACCGATGGCAATCCCTTCCGAGAATTTTTTGGTTTTATCTTTACTGACAACGCCGATCAACGCTTCATTATTGGTCCGGATCCCCGTTCCAACAAGGTCTGACAGCAAGGGGAGGCTCGTTTTCTTCAAGCGAAGCAACAGGGGAACGGTTCCAAGCACTCCTCCCGAGAATATAAATGCTTTAGTATTTATTTCCTGATGCTTGAATCCGCCGGTCTGCTTCACTTTTATACGATAACCTTCACTGCCATCCACACTATTCGGTATGACATCCGCTACGCGTGTCCTATCCATAACTTGCGCCCCCGCCTTCTCAGCCAGAAAAAGGTAGTTTTTATCCAGGGTGTTCTTTGCATTATACCGGCACCCAACCATGCATCCGCCGCAGAACCGGCATCCCTCCCGGTCAGGGCCCTCACCATTAAAAAAGGGATCAGCAACCTTCTGTTCGGGCTCTCCAAAGAAAACAGCAACCTCGGTAGGATGAAAAGAATCCTTCTTTCCAATGTTTTCAGACAACCTTTCCAAAGCCTCATCACCCGGTCCGAATTTTGGATTGGTTTTCGTTCCCAGCATTTGCATGGCTGTTCGGTAATGGGGTTTGAGTTCCTGTTCCCAGTCTGCCAGATCCTTCCATGAACCCGATTTAAAGAAAAGAGAATCAGGCACCGGGAGCGTATTGGCATAGACCAGCGATCCACCGCCAACTCCTGCACCTGCCAGGACCGTGATATGGCGGAATATCCTGATCCGGAAAAAACCGTAAAACCTGAGTCCCGGCACCCATAACCATTTCACCAGGTTCCAGTTACGCTTTGGGAAATCGGCAGGAGAGAACCTTCGGCCCTGTTCAACAACTAATACTTTATAACCGCGTTCTGCCAAACGCATTGCGGATATTGATCCGCCAAAGCCGGATCCCATAATGACAAAATCGTATTCCATATGCAGGCTAGAATTTGGTGAATTTGCCTAATATTTCAGACATCCGGAAAAAAGACTATTTTTATTCGCTTCGGATGGCATTTTTGTATCATATAATCAGGACAATCATGAAACGGATACATTTCTCGCTGGTATTGCTGTTAACCTTGATTATCAGCACATCATGCACAGTTAAACAAGTTGAAGTACTTCAGACCGGCCCAGCTACCTCTGTAGTTCATCCGGATTGGATAAAATCTTCAGTCATGTATGAAGTAAATATCAGGCAATATACACCTGAAGGCACTTTTTCTGCTTTCACCCAACAGTTGCCTAAACTCAAGGAGCTTGGTGTTGAAATACTGTGGCTGATGCCGGTTAATCCAATCGGGATACAAAACCGGAAGGGCCCCCTTGGATCCTATTACAGCGTGATGGACTACAAGGATGTGAACCCGGAGTTCGGCACAATGGATGATTTCAAAACCATGTTGAAAAAAACACATGAATTGGGCATGTATTTGATCATTGATTGGGTTCCTAACCATTCATCCTGGGATAATCCTTTGGTAACCAGCAATCCTGAGTTTTATGCCAGGGACAGCTCCGGCAACATGTATTCGCCCTGGGACTGGACTGACGTTGTCCAGTTCGACTATAATCAACCCGGAACCCGGGCCTATCAGATTGATGCCATGAAATTCTGGCTGACCGAAGTGGGTATTGATGGCTTCCGATATGACGTTGCGCATCAGGTACCTGTTGATTTCTGGAATGAGGTACGCCCTGCCCTTCAGAAAGTGAAACCCGATGTGCTCATGCTTGCAGAGGCCGAGCAGCGTTTCCTCCACGAAAAATCCATGGATATGTCCTACGGTTGGGAACTGCACCATATCATGAATCAGGTTGCCCAGGGAAAAGCAGATGTTGCTGCTATCGATGCCTACTTTGAAAGAGCTGCAAAAGATTATAACAGCCATGATATCAGGATGTATTTCACCTCCAATCATGATGAGAATTCCTGGAACGGTACGGAATGGGAAAGAATGGGAAAAGCCACTGAGGCCATGACAGTTTTCACCTACACAATTCCGGGCATCCCTCTGATTTACAGTGGACAGGAGGCCGGCTCATCAAAAAGGCTGAAGTTCTTTGAGCGCGATCCTATTGAGTGGAAGGATCATCCTTTTTTCTCCTTGTATCAAAAGCTCAATACCCTGAAAAAAGAGAACGAAGCGCTTTGGAACCCTGGATTCGGGGGGAATTATACACGATTGGCAACCGGAAGCGATAAAAAGGTGATGGCTTATCTTCGGGAAATCAAGACTAATAAGGTCCTGACACTTCTTAATTTCAGCCCCGATGAAGTCTCAGTTAAACTAGATACCGATAA
The DNA here is from genome assembly GCA_964416825.1 of uncultured Porphyromonadaceae bacterium. Taxonomy (GTDB): domain Bacteria; phylum Bacteroidota; class Bacteroidia; order Bacteroidales; family UBA12481; genus UBA12481. The sequence continues at coordinate 17,866 of CAYQFT010000043.1, forward strand.
GATATCTGGTACTTATGTAAATTATTTCACTAAGGAAAAAATGAAGCCCTCCTCCTCCGAAATCAAGCTTGGTGCCTGGGGATATATGGTTTTCACCAAGAAGTAACTGTCTATGATCAAAAGAAATTATATTTTTTTTCTTGCATTTGTATCTGTTCTTTCGATGAACATACCGGGTAATTCCCAGGAAGTAGCTGTGCCGCATGATACACGTGTTTATTATTCGGTATTTGTTCAGTCCTTCTATGACAGCAACGGCGATGGTATCGGTGACATTCCGGGTCTGACGGCTAAACTCGATTATCTGAAGGATCTGGGGATTGGAGGTCTTTGACTTCTTCCTGTACACCCATCCCCAACCTATCACAAATACGATGTAAGTGACTATTACTCGATACACCCTGACTACGGAACCCTGGATGATTACAGAAAAATGGTTGCCGAAGCACATAAACGCGGGATGGTGGTATTACTCGATCTGGTAATTAACCATACATCAAACCGCATCAAGTGGTTTCAGGAAGCCTCAAAGAGCCCGGATAATTCCTATCGGAACTACTACATATGGTCTGACAAGAAGAGCGATTTTGATGCTGAACCCTTTCACTGGCATGCTGTGCGAAACGCGCAAGGCAAGCAGATGACAGGATCAAAATACTATGGATTCTTCTGGTGGGAAATGCCCGATTTAAACTTCGAAAACACCAGAGTTAAGCAGGAGATATTCAATATCGCTTCTTTCTGGCTGAAAGATGTCGGTATCGACGGCTTCCGGCTGGATGCTGCCAAGTATATCTATCCGGAGGATCAGGTTGAAAAAAACCTGAAATGGTGGAAAGAATTCAGAAACGAAGTACTGAAAATTAAAAAGGATGCACTCATTTTCGGGGAGGTATGGGGTGCTTCAAAGGAAATCGCGCCCTACCTCAACAACCGGATGACCGCCTGTTTCAATTTTCAGCTTGCCGACAGTATCCGCAAGACCCTGCAGGATGAGACTGATCACTATGTTTTACAGACATGGATGCAGATAAAGGACACTTATGACAAGGAAACCAGAACGCATCAGGATGCTATCTTTCTTTCCAATCATGATATGAATCGCATCATGACGGAGGTTGGCAACAATTTGAACAAGGCCAAAGCAGCGGCATCCGTGCTGCTGACCATGCCTGGAAACCCCTTCATATACTACGGCGAAGAGATCGGGATGCTCGGAGAAAAACCTGATGAATACATCCGCGAGCCTTTCCTGTGGAATGTTGAGGGGGAGGATAAAGGACAAACGCATTGGGAAATCCCGTATGCGACCAATTCTCAGACTGTTAAGCCTTTAACCTTTCAAAAAGAGGATCCCCAATCGCTTTATCACCATTACAAAAGCCTGATCGAAATCCGGAATGGTTCTCCGGCCCTCAGGCAGGGTCAATTTCAGCCTCTGATGCTGGAAGGACGCAAAGTAATCGGGTTTAGCAAAATATTTGAAAACGAAACAATCATGGTTCTGATCAATATTTCCAGCCAGTTGCAGCGCATACCGGCACCTGCTGACATAGGGGAATTCACCATGCAGTATGGCACCCATAGTGTTTTCAAATCCGGCGGCGGAGCCATTTATCTTCAGCCATTTTCAACCTTTATACTAAAAAAATGAGTGGATTCTATGGATCTGTTTCAAACGGGGATGTCGTAAATGAGGTGTATTATGGCACGGATTATCACTCACACCTTGGAACCAAGCGAGGTGGCATGGCCTTCTATGATTCCAGGAGTGGTTTTCAGAGATCGATCCACAGTCTTGAAAATGCCTATTTCAGGAATAAGTTTGAATCAGAATTAGCCAGATTTAAGGGGAATCAGGGTATCGGCATAATTAGCGACACGGATAGCCAGCCAATTCTTCTGAACTCGCATCTGGGAAAGTTTGCTTTGGTAACAGTCAGTAAGATTAATAACATAGACAAGCTCACCGACATGTTTCTCGACCTGGGAAGCCAGTTTATGGAAACAACTCAGGGGTTCACCAACCATACGGAGCTTATAGCCAAACTTATCTGCCAGGAGCAGGATTTTGTTTCTGGAATAGAAAATGTTTACCGCCACATTCAGGGCTCATGTTCCATGCTGATCCTGACCGAAGGCAGCCTGATTGCAGCCCGCGATAAGTTGGGCAGGACCCCGGTTATAATCGGGAAAAACATCAATGGATTCTGTGCTGCATCGGAAAGTTGTTCTTTTTCCAATACAGGTTATGAGACGCACTATTATGTAGGTCCGGGAGAAATCGTCAGGCTCTCTGCAGACGGAATGGAAACGTTGCGACCAGCCAACTCAGAAATGCAGGTTTGCTCTTTTCTTTGGGTTTATTATGGTTATCCCCCTTCGCATTATGAAGGCATCAATGTTGATGAATCCCGTTATCAATGTGGGGCAGCACTGGCAAAAAGGGATAACGTTGAAGCTGATTTCGTATGTGGAATTCCTGATTCAGGCGTGGGACATGCCCTGGGTTACAGCAACCAGAGAGGGCTTCCATACAAGAGGGCATATACCAAATACACCCCGACCTGGCCCCGGAGTTTTATGCCTCAGGATCAGGACACACGAGACCTGGTGGCAAAAATGAAACTCATACCCAATGCCGACCTGGTAAAAGGGAAGCGTATCGTTTTCCTCGATGACTCTATTGTTAGGGGAACCCAGCTGAAAGACAACACGCGTGATCTTCATGCCTGTGGTGCTGAGGCGGTTCACATGCGCATTGCATGCCCTCCTCTGACATTTCCCTGCATGTTCCTGAACTTTTCACAATCGAGAAGTACAATGGAACTGGCCACACGAAAAGCCATTACGCAACTGGAGGGGGAGCAGAAGAATTTTGCAGAGTATGCTGATCCATCCAGCTATAAGTATAAAGCTATGGTTCAGCAGATTGCGACAAACCTCGGTCTTGATTCCCTCATGTATCAGGATCTGCCTGACTTGGTGAATGCCATTGGTCTACCCAAGGAAAAACTCTGTACCCATTGCTGGGACGGATCTAGCAGGTTTTAATCCATTCCCGGGCGTTCACAAAGGCCATAAGCCATGGGGATAGTTCGTCACCATGTCTGCCGGCCGGGTAATATGGCCATTGCCATGGCAAGAAAGCCCTTTCGAGGTGCGGCATCATAACCAGGTGGCGTCCGTCCACGGAACACAATCCAGCAACATTTTCAGGAGATCCGTTAGGATTTCCGGGATATCCGGAATAGCTGAATCTAACCGGGGCCTGATAGGCAGAAACCGGCTCAGGCAGAACAAACTGACCTTCAGCATGGGCCACCCAGACCCCCAGCCGGGTTCCGGCCAGAGATCCCAGCATGACGGAATTATTCGGCATAATATCCGCATTAACAAAACCTGATTCAAATTTTTCAGATTTGTTAAGATGCATTTTCGGATGGTTCTCTCTTCCGGGATAAACCAGATCGAGTTCCATCATCACCTGACATCCATTGCAAACACCCAGACTCAGCGTATCGGGCCTTGCATAATAGTTCTCCAGTGCTCTCTTAGCCTTTGGATTATACAGGAATGCTCCGGCCCAGCCTTTTGCAGAACCTAGTACATCAGAATTTGAAAACCCTCCAACAAAAACAATCAGGTTGATATCTTCAAGCGTTTCACGCCCCGATATCAAATCTGTCATGTGAACGTCTTTTACGTCCAATCCCGCCAGATACATTGCATAAGCCATCTCACGGTCACCGTTCACACCCTTTTCGCGTATGATTGCTGAACGAATCCCTGATGCTTTTCTCCTTTTTGGGTTAATTCCGTGATCAGCAAAACTACCCGTAAATCCTTTCGGGAATGTAAACTTCAGAGGTTGCTTTTTATAATTTTCGAATCTGGCCAATGCATGTTCCTTTCCCGATTGCTTTCGATCCAGGAGATAGGAAGTTTTGTACCACTTATCGCGCAGCGAGTCTATATCGAGGCTAACATTAGAATCGACACCCCTGATCGAAAGAACTCTTTCCTGAACTGGAGCGCCAATAATATAGCTTCGTACGCCTGCGATATCCAGTATGTTCATAACCTGGCCAAGGTTTTCCACCTGTATGATCAGGGAGGGCTGTTCCGAAAAACAGGCCTGTATAAGACCGGATACAGGCAGTTTAGTAAGATCGACGGATGCTCCACCTGATTGATTGGCAAAGCACATTTCGAGTAAAGTTGTGATCAGGCCGCCGGAGGAAACATCATGGCCGCTCAGGATCAATCCCTGGTCAATAAGCGATTGAATGGCATTAAAACTCTTACCGAATTCAATTGCGGGTGCTGCATCCGGTGCTTCGTTTCCGAGCCGGTTTAGGATTTGAGCAAAACTGCTGCCTCCCAGGCTGAACTTTCCATCAGAAAAATCAATATAAATCAGGGTTGAAGAGTAGTTCTGACAGAGTACTGGCTTAACGGTTTTTCTAACAGAGGTTACTTCTGCAGCCGAGGATACAATTACAGTCCCGGGCGAATAAACCACGGTGCCATCCGGATATTTCTGGGTCATGGACATGGAATCCTTGCCTGTCGGGACATTGATTCCCAGGTCGCAGCAGAAATCACTGAGGGCTTTCACTGCCTGATAGAGCCTGGCATTCTCACCAGGATTTTTTGCGGGCCACATCCAGTTGGCTGAAAGGGATACTGACTTCAGCCCATCAACGAGGTGTGCCCAAACCAGATTCGTAAGTGCTTCTGCAACAGCAAGGCGTGATCCCGATTCAGCCGAAATCAAGGCAGCTGCCGGTGCATGGCCAATTGATGTTGCAATACCTGCTTCTCCCTGATAATCAACAGACACAACCGCCAGATTATTTAACGGCAACTGTATCTCACCGGCGGTTTGCTGCACGGCCCCTTTCCCGGTGACCGAGCGGTCAACTTTATTGGTCAGCCAATCCTTACAGGCCACACCTTCGATCTGCAAAACCTGATCAAGGTATAACTCCAGCTTGCCGGAATCAAACTCAATCGGCATAAATAATACCTGTTGAGTCTGATCGGTAAGAATAGTTTTTGGCGGCTTTCCGAAGAAATCTTCAAGTACCAGGTTGATGGGTTGTTCACCGGTCCTACGGTCTGTAAATAGAAGTCTGTGATCGCCGGTGATTTTTCCTACCTCGTACATGGGCGCTCTCTCCCGGCTTGCAATTTGCCTAAGCTGCCCAAGGTCCTTTTCAGCGAGAATCATGCCCATTCGTTCCTGGGATTCATTGCCGATCACCTCTTTTGCTGAGAGTGTCGGGTCTCCAATAGGTAGTTGATCCAGGTAAATCTCTCCACCGGTTTCCTCTACCAGTTCGGACAAACAGTTCAGGTGTCCCCCTGCCCCGTGGTCATGGATGGACCGGATAGGATTCACTCCCGACTCAGCGAGAGCGCGAATTGTATTATAGACTCTTTTCTGCATCTCCGGATTGGACCGCTGAACGGCGTTCAATTCAATTCGGTTTCCGAATTCTCCGGTGGCAACCGAAGAAACAGCCCCTCCGCCCATGCCTATCCTGTAATTGTCACCGCCCAGGACTACAATAATATCGCCCGGCTCCGGAGTATCCTTGAAACTTTCGTCACGATTTCCAAACCCAACCCCTCCTGCCAGCATGATTACCTTATCGTATCCATAGGTCTTCCCTTCCTCAAAATGCTCCAGGGTTAGCAGGCTTCCGCATAAGAGCGGTTGCCCAAATTTATTGCCAAAATCACTGGCACCGTTCGATGCCTTGATCAGTATCTCTTCAGGGGTCTGATAGAGCCAATTTCGCGGTGGAATGGAATCTTCGTACTTTCTGCCCTCCCCAAGCCGGGGATAGGATGTCATATAAACGGCTGTACCAATTAAAGGAATGCTGGCTTTCCCTCCAGCCATCCGGTCGCGGATCTCACCACCAGAACCCGTTGCAGCAC